>CAZJXA010000041.1:0-19522 GCA_964549785.1 uncultured Phycisphaeraceae bacterium | reverse complement strand
GAGTATCCGCTCAAGCCGCAGCCGTTCGTGGAGGCGATGCAGCGGTTTGTCGAGGGCGACGGCGTCGGGCTGGTCGGGGGCTGCTGCGGCACGACTCCGGAACACATCCGATTGCTCGCCGAGATGGTCCGCACGCGGCCTGCGAACACGAACCGGGTTGTCAGCACCCCGGCACCGGCGGTCACGAGTCTGTATTCGCCGCAGGATTATCGGCAGGACAACTCGATCCTGATCGTGGGCGAGCGCATGAACGCGTCGGGATCGCGGGCCTTCAAGAAGCTGCTTGAAGCCGAGGATTGGGACGGGATCGTCTCGTTGGCGCGCGAGCAAGTTCGGCACGACGGCGCGCACGTCCTGGATATCAACGTCGATTACGCGGGCCGCGATAACGCGGCCGACATGGCCGAGGTGGTGCGTCGGGTGGTTCGCCAGGTCAATATCCCGCTGATGCTGGATTCGACCCAGATCAACACGATCGAGGCGGGGCTCAAGCACGCGGGCGGCAAGTGCATCATCAATTCCGGCAACTTCGAGGACGGCGAGCACAAGTTCGATGAAATCTGCGGGCTCGCGAAGCGGTACGGCGCGGCGTTGGTGATCGGGTCGATCGATGAGGATAAAGAGGCGTCGATGGCCCGGACCGCCGACCGCAAGGTGTCAATCGCGGCCCGCGCTCTCGAACGGGCGGTGACGCATCACGGCCTGGCGCCCGCGGATGTGCTGTTTGATCCGCTCGTTCTCCCGATTTCGACGGGGATGGAGACCGACCGCCGCAGCGCGTTGGAAACGATCGAGGGCGTCCGCCGGATCGCCGCGGAGTTCCCGGAGTGTCAGACCACGGCGGGGCTCTCCAACGTGAGTTTCGGGCTGAAACCGGCCGCCCGGGTGGTGCTGAATTCGGTGTTTCTGCATGAACTGACGGCCGCGGGCCTCACGAGCGCGATCCTGCATTTCAGCAAAATCCTGCCCAAGAACAAGATCCCTGACGACCAGTGGGCCGCGGGCCTCGACCTTGTGTATGACCGGCGGCGCGAGGGCTTCGACCCGCTCCAGGTGTTTATCGAACTCTTCAGGGATGTCGAGGGAACCGGCACGGCGAAGAAAGAAAAGAGACTCCAGACTCTGGAAGAGCGGCTGCGGACCCACATTATCGAGGGGGAAAAGGAGGGGGTCGCGGCGACGCTTGAAGAAGCGCTGCTGAAGTACCCGCCGCTCGATCTCATCAACGACCACCTGCTCGACGGCATGAAGACCGTGGGTGAACTCTTCGGCAGCGGGCAGATGCAACTGCCGTTCGTCCTGCAATCCGCAGAAGTGATGAAGATGGCCGTGGCGTACCTCGAGCCCAAGATGGACCGCGTCGCGGGGAGCGCCAAGGGCGTCATCGTGCTCGCCACCGTCAAGGGCGATGTCCACGACATCGGCAAGAATTTGGTGGACATCATCCTGACGAACAACGGCTACCGCGTGATCAATCTGGGGATCAAGCAGCCGATCGCCGACATCCTGAAGGCGTGGAAAGACAACAACGCCGACGCCATCGGCATGAGCGGCCTCTTGGTCAAGAGCGTGAACGTGATGGAGGACAACCTGAAGGAGATGAATAGCGGCGGAGTGAACCCGCCGGTGATTCTGGGCGGCGCAGCGCTCACCCGCCACTATTGCGAAAGCCACCTCCGGTCGGTCTATTCAGGTGAATGCTTTTACGGGAAAGATGCCTTCGAGGGTCTCCGGACCATGGACCTCCTGGTTTCCGGGGGCGCTGCCACGCTGGCGGCGGAGGTGAAAGACCGGCTGAGCAAACGCAGCAGAGCCGAAGAGGTCATCACGCAGTCGCGGGTTGCGAAGCTCGCGGCCGCCAACGCCGGATCGACCGCGTCGTCGTCGGCGGCGATGTCGGGCCCGGCCGTTCGATCCGCGGTTTCGATAGCGAACGCCGTCCCGCTCGCCCCCTTTTATGGCTCGCGTGTGGTCGATGGCCTTGATCTTGCGGACATCTATCCCTTTATTAACCCCGTGGCCCTGTTCCGGGGCCAATGGCAACTGAAGAAGGGTGCCCTGAGCGACGCGGACTACGAGGCCCAGATCGCGGACGTCATCACACCGCTCTTCGAGACGCTCAAGGCGGACGCCAAAGCCCGCCGAATTCTCCGGCCCGGCGTCGTGTACGGCTACTACCCCGTCAACAGCGAGGGCAACGACCTTATCGTCTGGGACCCGACGTCTTTCACGGCCCCCACGGTTTCTCGATCACCCGCCGCCTCCGTCCCGCGCGAGCTTCTCCGTTTCAGCTTCCCGCGGCAGGTCGACAAGCAGCGGCTCTGCATCTCCGACTTCTTCCGCCCGGTCGATTCGGGCGAGGTCGACGTCCTCGGCCTGCACTGTGTGACCATGGGCCCTGCCGCCAGCGAGGAGGCCAAACGCCTCTTCGACCGCAATGAATACAAGGATTATCTCTATCTCCACGGCCTCGGCGTCGAGACCGCCGAAGCCCTCGCCGAGTTCTGGCACAAGCGCATGCGTCAGGAACTTGGGCTGGGCAACGAGGACTCGCCCAAGATCCGCGACCTTTTCACCCAGCATTACCGGGGCAGCCGGTACAGTTTTGGGTATCCGGCGTGCCCCGAGATGAGCGACCAGAAGAAACTTTTTGAGTTGTTGGAGCCGGAGCGGATCGGGTGCCACCTCACCGAGAACTGGCAGATTGATCCGGAACAGAGCACGAGCGCGCTCATCGTGCATCACCCCGAGGCCAAGTACTTCAACGTTTGACCTTCACGCGGGTGATCCGGCCGGTCGTTCAACTCTTCACGCCTTCCACGCGCTTCGGATCGGTGTACTTCGTCAGGGCTCGGTCCAGGTCGACATCGTGGATGTTGGCAAGAGTGGTTAGCCACGCGATCACGTCGGCGAACTCTTCTTCCAGATTTGCCCGCTGGTCGGCGCTAGGAGTTTTCCCCGGGCCGTTCTCTTGAAGACTGGTCGCCAGTTCCCCGACTTCCTCGATGAGCCACATGAACGTTCCCGGTGTGCCCCGAGCCGAATCGGTGGCGAAATAGCGTTCACGGATCAGTTGCTGAAAGGCGGCGAAGGTGAGCATATCCGAAGGCTAGCGGGCTGCCAGCGGGCAATCCCTAGTCTACTGGCCGGTGGGGCGGCTCCTCTGCCCTTGCTTCTGTTCGGGCAGCCGCTAGTATTCCGACCCTACCCAGACCGGGCGTCCCGGTTCAGCGGTTTGGTAAAGCCTCGCCTGAGTTTCTCATGCCCACGATCAATCAGTTGGTGCGCAAACCCCGTCGTCCGATGACCAAGACCAACAAGGTCAAGGACCTTGTGTCCTGCCCGCAGAAGCGGGGCGTCTGCCTCGTGGTCAAGACCACCACCCCCAAGAAGCCGAACTCCGCGCTCCGCAAGGTCGCGAAGGTTCGCCTCTCTAACGGGCGTGAAGTCACGGCGTACATCGGCGGCGAAGGGCATAACTTGCAGGAACACTCGATCGTGCTGGTCCGCGGCGGCCGCGTGCGCGATCTTCCGGGCGTGCGCTACCACATCGTCCGCGGAACGCTCGACTGCCTCGGCGTCGAGAACCGCAAGCAGAGTCGCTCCAAGTACGGCGCCAAGGTCGGCAAGAAGTAAATCGATCGTCCGTTCTGTTCGTTCGGCAGTAATCGGATCGCTTCGGGCGACCGGTGAACGACACGAAACCGGTGAAAAACCGGTTCGACAGCCACAGGAGTTTCACGAAGATGGGTCGCAAGAGTTTCACGAACGCGGAAGCACAGTTAAAGCCGGACCCCCGTTTCGGCGACGTGACGATGTCGCGTTTCATCAACTGCATCATGTCGGACGGGAAGAAGGCGGTCGCGCAGCGGGTGATGTACGACGCCCTTGACATCATCCAGTTGAAGTTGGCGAAGGAAACCGCTCCCGAGGCCCCGAAGGAGGCCATCGAGGTGTTCCGGAAGGCACTCGATAACGTCAAGCCTTACGTGGAAGTCCGGAGCAAGCGTATCGGCGGCGCCAATTATCAGGTGCCGATGCAGGTCAACCGCACCCGCCAGCAAAGTCTCGCCTTCCGCTGGCTGCTGGATGCGGCCCGAAGCGAAAAGGGCCGGCCCATCTCGCAGCGGCTGGCCGACGAGTTGTACTTGGCGGCGCAAGGCCAAGGCAAGGCGATGATGATGCGCGATCAGACGCACAAGATGGCGGAAGCCAACCGCGCGTTCGCGCACTTCGCGGCCTGACCACACCCGTCTGGTGATGGAAAACTGACGTTCAACGGCCCGCCCGGCGCGGGCCATTTTTTTGAGTAGACGTTGGATCGGCTGCGGTCTTGCACGCTCCGTACGGTTGAAGATCGAACGCCCGCGAACCACCACCTCTCGGTATCAGCGGCAGATGCTTCTCCCCGGCATTGGTGCCGAGGGTCAGCGTCGGCTCGGCGAGGCCCACGTCGTGATCGTGGGGGTGGGGGCGCTGGGGTGCGCAAGCGCCGATCTGCTCTGCCGCGCCGGCGTGGGAAGCCTCACTCTCATCGACCGCGATGTTGTGGAGGAAAGCAACCTCCACCGGCAGACCCTCTTTGTTCAGGCGGACGCCGATGAGATGATGCCGAAGGCCGTGGCTGCTGCGGCCCGTTTGCGGGCGATCAATCCCGGCGTGGCGGTGCGGGCGGAGGTGGAGGACCTCTCGAAGTCGAACGCGTCTCGGTTGGTGGGCGATGGTGCTGCCGCGATTCTCGACGGAACGGATAACTTTGAGACGCGGTATCTTCTCAACGATGTGTCGGTGAAGATCGGGCTGCCGCTGGCGTACGCCGGTGTGGTGGGGACGGGCGGGATGCAGGCGACGTTTGTACCGCCTGCGGGCGCGTGTCTGCGGTGTGTGTTTCCGGAACCGCCGCCGCCGGGCTCGACACCCACCTGCGACACGGCGGGTGTGTTGAACGCGGTGGTCGTGATCGCGGCGGCCCATCAGGTGACCGACGTCGTCAGACTGATCGTCACGGGCGAGGCATCGCCAACCACGCTGGTGGCGTTCGATCCGTGGAACGGGACTCAACGTCGGTTGCCACTGGGCGAGGCAAAGAATAACGGCTGCCCGTGCTGCGGGCTGCGGCGATTTGACTGGCTGGAGGGTGGCAACGGAAGCCGCGCGACCGTGCTTTGCGGGCAGGACAGCGTGCAGATCGCGGCCTCGCTTGGGGCCCGGGTGGCTGGCGTTGCGGCGCGTCCGGACCTTGAAGCGCTGGCCGCGCGATGGCGAACGGTGGGCACCGTCCGAGTCACACCGCACTTAGCGCGGGGGGAGTTCGTGGAACGCGGTCGGGCCGTGACGATCACGATGTTCGCGGATGGACGCTGCGTCGTGGGGAACACGCGCGAAGTCGAAGAGGCACGGGTGCTCATGGCCCGGTATGTCGGCTGATACGCGGACGGGAGCCGCGCGGCATGAGCCGCGCGGCATGAGCCGCATTCGGGCCAGTTCTGCGGGCCGGGCAATCGGTCTTAGCGTCGCCACCAGGTTTTGCCGCCGTAAACGGCTTCGGACCCGAGTTCTTCCGCGATCCTCAGGAGCTGGTTGTACTTGGCGTTGCGGTCGGATCGACAGGGTGCGCCGGTCTTGATCTGACCGCAGTTGGTCGCGACGGCGATGTCGGCGATGGTGCTGTCCTCGGTCTCGCCGGAACGATGCGAGAGAATGGCGGCGTAGCGGTTGCGCATGGCGAGGTTGACGGCGTCGAAGGTTTCGCTGAGGGTGCCGATCTGGTTGACCTTGACGAGGATGGCGTTGCCGCACCCGGTGTCGAGGCCTTTCTGGAGGAACTTCTTGTTGGTGACGAAGAGGTCGTCGCCCACCAATTGGACCTTATCGCCGAGGGCATCGGTCATCTTCTTCCAACCGTCCCAATCGGCCTCGCCGAGGCAGTCTTCCATGGATCGGATCGGGTACTTCTGAGCCCAGTCGGTCCACATCTGGATCATGCCGTCGCTCGACATGATCTCCTTGGTGCTTTTAAAGAACTTGTAGCCGGTCTTGCCGTCTTCCTTGGCCTCGTTCCAGAGTTCGCTGGTGGCGGGATCGAGGGCGACGAAAATCTGGTGGCCCCACTTGTAACCGGCCTTGTCGACGGCCTCTTCGATGATCTTGAGAGCCTCTTCGTTGTTCTTGAGGTTGGGGGCGAAGCCGCCCTCATCTCCGACGGCGGTGGACATGCCACGGGAATGCAGGACCTTTTTGAGCGTGTGGTAGATTTCGACGCCGGCCCGCATGGCTTCGCCGAAATCGTCGAAGCCCCAGGGCTGGATCATGAACTCCTGAAAATCGACGGTGTTGTCGGCGTGCTTGCCGCCATTCAGGATGTTGAGCATGGGGCAGGGCAGGGTTTTGGCGGCGCTGCCGCCCAAGTAGCGGTACAGCGGCAGGCCGCTGGCCTCGGCGGCGGCCTTGGCGACGGCCATTGAGATGCCGAGAATCCCGTTCGCGCCCAATTGGGCCTTGTTGGGCGTCCCGTCCATTTTGAGCATCGCGCCATCGATCGCTTCCTGTGCGCGGGCGTCGAGGCCGAGGAGTTCCGGGGCGATGCGTCGGTTAACGTTGTTGACGGCGCTCATCACGCTCTTGCCCATGTATCGGGTCTTGTCGTTATCCCGGAGTTCAACGGCCTCGTTCTCGCCGGTGGAGGCGCCGCTGGGAACCGCGGCCCGCCCGGTGTACCCGGAATCGAGCGTGACGTCGACCTCGAGCGTGGGGTTGCCGCGGCTGTCGAGAATCTGCCGGGCGTGGATGGATTGGATTTCAAATGACATGAGAAAAGCGTTCCTGGCGGGGTGGTCTGGTGTTCGTGGGCATCGTGCGGGACAAGAAGGTAGGCAGCGAGGGCGGCGTGGCTGGTTGCGGAGCCCGGGAGGATGCAGGCGGTGTGGGATTGAAGAAGGTGGGCGGCATTGGGGCGTGAGGCAGTGGGGCGTGAGCGGGGCTGAACGTGGATACAGTGGCCTTCAAGCGGCGAAAGCGGGGCGTTTTTTTACAGGCGGATACGGGACATGGCGACAGCGACCGAAGGACTTGTGAAGCGCACGGACCGCTTGCGGGCCGACCTTGTGGATCAGGGGCGGCGGGTGCAGGCGATGCTGGAAGCGGCCTTCGATGCACTCTTTAGCGGAAGTGACGAGGCGGCCCGGGCCGTCTTGAAGCAGGACGACGTGATCGACACGGCGGACGTCGCGATGGAGCAGGCGTGCGTGCAGTTGCTGGTGGACGCGACCAGGGCGGGTGCGGAACTCGAACCGATGCATCTGCGGACGGTTCTGACCATCGTCAAGGTGAACAACGAGTTGGAGCGGATCGCGGACGCGGCGGTGGACGTTGCAGAAATGGTTCCGTTACTGAAGGCCGCGGCGGGGAACTTTCCGCCGACCTTTCGGGTGATGGCGAACAGCGTTGTTGGGATTTTGCGGGACGCCAACACCTCGATCCAGAACAGCAACCCGCAACTGGCCAAGGTGGTGCTGCAGAGCCAGCACGCGGTGGCGGCCTTCAAGAGCGCGCTGCTGCGTGACGCCGAAGAACAGATCGCCAAGGGTCGGATGAGCGTTGACATGGCGTTCCGCCTGCACGAACTGGCGAGCCAGTGTGAGTTGATGGCGGACCACTGCACCAACATCGCCGAGCAGTTGATCTACCTGACCACGGGGGCGATCGTGCGGCACACGGAAACGAGCTGGGTGGAGGTTGGGAGCCGATGCGAGTTGCCGGACGGCCGATGAAGGGCAGGAATTGTTCGGCCACGGCACCGTTCGACCGCTTCAGCACTCGACCGCTTCCTCACACTCCGATATCGGCGTTGGTGTAGACCTTCTGGACGTCGTCGAGGTCTTCGAGCGCATCGATGAGTTCAACGAGGGTTTTGGCGGATTCACCGGAGACGGCCACGCTGGTTTCGGGGATCATGGTGAGTTCGGCGAGGTTGATCTTGAGACCCGCTTTCTCGATCGCGTCTTTCACCGTGTTGAACCCCGCAACGTCCGTCAGAACGATCCAGGCGGGCTCGTCGTCGGCCGAGTCCGGGGGTTCGACGTCAACGGCCCCCGCGCCGATCGCGGTTTCCATGAGCGTTTCTTCTGCAACACCCTTGCCGTCCACGAGAATCTGGCCGCGGGATTGGAACATGTAGGCGACGCAGCCCGAATTGCCGATCGCACTGTCATGGTCGGTGAAGGCCAGGCGGATTTCGTTGATGGTGCGGGTCCGGTTGTCGGTGAGGGCGTCGATGATGATCGCGGCTCCGCCCGGGCCGTACCCCTCGTAGCGGATGGTTTCGTAGTTTTCCTGAAGCCCGCCGCCCGCGCCTTTTTTGATCGCGCGCTCCACCAAGTCGCGCGGCATGTTGGCGTACCGCGCCTCATCGAGTTGGTAGCGGAGGGCGAGGTTAAAGGCCGGATCGGGACCGCCGTGCTTGGCGGCGACGATCATGGCGCGGCTGACCTTTGACCAGACTTTGCTGCGGCGTTTGTCGACGACCGCCTTGCGGTGGCGAATCTTGCTCCATTTGTTGTGTCCAGCCAAAGTAGTTCCTCGCGTGGTGATGTTCGCCGGGCCCGCTTCGCCGACGGAGCCCTATTTCACAGGCGCCGGGTTCGTGGGCGGCTGTTGCGCCGTCGCCGCCGCGAGTTTATCGCGGGTCACCTTGGCCGATTCGAGCAATCTCGCGGTGGTCGCGGGCGGCGCTCCGAACGTTTGGGCACGGGTGATGTCGGTAGAGATCAGGTCGAGCGCGGTCCGCCAGGAAGCGATGGCGTCGGCCCGGTGGCCGGATTGGAAGAGCGCATCGCCCAGATGGTCGTGGAGGTCTGAATTGTCACCGCCGCCCGGGAGCGCGATCGCCCGCCGAAGGAGCGTGACGGCTCCCGGCCCGGCGTCGTCGACAAGCCGACCCTGCTTGAATCGGAGCCACGCGAGCGAGTCGACGACGCTGGCCTCGCCGGGCAGGAGGCGGGCGGCGTGCTCGATCCAGCGTTCGGCCTCGGGCAACGCGCGGCCGGATTCAAGGAGCGCGTATCCCAGATTGTTCGCGGCCCAGCCGTGATCGGCGTTCAGCAGCAGGGCCAACCGGAACATCGAAAGGGCATCAGCCTCCCTGCCCATAGACGTCCACTCGTTGCCGATGACAAACGCGAGTTCGGCGCGGGTTTCGGGATCGGTCGTGGGTGTCGGACTCAGCAGGTTGTCGAGTTGTTCGAGGATCGCGCGGAGGGGGGCGGCGGTCGGGAACGCCCGGACCAGGCGTTCGGCATCGGCCGACGTTCCCTTGGTGAGCGTGAGTTGCAGCCAGATGCCCACCAGGTCCGGATCGGCGATCTCGTCGGCGCCGACGATCCTTTCCATGACCCTCAGGGCCACGCCGGCTTGGTCGCGTGCGAGAAGCAGGTCGAGGGTTTCGCCGAGCGCGGCCCGCCGGGCGTCGCCGCCCAGTGTTGACGCATCGGCCACGGCCGAAACGATGCGCACCGGATCGGGCGGACTTTGTGTGCAGAGCGTGCGGAGGCGGAACGCGTGCAGCGGGCGGGGAAGGGGGACGCCCCGCTGCACCGCCGAATCGAGCGCGGCGAGTACGGCTTCGGCGAGCGGCGCGGGCACGGACGTGGGGAAACGCGCGGCCATGCGGGACAGCACTTGGCCCAGCGACGCTGCCTGTGGCGGAGAAAGTTCGACCCCGACGGGGATTTCGGCGATGGCGAGGGCGGCCGCGGCGGGGTCGTTGAGGGCGATGCGAGAATTGGCCCAGATGAAAGCGTCCTCAATCTGTCGCGGCGGGGAGCCGATCGAGCGTTGCAGGAGTTCCATTCCCTCGGCGAGCCGGCCCAAGGGGCCGACGAGGAGATCAACGAGGGTCGATTCCATGCCGGGATGGGGTCGTCGCCCGAGGGCGGTCACCAAAAGCGATTCGGCTTCCGGGGCGCGGTTCAGGGCGGCGAGCAGCCGGGCGTGTGCGATCAGCAGGGCCGGAGAGTCTTCGCGGCCGGCGCGGCGGGCGGTTATCCAATCGAGCGCCGGTGCGAGTTGAGCGGGATTGTTTTCTCCGAGCAACTTCCACACGTCCGCCAGGGCATCGAGCATGCCGCGGTCCTCGGAGCGGGGTTCGACGGTGGTGCGGAGCATCGATTCCGCCTGGACCAATTGCCGGCGGGCCAGCAGATCGCGGAATTGATAGAGGCGGATGACGCCGCTGCCGGGAACGTTGGCGCGGGCGGCCCGCCCGAGCGCGACAAACCGGGCCGCATCTGGTGTTGGTCCGTCGGGGGCCGCGAGCGACGAGGCGACGGCGAATAAGCGCTCGTCGGAGGGGTCTAGGGTGAGTCCGCGATCGGCGAAGACCGCGGATTCATCAAAGCGTCCCGCGTCCCTCGCGACGTCCGCGGCCAGCAGCAGGTCGGCGGCGGCGGCGCCCGTGCCGAGCCCATCGATGCGCGATCGGCTGAGATCGGCGGCGAGTTGAAAGCGCTGTCCGACGTGAGTGGCGAGCAGCCGGGCGAGCGGGCCGCCGTCTTCAGCGAGGCTTGCGGAACGGTTGAGGCGGTCGATGGTGGCTTCGATCGTGGGCCAGTCGCCGCGCGAGGCCGCGAGACGAGCCAGCAGAAGGTCGGTGGCCGGGTCCGGAGCGGGGTTGTTTGAGCGGAATGCGAGGAGCGCGGCCCCGGAAGCGGCGTCGCCGGACGTCGCGGTCAGGGCGGCGAGCAAGCGAAGGTCAGTCGGGTCTGCGCTGCCGCGGAATTGGGAGAGAAGCGACTCCAGATTTCGTCCGAGCGTCGTGACGGCGGAAGCGGCTTCGAGTATTGCTAGCGGGTGGTCGCGGGCAAACGAACGGAGGTCGTCGGCTCGGGCGGCGGTGTCGGCGGGCGCGAACGGTTCGAGCAGCGCGACCAGCGTCTGGGGCTCGTCGGGGATGATCGCGAGCCGTTTTCGGAGGACGTCTTGGGCTTGGCCGCGATCGAGCCCCGCCGCGAGCGCACGGGTGACGCGGCCCGTGGCGCGAACGCCGGACGAACCGTGCTGGGAGAGAGAGGTGACCTGCGTCAGGACGGCGGCGGCGACCTCCGGCGAGGAGGCCAGTTGGGCGAGTGCAGCGAGGTGGCGAGCGTCGGGTGAACCACCCGATGCCGCGATGAGCTTAACAATCGCCTGGGCGGCCGAAGCCGGCCGACCGGAGCGGACGAACGCAACAGCGAGGCGGAGGCCCAGAGCCGTGGGATCGTCGGGTTCGCAGTTTGCGGCGCGGGCGTAGTCGCCGATGGCTTCATCCGGCAGCCGGAGTCGGAGCGCGAGGTCGCCGCGGCTGATCCAAAGTTCTGCGGAGCGGCGGTCGAGTTCGAGCGCTTCGGCCCGGAAGCGGGAATTGCCGGTGGCGGGGTCAATGGGGCTCGCGGCGTACGCGGCGACCTCGCGGGCTGCGCTCAGGCGTCCGGATTGTGAGAGGGCCGCGAAGAGGTCGGCCGCGATGAGCCGCTGGAGGTCGGAGCGGGGAACCGGGGACGCGGATTGGTCGTTTCCCTCGACCGCGAACGAGGTCATGCTCGCATCTGCGGCGCGCAGCAGGGTCGCGAGGGATTCGTCGGGCTTGCCCAGCCGGAGGTCGTCGCGGCCGAGCAACCAGAGCGCGTTTGGATCGGTCAGGCCGCGCGAGACGGCGCGGCGGAGCGTCGCCATCGAACTTGCGCGCTGTCCTTGGGCGGCTTGAGATTGCGCGAGGTGGCGGAGCGGTTCGGCGGAATGGGGATCGAGCCGAGCGGCCTCGGCGAAGTCCTGCGCGGCCGCGGCGTGGTCGTTGTCAGCGGCCTTCAGCCGGCCCGATGCATAGAGACGGAGCGACGCCGGGATGGTTGCTGACGTTGCGGCCGCATCAGGATGGGCCGTGCTGGGCGGCAGAAGAGCGGCGAGGAGCGTCGCGAACGACTGACGAGATGGCGCATCCGGGCCCAAGCCATCGGGCGGGAGCGGGGCGATGGCGTGCCCCTCAACCCAGTCGGGCGTAAATTCTTCGGCCTCGGAGCCGACGGGGTGGCGCGGAGCGGCATCCTCTCGGGCCGCGAGTTGGTCGAGTGTGAGGCCTAATCTGGCAGCGCCCGCGCCCACCATCCGGGATGCCGGGGTGTCCGAGTTCGGTTGGCGGGGAGTACACGAGACCAATACCGGATGGGCGACCGCGAGCGCGACGAGGAGCGGGGCGAGCGAGAATGACGGATGGGCGGGCATATGGGTTCAGGCCTTGCCGCGAGCCGAAGACTTGCGGCCGCCCGGCTTGGCGCTGTCAGATTTGGCGCTGTCAGATGTGGCGGTGTCGGGTTTGCCGCGATCAGCCTTCGGGGCGCTGCTTTTCTCGGGACGGGGTTTGGGACTCGCCTTGTCGGGCTTGGGGGGCTTCAGCGTGGTGGCCGCGGATCGCGGATCTTTGCGGATCACATGGCCGACTTCGTCTGACCAAACTTGGAAGAGAATCGCCACGGAGTGGCTCTCTTCGGCGGGGATGGTCCGCTCGAGCCAGTTCTGGACGCTCTCGACGCTGGTGACTTCATCGGCGATGCCTTCATCGGCGAGGAGAGCGCGGAGGCGCTCGTCGACCGGGAGGGCGTGGGCTCCGAAGACAAAGGACGCGATTCGGGCGGAGACAAACGGGGGCAGCCCCTCGAGAGACTCGACCTGATGGCGAGCGTCGCGCTTGTTGAGTTCGAGGAGCGGTGCAATGCTGATGGCGTGGAATCTGCGGAACAGATCGGCGAGCGTGGCCCGGAGACGGCGGGCGCGATCGAGGCCCAGCGGGTACTTGTCACCGATGACGTGCGCGATCTCATCCTCGAAGGCGACGCGGAGTTCGTTGGCGTCGACGAAAGACTCGCTGAGTTTGCGGCACGCGGCCCGGGCGTGCGAGGTGTTGGTTTCCCAGAGCATCAGAGAAAATACAAGATGGCGCGTCGGTGCGTCGAGTTCGAGCATCTCATCGGGGGGCGTCGGGTGCTGAGGCTCGCCGTGGCCGGGAGGATGGGCATGGCGAAGCCGCTTGAGGAGCGTGGCCAGTTTTTTGGAGGGGTCGCCCGTCACCGGGGTTCGTCCGGATGAGGGGATGCGGCGGGCGGCGTTGCGGTTGGAAGGTCGTGCTCGGGCGGATTTGGGAGCGCGTCCGATCCCGGCGAGGAAGAACTGAATGAACGATCTTTCGTCTCTTCCATGGCGCGATTGATCTCTTGAAGGATCTTCGCCTGTTTCTTGAGCGAGCGGTCGAGCTTGAAGAAGAAGGCGGGGAGGGAGCGGCTGCGGACGAGGTCTCCCGCGGCCCTTCGGATGAAGGACTTCGCGGATTCGAGCCCGTGGAGCGTGAGTTTTTCCTTTTCCTCGGGGTAGATCGAGACGTGGATGAAGGCTTCGGCGAGGTCGGAGGTGACCTTGACGCTGGTGACCGTGATAAGGCCCGACACCCGCGGATCTTGAAGCCCCTTGGCGATCACCTGCTGAACCGCCCGCTGGAGCGAAGCAGCCATTTGCTCGGGTTTGTGTTCGTTCATGGTGTGGGTCCGTCTGTAAGTCCGTCTGGGGTTCCGTGTGGGGGGTCGGAGGCGCGGCGAAGCATTTCGGCGGCGAGCGATTCTTCGTCGAGCGGGTCGCCCTCGTCGCTCACCGAGGTGAAGAGTTGGCTGCCGTGGAGGATCTCGCGCGCGACCTCACCGAGTTCGGCGTCGTGAAGACCCCGGAGTTTGGCGAGGATGGAGTCCAAGACGGCCCCCAGGTGCTTGCCATCGGACCCGACGAGCGCGAGGCCGAGCACGCCCACACGGAAGGAATCCTGCATGGCCACCTCCGCCACCGAGACCAGGTGCTCGCGGTGCAGGCGGTCCTTTACGCTGAGCAGAACGCGGCGCTTGTCCTTGAGCGACTCGGCCCCGTGGATGTGCAGTTCAAACTGGAGGATTCCGATGAGCATGGGGGCGGACAACGTGGTCAACTGAAGAAGTCGGGCCGAATACGGAGTTCCTGATGCCTAATGCCTCACAGCGTCCGCTTGACCTCGGTCTTGCGATAGCACTCGAGAACGTCACCCTCCTTGATGTCGTCGTAGCCGTCGATCTTCATGCCGCACTCGAGGCCGGAGCGAACTTCCTTCGCGTCGTCCTTGACACGCTTGAGCTGCGCCAGTTTGCGGTCGCTCTCGATGACCACGCCGTTGCGGGTGACGCGGATAAGGGCGTCGCGCTGCACGGTGCCGTCGGTGACATAGCAGCCGGCGATGGCGCCGACCTTGGAGATACGGAAGACCTGACGGACGTCGGCGTGGCCGAGGATGTCCTCGCGGAGTTCCGGGGCCAGCATGCCCTCGGCGGCCTTCTTGAGATCGTCGGTGATGTCGTAGATGACCTGGTAGGTCCGGATTTCGACACCCTTCTGCTCGGCCAAGGCACGGGCCTTGCCGCTGGGGATGACGTTGAAGCCGATGATGATCGCCCGGCTGGCATCGGCCAGAAGGACGTTGCTTTCGGTGATGCCGCCAACGGCGGCGTCGAGCACCCGGACCTTGACCTCGGCGGTCTTGACCTTTTCGCACTCGGCCCGCAGCACGTCGACCGTGCCCTGCTGGTCTGTCTTGAGAACGATCTTGATCTCTTTGACTTCCGACTCGCCGCTCGCGACCGACATCTGGTTGAAGAGGTTGTCGAGCGTGAGTTTCGGCTGGGCGAGGGTCGTCTGACGCTCGCGGCTGCGGCGTTGTTCGGCCGCTTCCAAGGCCTTCTTCAAGGAGTCGACCACGTAGAACTTGTCACCCGCATCGCACACTTCGTCGATACCCGAAACCTGCACCGGCGTCGGCGGCGTGGCGATCTTGATGCGTTTTCCCTTGTCGTCGGTGATATCACGGACACGCCCGAACGAGCGGCCCATGACGATGAAGTCGCCGACCTTGAGTTGCCCCTGCTGCATGAGCAGGTTGGCGACCGCGCCGCGGCCTTCCTCGACTTTGGCCTCGATCACGGTGCCTTGGGCGGCACCGCTGAAGTCGGCCTTGAGGTCCAGGAGTTGGGACTGGTAATCGAGGGTTTCAAGAAGTTCCTTGATGCCCTGTCCGGACGTTGCGCTGGTCCGGATGACTTCGGTGTCGCCGCCCCACTCTACCGGGTTAAGACCGGCCTTCGCGAGTTCGCCCAAGGTCTTTTGAACCTGGCCGTCCGTCGCGTCGGGACGGTCGATCTTGTTGAGCGCCACCACGATCGGCACCTTCGCGGCCTTGGCGTGATTGATGCTCTCGATCGTCTGGGGCATGACGCCTTCGGGGGCCGAAACGACCAGGACCACGACGTCTGTCATCTTGGCGCCGCGGGCACGCATGCTCGTGAATGCCTCGTGGCCCGGCGTATCGAGGAAAACCACCTGCTTCTTGACGTTTTCGACCTCGACTTCGGCGACGAAGGCACTGGTCTTCTGGGTGATTCCGCCGGCCTCGCCTGCGGCGACGTTGGCATTGCGGATTTTATCGAGCAGGCTGGTTTTGCCGTGATCGACGTGCCCAAGAATGGTGACGACCGGGCCGCGCGACCGCAGATCGTTGGACTCACGCTTCTCGAAGTCGGCGGAAACCACCTCTTCAGCGCTTCGGGCCTCGACGACTTCGAGCTCGATATCAAAGTCGAGCATGATCTCGGCCGCTTTGGCGGGATCGATGCCGGAGTTGATCGTGGCCATGACGCTCTGAAGGAACAACTTCTTGACGATGTCGGCGCCCTTGATGCCGGTGGCGGCCGACAAATCCTTGATCGTGAACGGAGCCGAGATGCGGACCAAGCCACCGACTTCGGCGGCGGTGGGGGCCCGCTCGCCGGTGGCGTTACCCTTGGAAAGATCCTGCTTGCGCTTCTTGAGGAAGCCGCCGGCCTTCAGGAGGCGGGCCTCGCGCTCGATCATGTCCTGCTCGGAGAAGATCTGACCGCCGACCCATTCCTCCCCGCTGTTGGCCCTCCGGCGGGGCGGAACGCCCACGCCGCTGGAGCGTTTCGCGGCGGCCGCGGCGGCACCGGCCCCCGTGCCCGTACTGGCACCCATGCCCGGCTTGCGGCGGGGGCTTCTGCTGCTGTCGTCGGACGTTGTTGTACCGCCGGGTCCGGCGGGACGAGGACCGCGCGGTCCGGTGGTGCCGGTGGGGCCGCTCGCGCCCATCGGTCGACGGGGGCGCGGTGCCTGATCGGGCTCCGGCGCTTCGACCCGGACTACCTTGGGGCCGGCCATCTTGGCCGCCGTCGGGATACCCATCCGCTGACCGGCGGGCGCCACCACAGTTGGTCGGGTCGGGACGTTCATCGTCGCGGGCCGATTGGCCGGGCGTCCGGTGGAACCAGGCCGATGGTGCGGCAACGTGCCGGACGTCCCCGGCCGCGTGGCGGAATGCGGAACCGGTTCGCCCGCATCGGCCGGGCCGGCATCGGGTTCGGCGGCGGCTTCCGGTCGCTCCGCCGTTCCGGGGCCCTCGGCATCGCGGGACGGAGTCGAATACGACTCCGTTTCGGGCGATGTCGAGGATTCGGTGGCGGACGTCCCAGCGCGGGCGACGGGCGGAACGACGGCCGGGCGCGGAAGCGGCTTGGGTTCGACCGTGTCGTCGGAAACGGTGCCCGTCCGATTTGTTTCGGCGGTTTCCTGTTTGCCGATCCTGCTGTTGCGGGCGTCGGCGTGGGCGGGAGAGGTCGCGGCCGCTGCGGAGGCTGGCGATGAGGCATCGTTTTCCGGCGCGGGCGGCACGGCGGCGGTGACGGACTGAGAGTCCGAAGGAGCGGTACGCTCGAGGACGGCCGTGGCGGAGTCCGCCGCGTGTGTCTCGGCATCGGCTTTCCCGACAACTTTTTTCCGCGCCGAAGGGCGTTTCAAGTGCTCGAGATCAACCTTCGAAGCGGTCTCGACGGCGGTGTGGGCCGCCTCCGGGCTGGCCGTGAACCAATCCCGGATCGAGGCCTCAAGCCCGAAACTGATGGGCGACATGTGGGTTTTGACCACCTCTTTGGAAACGCCCTCGGCGTGACACTTCTCGATGATGGTCTTCGAGTCGACGCTGAGTTCTTTCGCGAGTTCAAAGATCTTCTTTTGCTTGGCCAAGACCGCGTGCTCCAAATCCAACCGGTGAAATAACCATCCGCCCGTTCCGTGCCTGTCGCCCGAACCAAAACGACCGAATAAGAACCTGTCAAATCCCGCCGGGGGCCGATTTGGCCCGCGGCGGACTACTTCAAGAGTCGATATCCGATCATCCTTGGCCGAGGATGTCCGCAGCGCGGCTGTCGGCGTCGCCGCCGGCCGCCGGCACGTCCGTCGTCCCCTCGGGCACCGCCCCGCCTTCACCAAAGAGCCGCTGCGCGACGTCGGCGTCCTCGCGGGTCTTGCGTTCCTTTTCTTCCTTGTCCTTGGCCTGCTGCTGCGAAACTTCCTTGGACTTGACGGCGCAGGTTTCGACGATTGACTTCGCGACGGCCTCGTCGATTTCCAGCTCGGTCATCAGAACCTCGATGCCGACCTCCTCGATATCGAAGACGCTGACCATGCCCAAGGCGGCGAGTTTGTCGGCCTTGGCCTCGGTGATTCCCTCGATTGTCTGGACGGTCGCGTACATCGTCTCGACCCCCTTCGCGAACTCGGCCGGCGTCAGGATGTCGATATCCCAACCGGTGAGACGGGCAGCGAGCCGGACGTTCTGCCCACGTTTGCCGATGGCGAGGCTCAGTTGATCGTCGCGGACGACGACCGTGGCCCGGCCTAACTCGAAGCAAAGGCTGATCTCGGCGACCTCGGCCGGCTTGAGGGAGTTCTGAATGAGAATCTGGCTGGATTCGTTCCAGCGGACAATGTCGATTTTTTCGCCGTTGAGTTCATCGACGATGTTCTTGATTCGGCTGCCGCGAACGCCGACGCACGCTCCGACCGCGTCAACCTTGGCGTCGATGCTGGAGACGGCGAGTTTGGTGCGGTACCCGGCCTCGCGGGCCATGGCCTTAATCTCGATGATGCGTTCGGCGACCTCGGGGACTTCGACCTCAAAGAGACGCTTGATGAAGTCGGGGTTGCTGCGGGAGAGGACGATCTTCACTTGGCTGCCGGCATCGCGGACGTCCAGGATCATGCAGCGGACGCGATCGCCCGCGGTAAACTGTTCCCCGGGAATCTGCTCGCCCCGGGGCATGAACGCCTCGGCCCGGTCGATCGTGACGACGAGTGCGCCGCCCTCGTATCGCTGGGCTACGCCCGTGACAATCTCGCCCATCCGCTTGCTGTATTCATCGAGGATGCTGGTGCGTTCGTCGTCGCGGAAGCGCTGAATCATCACCTGTTTAAAGGTCTGGGCGGCGATCCGGCCGAAGGCCTCGGGGGGCATCTCCATCGGCTCACCGTGGCGGGTGAGTTCCATCTTCCCGGAGATGGGGTCGAACTTGCAGAGGAACTCTTCGACGTCGAGCGTGCTGAAATGCTTGCGGGCCGCCGACACCATCGCCTGCTCGAGATCTTTCACCAGAATGGAACGATCGATATTGCGATCGCGGCTGATCGAGTCGAGAATCCTCATCATGTCGTCGGTCTTCATAAACACTGCTCCAAGGAGAGGCAAAGTCACGGGATGTCGGAATGTCGGACGGGGCACGAACAGACCACCGAACGGAGGGAAAGTCCCGCGCCGATCAACGCCAACCGCTTTTCAGTTTCGAGTCGGCAACGCCGTTCGAACCGAAAACGGGTTCTCCCTGACATGGCCCGGTTTCCCAAGCCAAATGGAGATCCCGTTTTTTCGGGAACCTCTACGGCTTGGGAGCCCCAAGATGGGGACTCGCCGGACCACTCCGGATCGCCCGGAACGACAACCGCCAAGAGCAAACGCTCATGGATGGCTTCGTCTCAAAGGGCATAGTCGTTGACCATGTGCATGGCTTTCCAACTCCGGGAAAAAGAGGAACACCCCCTTTTGGCCCGATCTAGGTTATCGCGGCTCGCGGTCCGGATCAACACGGAAGTCCGACACGCTGGCGTGCCGCCCCGTGGCGCGGAACGGCCGTTTTTCCGGAGCGAGAATTCGACTCCGACCGGCGCGTATCATTCCCAGACCCGGGGTTGGACCCGGCGACCGACGCTCAAAGACCGCCCGAGGTTTCTGCACCGGTACATGTTCCAAGAATCTCGGGCTGCCTTTGCAAGTGAGTGTCAGTATGAAATTGTACGTTGGAAACCTTCCGTTCCAGACCACCGACTCCGACCTTCGCGGCATGTTCGAGCCGTACGGCCAGGTCACCTCGTCGTCCATTGTGATGGACCGCGAGACGGGCCGCTCGCGCGGCTTCGGATTCATTGAGATGGCGAGTGACGACGAGGCCCGCGCGGCCATCACCGCCCTTCACGGCCAGCAAAACGGCGGCCGCGACCTGACTGTCAATGAAGCCCGTCCCAAGACCGAAGGTGGCTTTGGTGGCGGCGGCGGCAGCCGAGGCGGCGGTGGTGGCGGCTGGGGTGGCAG
>CAZJXA010000040.1:0-19541 GCA_964549785.1 uncultured Phycisphaeraceae bacterium | reverse complement strand
GCGGTGGGGAGTGCGATCGGGGCCCGGGCCGGTTCGATCGCGGTGGCCACGGGGGCGATCTTCATATTAAATGCCGTGGGCCTGTTGGTGTTGCCGTTGATCGGGCGCGGCATCGGGCTGACGGCTCAGGAGTTCGGGACTTGGGCGGGAGTGGCGCTGCACGATGTGGCGTCGGTGGGGGGCGCAGCGCGGGCGTTCGCGGGTCCGTCGGGCGATGAATCGGCGATCGACACCGCCAACGTGGTGAAGTTGACGCGGGTGGTGTGGATATTCCCGATTGCGTTGTGGTTTGGGTATCTCGCGGCGAAGCGTGCGCGGGTGGCGGCGGTGACAGCGGAAGTTGGGGCTGCGGAGCGGATCAAGGGCACGATGCCCGTGCCACGGATCAAAAGCCCGTTCCCATGGTTTATTCTGTGGTTTGTGGCGGCCAGTGTGGTTCGCACGTTCGTCCCGGCAATCGCGGCCGCCGCGCCGGAGATCAAGGCCGTCGCGGCGAGCGGCTTCCAAATCGCGCTGTTCCTGATCGGAACAGGCCTTACGCGCAAAGTGCTGGCCGAGGTCGGGTGGCGGGCGGTGGTGCAGGCCACGGTGTTGTGGGTGCTGGTGGCGGGGGCCACGCTCGGCGTCATATGGATGCTGAGGGGTTGACGGCGGTCGGGAAAATGACCGATATGGCTAGGAGTGGGTGCTGGGTGCCGGGTGACTTCGCACCGTTTCCTTTCTGACTTCTTGTGACGTTTTGTGACTTATCTCATGCCTGACCACGCCATGTCGTGCCCCATCATCCGTCGCCTTGGTGTTCTCACCGGAGGCGGTGACTGCCCCGGCCTTAACGCCGTTATCCGGGCTGTCGCGCGCGATGCCTTCTTCTGCGGCATCGAGGTCGTCGGCATCGAGGACGGCTTCCTGGGTCTGATCGAGAACCGATCGAAGCAATTGATGGAGAGCGACCTTTCAGGCCTCATCAATCGCGGCGGCACGATCTTAGGGTCGAACAACAAGGCCAACCCCGCCCGGCATGTGGTGGGAAAGAACGCCGACGGCACACCGGCGTTCAAGGACGTCCGCGACGTCTGTTTCGCGAACCTCAAGCAACTCGGAATCGAGGCCATGGTCGTCATCGGCGGCGACGGCACGCTCACGATCGCCAACGACTTCCACAAGATGGGCGTCCCCATCGTGGGCGTGCCCAAGACCATCGATAACGACATCGAAGGCACCGAGATCACGTTCGGGTTCGCGACGGCCGTGAACACGGCCACGGATGCCCTCGATAAGGTCCGGACCACCGCCGACAGCCATCACCGCGCCATGGTCGTCGAAGTCATGGGCCGCAACGCGGGTTGGATCGCCCTGCACTCGGGCGTGGCGGGGGCCGCAGACGTTATCTTGCTGCCGGAAGTTCCCTTCACGGTCGACGCGGTGTGCGACGTCGTTCGCGCCCGCAGCGGTCGGGGCAAGCACTCAACACTGGTGTGCGTCAGCGAAGGCGCCAAGCCCGTCGGGGGCAAGCAACTGGTCTCCAGAGTCGATCTCACAAGCACCGACCCCATCCGCCTGGGCGGCATCGCCAAGTATCTTGCGGATGAGATCGAAGTCCGTACCGGTGTGGAGAGCCGCTACACCGTCCTCGGCCATGTGCAGCGCGGCGGAACCCCGGTGCCCGGCGACCGCGTGCTCTCAACCCTTCTCGGCAATCACGCCATGACCCTGCTCCGCGAAGGCAACGCGGGCCGGATGGTCGCGGTGCAGAACGGCAAACTGACCAGCGTGCCGCTCGAGCTGCTCGCCAACAAGCAACGCCTCGTCACCCCCGCGGACCCCGTCATCCAGGCCGCCCGCGCCGTGGGCGCCAGTTTCGGCGATTGATCGGCGTCCGGTTTACTCCAGCCAGTCCTTCTGCTTCAACTTCATCGGCACGTACTCCTCCGTCACATACGAGATGTCCTTGGTGATCAGGGCTTCCACTTCCATCTTGAACCCGTTCCGCAGCAGCCCCGTGATTTCCTTCTGCCAACCCTTGTGCCCCTCGAACCACGGGTACGCCGCGATTTCCTTGGCCCGCTTGATGTCGGTGTCCGTGAGGTCGATCTTGACATCGTCCGACAGTTCGCAGTCGATGTAGTCCTGCGCCCGGACGCCGATGAACTTTGCATCCGGTATCGCCAGACGCTCCGACTCAAAGGCGAGCGATATCGAGCCCTGCTTGATGACCGAATAGATGTAATGCCCCCACGGGTCGCAGTCCAGCAGGCAGTACACCGGCAACTTCAGTTCCTGGTTCAGGCGCCGCAGCATCCGCCGCACACCCCGCGGCGGCTGCCCGCCCCCCTCCGTCAGAATGCAATTGTGCTTCTCCCAGAACCGGTCCTCGTTGAAGCGGCTCCACACCGTGTTCTTTTCGACGTGCAGCACGAACTTGGCCTCGCACTTCTTGAACTCGATGATGTCCGGCTCCACGATGCTGGGGATCGCGTACCCGCCCGACCCCATCCGCCGGCAGTCAATCTCGTCCGCCGAACCGGCCCCCCGATCGATGATGGTGAGCGGCCCGACGATCGTCCCCGCCTTCTTCGCGAAGATGTGCAGCTCTTCGCGCAGCGAACCGAGCGAGACCTCCAGGTCTTCCAGGATCGGGTCCGACTCGTCCTGCACGTCGAACGTGCTCTCCTTCGTGCCCGCCACCGTGTGCTTCGCCTTGTAGAACATACCGCGAAGGCTCAGGGTTTTTTCCCGCTCGATCAGTTCCTTGATGCTGCTCGCGTGCAGCATCGTCTGCATGAACTGCTTCGCCTGATTGAGGTTGAAAAGCATGCGGTCCTGCGAACCGTCGCCCATCTCCAGAATCCGCTTCTTCTTGTTCCAGATGGTGTTGCTCTTGGAGCGCGTCGGCACCTCAATCGTCGGCTCCTTGCCCTTGAACGTCGCCGTCGCCAGAACGTCCGCGAGGTTCGTGATCTTGCCGACCGTCGCCTTGTCGCGTTCCTTGATCCGTTTGTTCACGAGGGCCATGCCGGCGCTCGGGGCCGGTGCCGACTTCGCCGCCGCTGATTTCTTCGCCATCGTCAAGCATTCCTTGCGTGTGCCCGGCCTTGCCTCGTCCAAAGACCGACACTGTAAGACTACTCTCCGGCCATGATGGAACTCGTGTGGTTCGGGGGCGCGTCTTTCGCTGCTTTGCTCGCTTTCGCGGGCCTGCTCCACCTGATCGGGAAGTTTTCGCCCGGGTTATCGCGATTCTGCTGCGCCGCCCCCGGGCTCGATGCCATCGTCTTTCTCATGGTCCACGGCCCATGGGTGGCCGCGGGCGTTGTCGCGGCCCGTTCCGAGGCTCACCACTGGACGGCCTTCTTCGGCGTGGCCGTGGTTTCACAGGTGCTCGCCGTGCTGGTGTGGGGGTGGCTGCACGAGGCCGCGCACCCGGAGTTCCGAAAGGGTCCGCGCATCGTGGGCAGCCTCAACAAGCGTGTCGGCAGAGCGAGAAACCACGCGGCCGTCTGGTGGACGGCCCTCGCCGCGCCCATCTTCACGTTCGTCCGGCTGGGCGAGTTGATCGTCTACCCGCCGCTCACGTGGCTGGTGCGACTGCCAAAGTATCGCACCGCCGATTGGGTGATGGTCAGCCGTCAGAAGTTCACCGGCCTGATCGGTCACGACCTCATCTGGTGCCTCTACTGCGACTGGATGACGGGTGTCTGGTCGCTGGCCTCCGAGATGCTGCGCAACGTCGAGAGTTTCTGGTGCCCCATCCGCTTCTCGTCAACGGCCAAGTGTGACAACTGCACCATCGACTTCCCCGATGTGAACGCGGGCTGGGTCGCCCACTCGCACCACGGCGGCACGATGGCTGAGGTTGCGGCAACGATCGAGAAGAAGTACCCCGGTCCCGACGGTGACAATTCGTGGTTCGGCCACCCGGTGAGGCTCACCATCAAGGGCAAAGATGTCTGAGCGAGCCCCGAGGGAGAGATCGGGAGCGCGGGTCGTTTGATGCCTGCGCCCGCAGGTCCCGTTGGCGTGTCGTCAGAACAGTCCGGGCTCGGCGTCTACCGGTATCCATTTGCCGTTGATCAGACGCATCCGAGGCTTGGCCGTCTTTGATGGCGGAGTTTGCTGAATCGCGGGCTTGGAAGCGGGAGCCATCCCCTTCGGCACGGGCCCGCCGTTCTTGTCGGTCGTCACGATCGGTTTGGACGGCGGTACCTTCCCCGTGGATGCGGGCGACTTCCTGCCCGCCTCCGATCGCTTCACGGGCTTGACGTCCATCAAACGCGGCTCATCCTCGTCCATCGCCTGCATCGCGGCGACCTGGAGCGCTGCCGCTTCGGCTTTGCTCTGGGTCAGGGGCAATCCTTCGGACGCAACGACGGGCGCGGCGGCCGCCTCCACAATCACCACACCCTCCTGGTCCGCGGGGTCTTCATCCTTCAGCGCCCGCCCATCTTCATCCAGCTGCAAGTCCGCCACCGCGGTTCGTTTGCGGGCCTGTTCAAGAAGGGCGTCGTACAACTTCTTCATGTCCGTGCCGTTGATCGCGTGGACCGCTTTCGAGATCTCGCCGATGTAGCGCTCGAAGACGTCGCGGCGTTCGCTCTCGCGGCGCATCTTGGCCCGCTTTCGCAAGTACGTCCCGAGTTTCCGCCCGCACTCCATCAGCGCGAGTTTCATCTCCTTCCGAATCTCGTCATAATCCGCGATCGCCTCCTTGCTCTCGCTGGTGAAGGGCACCCACACGCTCGCCATGTGCAGCATGATGACCAGCGGGCCGGTCGGGAGGCTGCCCTTGGGTTGGCCGAGCGTGTAGTTCCGCCAGGCGGTTTCCGTCACCGCCTTGAAGCTGCTGCACGCCGACTGCTGGAAGAGCAGCGGAACCCGGTTCGCAAACCGGATCACCCGGGCCGCGTCCTCGCTCGGGAGGTCTCCTCCGAAGGCGATACCCGCCTCGATCTGGAACGGGCGGCCCCGATAGATCGCCGCCTCGCGCGAACTCGCCGCGTAGAACTCGGCCTTGACTCCCTTCAGCATCCCCGCCAGCAGCTGACGGACGCCGATGGGGGCCAAGCAGTCCGTGGGCGGCGGGGGCAACTTTGCTTCCTGAATCGCCTTGAAGAGCTGCTCGGCCTTGTCCGATTCGATGTCGCCGACCTTCGTCCGGCTGGTAACCTTGATCGCCGCGCACAGGTCCGCAGCGCTCGAAGCGCTGACGCGGCAGAACTTGTCCTGCAAAAACTGATAGATCGTGTAGCCCGGGCGCTCGATCTCGGCTTCCTTCAGCATCTGCAAGAGAATCCCCAGCTCGATGCCCTTGGGATGGGGCTGGATCTCCTTGGTTTCGGGGGGCAGTTCGTTGACCGCCCGCGGGAAGAGGATGACACCGCCGGTTTCGGTGGTTTCGACCGGCTGCTGGATAGACGGCGGCGGTTCGTCGGCTTCGACCGCCGCCCGGGGCTTGCCCTTCACAAACTCGATCTCCGGCTCATCCTCAGCGCTCACCTTGCCGGGCGGAACAAACGTGATGCGGGCGTGCGGGTTCGCGATCGCGGTCAGCTCCAGGAACTCATCAACGCTTCCCCGTCCCTTCTGATACCGGCCTTCCAGGTCGATCGAAACCGAGGTGCCCGTCGGATACTCGCGTGATCCGAGGAAGACGCCTTCGCGGGCCAGCTCCCGGGTTCCCGAGGTCAGAGCGCCGAAACGTGCCGGCGGGAAGTCGTCCGTTTCCGTATCAACCGTCACCTCGGCCCGGTTGGTCTTGGTGTTCATCGCGAGTTCGATGTGGTGGGCGGGCTGGGTCGACTTCGGCTTCGTGTGGATCACCATCGGCTTGCCGGTGGTGATCAAGCCGTACATGCCCGCCGCGGAAATGCCGATCCCCTGCTGACCGCGCGACATCTTGAGGCGGTGGAACTTCGATCCATAGAGGAGGCGTCCGAAGATGTTCTCGACCTGCTTGCGGACGATCCCCGGCCCGTTATCGATAACCGTCACCCGGTAGCGGCTGGCTTGGGCCGCCTTGCCCTTCTTGGCGCCGGCATCCGGAACGTCTTTGCCCTCTTTCGTCCCCGTGTCCAGGTCTTCGATGACGATCGTGATATCCGGCAGGATGCCGCCTTCTTCGCACGCGTCCAGCGAGTTGTCGACGGCTTCCTTGACGGTCGTCAGGAGGGCCTTCCGGGGATTGTCGAACCCCAACAGGTGACGGTTCTTCGCGAAAAACTCCGAAACGGAGATATCCCGCTGCTTGGCGGCCATCATCTCGGCCGTCACTTTGGGTGCGGCGGTGGAAGCGGGCTTCTTCACGGAGGGCTGAGAGATTGTGGCGGAAGGGGGCAAAAGAGCCTCCGTGCGTGGGTGGACCGTTGCGGGCGGACGATCGACGCATCCGTGGTCGATTCGGACGGGAATATAGGCGGTTTTTGCGGCCAGTTGCCGAGCGCGCTCCACCGCTTCCGTACGATACGGACAACGGATGAAACCCGCCGACCGATTCGACCCCGCCGCGACCAAGCCACCGGCCCACACCCCGCGTTCGCGGCCGCTGATGGCCGCGTGCCGCATTTTCATCGCGGTGCTGTTCATCGCGGCGGGGGTGAATCACTTTGTGGTGCCGGCGATCTACAAGAGCATCGTGCCGCCGACGTTTCCGCGGCCCGAACTGCTCGTGATCATCAGCGGATTAGCAGAGATCGCGGGGGGCGTCGGTCTGCTCGTCCCGAGGCTCCGCCGGCTCGCGGCATGGGGGCTGATCGCGCTCCTCATCGCGGTTTTTCCCGCCAACCTGTACATGGCCCTCAACCCCGACCGACCGCCCCAGTCGCGACTCCCTGAATGGAGCCTCTGGCTGCGACTGCCGCTCCAATTTGTGCTCCTCTGGGTCGTGGCACTGATAGGGCTGGGCGGGGGCACGGCCAAGCCGTCCGACTCACCGCCTGTTAGCCGGTAAAGCCGGAACGATCCTCCAGCCGCTGCGCCCCACCCGAGTCGCGATCGAAATCGGAGGCAAAAACGGCCTACGACGCGGCCGGGACGCGACGGGCCCTGCGGCCGAAAGTTCCTACCCGCGTGCGTACGCGAAGGCCCGCATTCAGACCGTCAGGATTTCCTTTTCCTTCTCGGCGACGCGCTTGTCCACATCTTCCTCGTACTTCTTGAGCAGGGTCTGAATCTCTTCCTTGAGAGTTTCGATCTCGTCTTCCGGGAAGTGGGCCCCGGGCTGCTTGTTGAGACCGTCGGCGTGCTTGTTGCCGTCGCGGCGGTGGTTACGGATAACGACCTTGCTCTCTTCGCCCATCTTTTTGACGCGACCGGCGTCTTTTTCGCGGCGTTCCTTGGACATCGACGGGAGATTCAATCGGATTTGCTTGCCTTCAGCCATCGGATTGATGCCGAGGCCCGATTTCTCGATGGCGGTCTTGATCGCCGAGACCAAGCCAGCGTCGAAGGGCTTGATGAGCAACTGGGTGGGCTCCGGGACGCTGATGGCCGCGATCGACTTGAGGTCGGTCTGCGAGCCGTAGCAATCGACCTTCAGGAACTCGACCAGAGCGGGGGAAGCGCGGCCCGTTCGCATGCCCTTGAGTTCATGCTTCAGATGCTCTATGGCCTTGGTCATTCCCTCTTCGGTCTGGAGGAGAATTGTGTCGGGATCGGTCATCTCTGAGGAACTCCATCGGATTGCCCGGGACCGCTTTCGCAACGAGCGGGACGGAACCGGAACGGGCCGGGCATCCTTGACCGGCGATGATACGGGCGAACCCGGCGCCGGCAGAACCTCCGCAACCGCTCGGCGCCGGTTCAGGTATAGAGCGGGTGATATCACGAAGAACGCAGGGGGGCAGGAAGCGTTGGGACAAAGGAGGCATCGGGGCATCAAGGCGCACCAACGACACCATCCGAACCGCCACTCAGCCGACGTGCAGGTAGGTCCCGATGCGGTCGCCGCGGACGACGGCGGCGATGTTCCCGCGTTTCTTGAAGTCAAAGATCAGAACCGGAAGTTTGCGCTCGCCGCACATGGCCAAGGCGGTCATGTCCATGATCTTGAGCTTGCGGGCCATCGCCTCGGCGAAGGTGATGTGATCGAAGCGGGTGGCGGTGGGGTCTTTCTTGGGGTCGGCCGAATAGACCCCGTCTACTTTGGTGGCTTTCAGCAGCACTTCGCACTCGAGTTCGGTGGCGCGGAGGGCGGCACACGTGTCGGTGGTGAAGTACGGGTTGCCGGTGCCGGCGGCAAGGATGACAACGCGGCCTTTCTCCATGTGGCGGAGGGCCCGATTTCGGATGAAGGGCTCGGCGACCGCCTTGATCTCGATCGCCGACATAACACGGCAATCGGTTCCGAGAGCCACCAGTTTTTCCTTCAGCGCGAGAGCGTTGATGACCGTGCCGAGCATCCCCATCTGGTCGGCGGTGGCCTGATGAATGTGCCCCCCGCTCGCGAGTTCCGCCCCGCGGATGATGTTGCCGCCCCCGACGACGACCGCGATCTGAGCCCCGTACTTGATGGCGGCCTGGAGTTCATGGCCGATGACTTCGAGTTCTTCGACGTCGATCCCGAAGCCGCCGGGACGACAGAAGGCCTCCCCGGAAAGTTTAAGGAGCACCCGCTTGAAACTCGTTGGCCGGGCCGGGGAAGGGGGCGTCGAGATCGCGGGGGTCAGGCTCGAGGTGTCGGCGGGCATCGGGGCGTCCAGAATGAGGGAGGGATGGAGAAGAGTGGACCGACGCGGTCCGCCCCGGACGGATTGGGTCCAGCCGGAATTCGGGGGCAGAAGCGGAACCCAAGGGGCGGTGATTTCCGAACAACCATAGACTGGAGTGATTCCGATGTATTTGTCCCGCCAGCGTCGATACGGAAGCGGAAGGGTGTCGAGTTGCCAAACCTATGACTGCCGATGATCCTGAATCTTTTTCAACCGCGACACGTTTGATCCGCCCCTGGCACGATGGTGTGCTGCGATGGCTGCTGCGCGGCTCGGCCGCGGCCTTTGTCATCTCAGTCTTGGTTCACGCGTTGGGCCTCGCCGCGTCGGCGTTTGTGGTGGTTGGCACCGTCGGAGGTGCGGCGGGGACGCCGATCGAAGACACCATCGAGATGGCGATAGTGACGGAAGCGGAGCTGGCCGAAGCCCCCCCCGGATTCATCGACCTGTCGTCGGCGGCGGTCCCCGATATCAAGTCGGAGACGACGGAATCGTCAGACCTTCTGGAAGCGTTGCCCTCTGACGAGGCGGGCGGGATCATCGCGGACTTGGGCGGCATCGATGGCTCGGGCGGCTCGGGCGATATCACCGACATGAGCGGGGCTGGCTTCGGCGGCTCGGGCGGGGGCGGTGGAGCGAGTTTCTTCGGGATCGAGGCTTCCGGCAATCGTTTCGCGTACATCGTGGACGTGTCGGGCTCGATGGCCGGCGGCCGGCTGGAAGCCCTTCGGCAAGAAGTGGTGAAGTCGGTCGCGGAATTGCTCGAATCTTCGGAGTTCTTGGTGGTCCCGTTTTCGTCGAGCGCGGCCCCCTTGGGAGGCCGCAACGCGTGGACCAAGGCCAGCCCGGAAGGCAAGGTGTGGGCCCGCAACACCGTCGCGGCGGAACTGGCGAACGCGCTGGCGGGGACCGTGCCTCTGCCGGGCTTCCAGATCGCCTACGCCGTTCGCCCAAAGCCCGACGCGATTTACTTCATGACCGACGGCGAATCGTTCCCGGATCGCACGCTCGAGGAGATCGCGCTGCTCAACCGCCAGGTGAAGGTTCCGATCCACTGCATCCGTTTCGGTGAGGAGGGTGTGGGGCAGAGCGGTCCCGACTCGGCGGAGAGCATTATGAAGCAGATTTCGCGCCAGTCCCGCGGCACATACAAGTTCATCGCGATCCGATGAGCCAGGCAACCATGAGCAAACTCTTCACGCCCTTGATGCGAGTTCTCGCCGCGACAGCCATCGGCGGCTGCGGCCCGGTGGTCGTGGCACAGACTGCCACGCTGAGGTTCGGAGAACCGGTCTTCGCCGGTGAAATAGTGACAGGGGTTTCTGCGGCAGGGGTGTCGCTGTCTTCGGCCGACGGCGTGCGCACGGTTTCTCTCGACCGGGTCGCCGGGATATCGGCGGACCCGGCGGACCCGTTGACAATCGAGTGGGGGAAGTTGCGCCAAGCGGCGTTCACGCTGTGGCGAGCACGAACGCGGATCGAGCGGGGTGACGTGGCGTCGTCGGAAGCCATGCTCGAGACGCTGATCCCTGCGTTTGGTGAGGCGGGGGGCGAGACCGGCCCCGTTCTTTGGGCCGGCATTCTGCGCTGCCGGATGCTGCGGGGTGGGGTGCCGTCTGCGATTGTTCCGTTCACGCGGTATCGGGGTCTCCGGGCCCGCCCCGGTCCGGAATCCTCGATGTTCCGTCCTCCTTCTTCGCTGCCGGACGCCGCGATTCTCGATGAGGCCGCGATGCTGTGCCCGGGCCTGCCGCCCATCTTTGTGGCGACTCCGGCGGTGATAGCCGCGGCCCGCGACCGCATCGACCGGGCCGCGCCAAACACGCTGTCGCCCGCCATCAACACGCTCTATGACGCCGCGCTGATCCACGAGTTCGCGCCGATCTCGGGGCATCCATTCGGGGCGGTGTCGGACGACGGGACCGTGCTGGTGCGAGACATTGTGAAGTCGCGGCTGGGGACTTTCCAAGAACGAGCGACCGCCCGCGCGGCGTTGGAAGATCGGCTCTCCACCGTGCAACCGGGGTGGGTGTACGCGTGGTGCCACACGGCTGTGGGCCGGTCGCTCGTGATGGAAGAGGACGTCGAGACCCGCCTCCTGGGAGTCGCCCAGTTGCTCCGCGTTCCGGCGTCGTACGCGGCCGATGTGCCGTATCTCACCGGGCTGGCGCTCGCCGAAGCGGCGGTGGCGCTGCATCGGTTGGGCGATACCACCTCGGCGATCCTTCTGCGAACCGAGGTCGCGGAAACAATGCCCGATCATCCGGTGCTGGATTGGCCGCAACTGCGGGCCATCACGACCGAGCTGAAAAATGCCCCGGCGGGGGCCGCCGCCGTCCCCGTCGAGGTGCCCGATACTCTTTTGCCCGAACCCGCTTTGTCCGCCCCGTCCGTTCCCGGAGATCCGCGTTGACCACCCCAGTTCCATCAACCCTGATCCATGTATTGGGGCTCCAAGACACCCCGCCCACGCCCTCCGCGACGACGCTCCTGCAATACATCCAGAACAGCGGTTTCGTCGGCTTCGTACTGATCATCCTTTCGGTGATCGCCGTCTCGCTGATCGTCGCCCACTTCATCGTTGTCAGACGCTCCCGGCTCGCGCCGCCCGACGTGATCGAAGGGCTCGCCAAGTATCTGCGAGAAGGGGACACCGACGGGGCGGTCAGGTTTTTAGCGGCGCCCGAGAACGAATCGTTCTTGGCGCGGCTGTTCGGATCGGCGCTGCGGCGCTGCGCACGATCGACACTCGGGCTGCTCGAACTTCGGACAGCGCTCGAAGACGCCGGGCAACGCGAGGCCGATCGGCTCTACCGGCAGACGGACCTGATCGGCCTCATCGCGGCACTGGGGCCCATGCTCGGGCTGTTGGGAACGGTCTTCGGAATGATCGGGGCGTTCGGTTCAATCAGTTCGTTGGAAGGCGCAGCCCGCTCGAGCGAACTCGCCCGCTTCATGTCATTGGCCCTCATTAACACCGCCCAAGGGCTCGCGGTGGCCATCCCGTGCACCGCCGCGTTCTCGCTCTTTCGTCGCCGGATCGATGCGGCGACCACCGACGTGGCGCAATTAGTGGAGGAGTTAGCGGGGCTCGTGGTGGCGCCCTCGGGCAACCCCGCCGGTGGCCCCCGTCCTGTCGCCCGCCCGGCGACGGGGGTTCAGCGTGCTAACGCCGGCCCGCCGGGAGGTGCGGGGCCAGTCGCCCAACCGGCCCGTCCTCCGGCCGCCTGAAAACCCACCCAAGCATGCAAACCCGTCACGACAACCAGGTCGAGGAACCCCAGTTCGATCTCACACCGATGATCGATGTGGTCATGCTGCTTATTGTCTTCTTCATGCTCACCGCGCAGTTCGCCCAGTCGCTGCTGGGCCCGATCGATCTGCCCAAGGAAGCCGGAGATAGCGCGGGCAGTCGCGATTCGATGGTCACGATTGACCTTTTGGCCAACGGCGATCTGAAACTCGATTCCGAGCCGATGCCGCGCGACCGGCTGTTGCAACTCATCTCGCTCGACCTTCGTCGCGCCGGCGGATCGGCCGATCTGGAGGTCATCGTTCGGGCCGATCGCGCTGCGCCCGCCGCGCACCTCAACGCCCTCGCCGGCGAGCTCGCGACATTGGGCGTGCGGCACTGGAAACTCGCGACCACCGGGGGCCAGCAATGAATTTCCGTCCGCGCCGGTTGCGAGTGACCCGCATTCCGCGGCTGCCGCTGGTGGCGCTGATCGACGTCGTGCTCTTTCTGCTGATGTATTTCATGCTCGCCACCGATTTCTCCGGAGAAGCTTCGGCGTTGGCGAGCACCCTCAAAGCCGAGAGCCGGCCCGGCGGGTCGATGTCGGCGTCGGCGTCACTGGTTTCTCAGATAGTGTCGGTGGAGCCGGGATCGCAGCCGGGAACCGAGTGGGTGTATCGGCTGGGGGATCGCCGCATCCAGAGCCGGACCGAACTGGTACAAGTCTTGAAGTCGCTGCCGAAAGAGAGCGGGCTGGTCGTCAAGGTCGCCCCAACCGTGCCCGTGGCGGCGGCGGCGGCCGCGCTCCAGGCCGCCAAGGACGCGGGGTTTAGTAAAGTCAGTTATGTTCCGTCACGCTCGTAAAAACCCGGTTGCGCCGGTGCTCGCCGCGCTGGCGGCGCTGTGGGCGGGGACAGCCCAAGGGCAGGTCCCGGCGCCGTCCGACCCGGTTCCGGCTTCACCGGGCGAGGCACTCGGAGCGTACTTGGGCGATCGCAGGCTGTGGCGCGTCGCCGCCGCCCACCTGCGCGATCGGCTCCGCCATGGGACCCCTTCCGAGAAGGCCGCGGCGGCGGAGGCCCTGGGGGATATTTATGTCCACCAGATCGCGGAGGCAACGACCCCGCAGGAGCGGCAACGAATCGATGGACAAGCCCGGGACCTGTTGTCGATGGTGCCCGAGTCAGATTCCTTCGCGCTCCGCATCGAGTTGGCCGTGGCGGCCTTCAAGGAAGGTGAGCAGCTGGCCGAGCGCTACCGCCGCCGGAGCGATGTTGAAGGGCAGCGGGAAGAGGCGGAACGCATATTGCGGACCGTGATCCCTCAATTCGACGACCTGGTGGGGAAGTTGAATCGGCAGACGTCGCTGGTAGAACGACGCGAGGCCCAGGGGCGGGAGGAAGACGCCGCCGAAGTCAGGCGCGACTTGGAGCGTTCGCGCAACCTGCGGTCGCTCGCCAACTACTTCGCGGGGTGGGCGAACTATTACCACGCGTATGTTTCCGGGAACCCGGGCGGGGCCACGCGAGCCATGGAACAGTTCGGGGTGCTGCTGAACGCCGCGCCGAACCGTCCGGCGACCCTGGAAAAGATGAAGGAGTCGCGGTTTGAGTTACCGCATGTCGCGCGGGCCGCGATCGGGTGTGCGCTCGCCTCGTCGCTGTTGGGCAACCATTCCGAGGCCCGGCGTTGGATCGACGCGGTCGATCTCAGCGACACCCTCGATCCGGGGGTTCGCGAGCAGTTGTTCGCGCACCGATTGAGCGTGCTGGCGGAAGGGAGCGGGTGGGCGGAGATCGATGTAGCCGTGCGGCGGCACCGCGCCAGAGACGGCAACACGACCGGCTTGCTCACGAGCGCCGAAGCGCGGCTGGCGGCGGTTTTGGCGCTCGACGCGAACAACGACCCCGCGACACCGCCCAGGAGCAGGACCTTCGCCGGGGGGATCGCGCAGGTGGCGATGGGAGACCTGGTGACCTTGGGCGAAGCCGGGAACGTGCTCGACTTGGTGGAGAGGTACGGGACGTCGGGCCTCGTTGGCCAAGGGTTTATCTCGTCGTTTGTACGCGGGTTGCACGCCTACGAAGGGGCCAAGGATGCCCGGCTCGCCGCGGGGGAAGCCGAAAATCAGCCGTCCGCCCGACCGGAGATCGCGAATCGGTTCCGCGAGGCCGCAACCCTCCTGAAAGGGGCGATCGAAACCAGCGACTCGGCCCAGTTCGCGGCGGACGTACTGACCGCCCGCATCACGCGCGGCCTGGCGCTGTTCTATGCGGGCGATCTGGATGCCGCATCGGTGGAACTGCAACAGGCGGCGGGCTCCGAAGGCGCAGCTCCGCAGCGCAAGCGTGCGCTCGGGTCCGCGATCTTCGTGCTGGACTACGCCGTGAAGGGCGGGAAGGTCAGCGCCAAAGACGAACGCGACCGGATGGCCGCGCTCTTTGTCCAGTCTTTCCCGGACGATGAGCGCTCGGTTCGTCTGCTCCTCGACTCCTTGAAGATTGACGGCGTGACCGCCGAAAAGTCGGTCGAGGTCCTGCTCGCGGTGGACCGCTATTCACCGCTGTACGGCCCGGCCCGGCGCGAGGCCGCGCGGCTGCTTTACACCCGCTTTCGCGCCGGTCGGGACGCCGAAGGGCGGGCATTCGCGGCGATGAAGTTCGTGCCCGTCGGCGAAGAATCGCTCCGATTTGACCAGGAGGCGGCGATCGCCGCCCCCGCGGAAGGCGGCAAGGAAGCGGCCGAGCGTGCGATCCTTCAGGCCCGCCGGCTCGCCGAGGTGTTCCTGACAACGTCCACGCCGGACCCCGACCGGGCCGAGGCGGCTCTCACCGCACTCACCAACGTGGCGGCGTTGTACGCGGTCGATCTGGGTTCAATCGAGCCGGAACTGCTGTTACGCCGGCTCCAGATCGCGGTCTTGCGGCAATCGTTTGCGGAGGCCGATCGCCTCGTCGACCAGTCGCACGGGCTCGGCGGGCCCAGGGCACGAGAGGCGGACGTCTGGATGTACAAGCACGCGGTGGACGAGTCGGCCCGCGACCCCGGCGATATCCGCGCCAGGGCCGGGGTGATCCGCTTCGGCCGCGCCCTCTTGGTGCATTTCACGGTCACCGACCCGCAGGCGAGTGTCGTCCGCGAGTCGGTGGCCGAGGCGTCGGCCCGCGCCTGGCGCGAGACCGCAGATGTGTCGATGCGGGATGAAGCGATCCGGCTCGATACGCTGCAACTGACCGTTGCCCGAACGGCGGCGGCCCTCCGGCGGCTCGCGGAATTGGTCGAGGCGGCGGGCCGGCCCGATGAGGCACTGGCTCGCTGGAACGAACTGCTGGCCGGGTTGCCGCAGGGTTCGGACGCTTGGCACGAGGCCCGCTACCACTCGCTGCGACTCTTGTCCGTGGGCGATGCCCCCGGCGCGATCGTCGCGTTCGAGCAATACCGCGCCCTCTATCCCGACCTTGGTCCGCTGGAGGGGCGGGCACGCTTCAAGGACTTGGAGCGCACGCTGGGCGCGAGCGGGCCCCCCGGCGCTCCAGCCCCGCCGCCGCCAACCAAGGGGCCGACATGACCCCCGGCACGCTCGAAGTCGCCGGGTCCCGCCTGTTTGGTCTCAGCGGGTCGGCGTCCTCGCACGAGTGGCTTGGGCTTCCCGCCGGGGTCGACAACCACGGGGCGATCGTCGATGCGTTGCGGCGGCGGCTCGCGGTCGTCAACGCGGCCAGCGAGTTTCCGACCGAGACGCTCGATCTCGTGCGCGAGCGTCTCCACGCCGCGGCGGACCAGTTGTTGAGCGCAGCCATCGACCAGTCGGCCGCGATCCCGCCGAAAAGCCCCGGCCCGCTCCCCTCCACTCTTGAGCCGCCGCCCGCTACGGGCGGCGATCGAGACGGGCTTCTCAGGCAGGCGGCTCGCCAGATACTCGCCGCCGAGGGCGGCTTCTCACCGCTCGCCCAGATGAAGCTGGCGCAATTGGCGAAACTGAACGATTCCTCGGTGGACGAAGTGATTTCGATCGCGCGGTCCGAAGCCGCCGGTTCGTCCCGCTCACCGGCGGCGGCAACAGTGACCGCGAGCCCGCAGCCCGCCCAGCGTCCGAGCGCGACGACGATCCATCCGATACCCCCACGAGCAGCACCTCAATCACCCGGGCCGGCGGCACCCGAAGGGCCGAACCTCATACAGGACGTCGATCCGTTCGCGCGCGCCGATGCCGAAGCGGATCGTTGGAACCGCAAACTCAGGATGGCGGTGGTGGGCGGTGGGCTCGGGCTCGCGGCACTTGCGGCGGCGCTCATCGTGGTTGGATTGGTGCTCTCCAAGCCGGTTGCGCCGGCGGTCGTAGGTGCCGGGCCAGTGAACGCAGCGACGCCCCCGGTCCAAAATCCGGCACCGGTTGCGGCCCCTGTCGAGCAATCGCCGATCGCCTCCGGTGGCGCGACAGCAAAGAGGCCGTCGCCGACCGTGGGCGGCATCGCCGATCGTTCACCGGCCGGCGAGACGCCCCCCGGCAACCCTTTACCCCGGGCGGTCCCGTCGGAGCAGGCCGCCGAACCCCTCGCTTGGAGCGATCTCTTGCGCGGACTGGACGCCGCGGGACGTCTGGCGCGGACCTCGCCGGATGAGGGCGTCGATCGGTTTGCATCGGTATTCCCGGCGCTGGCTTCCGGGTGGACGAACGCCGACCGCGCCGGACTGATCGCCGCGACCGACAAGATCGTTGAGTTGGTATTTACGCTCAAAGACAGGCCCGAATCGATTGAGAAACTCGTGGCGATCCTCGCCTCCGACGGAGCGGTGTGGACGGGGGTATCACCGCCCGGTCCTACAGAGATCCCGCGCTTGGCGTTCGCGGCGGGCATCTTCGCCCGCTTGGCCCGCGAAACCGATTTCCCGGTTTCGCTCCTCGCCCGCGTGCGCACCGAACTGGACCGCTCCGCAGGCCAAGGACTCTCGGCCCGAGAACTGGTGTTCGAATCCGGCGCCAGGCGGGCGATCGCGCGGCTTGTGCCCCGGCTCACGGCGGGTGCGGATTCCGCGGCGGCAGCGCCCGAGGCCGCCCGCGCACGATGGAGGGCCTGGGTCCGCGTGGTCGACGCCGTGGAGCGGGGGCCATCCGCCGAGCGCGACACCGTCGTGCTGCGGGCCTTGGAAGGCCTGATGGTCGACGCCGCGGAACCCTCGGGAAGCCGCGGAGTCTACGAATCGATCGGCGCGCTGGTCGGCGAAGTGTCGTGGCGCCAAGACTCAAAGGCTCGGGATGCGTTGCTCGGGTGGTTCCGCGCACCCGCGGTCAGCCCGTCGGACCTTCACGCCCTTACCGCGGCCTTGGCCAGCGGGTCCGCGGCGGCCGGTGTGGATTCGTCGATGGTGCTGGCGGTCAACGCGATGGAATCCGAACGGGCCCAGCTGCGGGAACGGTTCTCGACGGTGTGGGGGCGTTCCGCGCTCTCGGGGAGAGCCGACGTCTTTGCCGCGTGGCGGGCCTTGGCCAAGCCGCAGCTCGAAGCACCGATCAATGGCCAACCCGCGGCCGCGCTCGGTCGCGCGGTAGTCTTCACCCGATTGAACGCGGTGGCGTCGCTGGTGTGGAGCGGCCAGTCCGGCGCAATCGACCCGAACATCGTGACCCCGGATGGGGCCGCGATCGTGCCCGCCGGAGTCAATCTGCCATCGGTGGGTGCCGCGCCGACGCCCGGGAGCGGGGGCGAGGTTTGGGCTCTTGAATACCAGCGGGCGGAAAGCAACATCCCGCAGCGAGAGATGCAACTCGCCTCGTTCTCGGGTGAGCCGGACGGGCTGTCCGCCGCGATCCTCGTGCGTGAGGCTGTTCGCGGTTCACCGCAGACCATCCGGGCCGTCGCCCAACGCATCGTGCGACAACATGGTTCGTCGGTCGAGGTGCTCAACGCGTTCCTGAACATCGCGCCCCTGATGCCCGCAACCCGTGAATGTTCCGATCTCGTTCGCGACGTGACCCTCTCGCATCTGCCGTCGCCCAGAAGCAAGGCGTGGCGCGTGGCGGTGCGTCGCGTGCTGGTCGAGCGGCTACTCGAGCGCATCGCCGAAACCGGTGAATTCGCGGCGTTCGATGCGCTCTCGGCGTCGCTCGCCGGGGCACTGGCGAGCGACCCGTTTGCACAGCCGCTGGTCCCCGCCCGGGCGTCATCGTCTGCGTTGCCAGCGACATCCACGAACACAGCACCGGAGTCGCCCCCGCCCCCCGCGCGCCGCCGAGACGCCGCAATCGACCCTGACACCGGCACAGACGTTACGGCAGCCGACGAGCCGTTGATCGGCGGCGGGGATGCGCAGATTCCGGGCGATTCCGAATCACTTGAACGTCTGGGTCTCCGCCGGCTCGCGGCCCTCGAGCGACACGCCCAGGCGATCATCCCTTCTGGGAAGGAGCACGCGACGATCTCCTCAATCACCGCCTCGCACGCCGCACGCTCGTCGATCGCCTCGGGCACGGTGCAGCGGTTTGTGGCGCATCAGTTTGCCTCCGCGGAACTTCTCGCGTTCGTCACCGTCGCGGAAAAGCCCGCGCGGGCCGGGGCGGTCGGCCCGATTGTGGTCGCGATGCACGACGCCCGTGCAGCGGCCGGTCACGTGTTCGAGCAGGTAGCCGCCGCCGAATTCGCGATGGCTCGTCTTTGGGACTTGCGTTTCTCCGAGGAGGCCCCGTGACCAGTTTCGGTGCCGCGATGCTCTGGGTGATCGTGCTGGCGCTGCGGACCGGCTTCGCGGGGGTCCCGCAGCCCGCCGGGGCAAACAACGCCGAGCCTGGTTCCGAAGGTGTTGTGGATCGGCTCACCGCGCTGAGGCCCGACGATCCGAACGCGTATCTTGAACTCGCCGAGGAGTTGCTGGACCGGCCGCCCTCGCCAACCGCGCGGGCCCTCGTGGTGCATCTGCTCGTGGTCGCGTTCGAACTCGACCGCCTCGACGGCGGGTCCCATCACACCGCCGGCTCCGCCGCCATCGCGCTGGCGTCACTCCCGTCGTCGCGCTCGTCGCGCGAATGGCTCTTGGCGACCGCGCAGCGGCTCGACCAGCGTCACGCAGCGCCGCTGTGGCTCGCTCCGCCGGATTCTGAAACCGAACAATCCAACGGCTACCAGATCGCGCTCGTCATGGGCTTTGTTCGCGCCGGGCAAGGGACGATGGCCAAGCAGGTTTATTCCAAGCCCGACGTCGCGGCGTCGTTGGATGCGTTCGACCGCACGATGAAAACGATGGGTGCCTCGGGCGGGGCCGACGGCCTGCGCCGGGAGGCGGAGCGCTGGCCCTGCCGCGAATGCGACAACAAGGGGGTGGTCCGCCGCACGATCGGCGGTTCATCGGAGTTGCGGCGGTGCCCCAACTGTGGCGGAATGCCCGGCCCGCGACTCACGCCGGCGGAATATGTTGCGCAGCTCCGGATCGAGTCGCACCTCCTGAGCGGACGGCAGCGCTCCTGGGCCGCGCAGGTGGCGACCGACGACGGGGCCCCCCTCATCGACCCAGACCCCGCTGCCTTGCCCGCGCTCTTCCGCGTCGATGCCACCCGCACGCTCTATCGCAACGGCGAATGGGTGGCACCGGCAACGAAGCCCGGCCAAACA
>CAZJXA010000039.1:0-19858 GCA_964549785.1 uncultured Phycisphaeraceae bacterium | reverse complement strand
GCCCCCAAGCGAAGTTGGTGGAACGCCCCGCTACCCTCCCGGCCCGCCCATTCATTTGCGGGCGAAACAGGAGCCGGGAGTGAGCAGAGCCAGCAACGCCGCCGAGTCGCAACGGATCATTTATTCGATGCTGGGCGTGACCAAGGTCATCAATCAGAAGGTGATCCTCAAGGACATCTACCTTTCGTACTTCTACGGCGCGAAGATCGGCGTCCTGGGGCTCAACGGCTCGGGCAAATCGACGCTGCTGCGAATCCTGTCGGGCCAGGACAAGGAGTTTGAGGGCAAAGTCGAGATGGCCCAAGGCTTCCGCGTCGGGTTTCTTGAGCAGGAGCCGCTGAAGAACGAGACGCGGACGGTCGAGGAGGTGGTGCTGGAAGGGGCCCACGAAGTGACCAAACTGTTGGAGGAATACGACCGCCTGAACGAGCGGCTGGGCGAGCCCGACCTCTCCGGCGACGAGATGGACAAGATACTGACGCGCACCGGCGACCTTCAAGAAAAGCTCGAGCAGATGGACGCCTGGACGCTCGACAATCAACTGGACATGGCGATGGAGGCCCTGCGGTGCCCCGCCCGCGAGGTTCGGTGCAACGAGATGTCGGGGGGCGAGCGTCGGCGGGTGGCGCTCTGCCGCTTGCTCCTCTCGAAGCCGGACGTGCTGCTGCTGGATGAACCGACGAACCATCTGGACGCCGAGAGCGTGGCGTGGCTGGAACACCACCTCCAGCAGTACGCGGGGACGGTGATCGCCGTCACCCACGACCGCTACTTCCTTGACAACGTCGCCGGTTGGATCCTCGAACTCGATCGCGGAATCGGGGTCCCGTACAAGGGCAACTACACCGGATGGCTCGAGCAGAAGCAGAAGCGGATGCAGGTGGAGGAGAAGCAGGCCTCGACCCGCCAGAAGACACTCGCCCGCGAGCTGGATTGGGTGCGGCAGAACCCCAAGGGTCGCCAAGCCAAGAGCAAGGCCCGCGTCGTGGCCTACGAGCGGATGCTCAACGAGAACCAGGAGAAGAAGGCGAGCGAGCTCGAGATCTTCATCCCGCCGGGGCCGCGGCTGGGCGACTTGGTGATCGAGGCCCAGAACGTATCCAAGGCCTTCGGCGACACGCTGCTCCTGGCCGACGTGAACTTTTCGATTCCACCGGGAGCGGTGGTCGGGGTGATCGGCCCGAACGGTGCCGGGAAGACGACGCTCTTTAAGATGATCATGGGGCTCGAGAAGCCCGACGGGGGAACCTTCAAGGTGGGCGAGTCGGTCACGCTGTCGTACGTCGAACAGACACGCGACTCGTTGCCGGTGGGGAAGAACGTGTGGGCCGCGATCTCCGACGGGAATGAGGAGGTGCGGCTGGGAAAGGTGAAGGTGAACAGCCGGGCGTACGTCTCGCGGTTCGGCTTCACCGGCACGGACCAGCAAAAGATGGTCGAGAACCTCTCGGGCGGCGAGCGGAACCGGGTTCACTTGGCGCGGCTCTTGAAGGCCGGGGCCAACGTGATCTTGCTGGACGAACCCACCAACGACCTGGACGTCAACGTGATGCGGGCATTGGAGGAGGGGATCGAGAACTTCGCGGGGACCAGCGTCATTATCAGCCACGACCGCTGGTTCCTGGATCGGCTGGCGACCCATATTCTCGCCTTCGAAGGCGATGCAAAACTTCACTTTCATATCGGCAATTGGTCGAGTTATGACGAAGACCGGCACCGCCGGTTCGGAACCGATGCCGACCAGCCGCACCGGCTGAAGTATCGGAAGGTCACGCGGTAGCGTGCGTCGCGTTCGAGCGGGGTCGCTACTTCTTGCGGCAACTGCCCTTGGTCCCTTGCTTCGTGCCGGGCGTCCGCTCGTACCCCGTCCAGCACGGACCGGACTTTTTCTTCTTCGCGGCGGCCTTGGCACGTTTCTTGGTGGGCATGGGCGAGTCTCCAAAGCGGCGTGATCGTCCCCGCTTCATTGAAACGATCGGCTCGGCGAGCGGTGGCCGCGATGAAGGCAGCGTGAAGCACATTCAGCGGGCGGGATTCAGAAGCCGCGACGCTTGGCGCGAGCATCCGAGGGAGACATAAGGCCGAACAGACGAGGCCGCCGCGAATCAGGTCGCTGATATCGGCTCGGCGCCCGCGGAAACCAGCGTCAGCGCCCGCAGGACTTCGGCGACACTCCACGCCTGCATCGGGCAACCATCAGGACGGCGCGGCTGGCCGGGGAGTTCGTCGGCGTCGTAGACCTCGGCGATGGACGCGATGGATTGCGACGTGGGGCCAACGCCACTGAACTCATCGAGCAGGGGCTGGAGCGCAGCGCGGCCTTCGGATCTCGCGGCATCGCTGAACTCGTTCGCCCGCAACAGCGCTTCGATGTACGGGCCGATGAGCCACGGCCACACGGTGCCGTTGTGATACGCGCCGTCGCGGCTGAAGAGGTCGCCCTCGAAACGAGGGCGATAGCCCGGGCTGCCGCGGGCGAGGGTTCGCAGCCCGACGGGGGTGAGAAGATGCGTCTTCACGCAGGCCACCACGGCCCGTTGTTGGTCGCTCGGGAGCGGGCAGTACGGAAGGCTCACCGCGAAGATCTGGTTGGGACGGATCGAGGTGTCGGCATCCCACGACGGGCCGTTGGGTGAGAGGCAATCAAAGAGGCACGCGTCGTGCGGGTTCCAAAATGCCGAGCAGAACGAAGCCCCGACCTTGCTAGCGAGCAGGCGCAGGAAATCGGCCTCGGTGGGGTGTGAAGGGCCGACAAGGCGTGCAAACCGCATCAGGCCGCTGTGCCAGAGGGCGTTGATCTCGACGGGCTTGCCGTGGCGCGGGGTGAAGACCACGCCGTCGCGCCGGGCGTCCATCCAAGTGAGTTGGGTGTGGATGTCGCCCGCCATGATGAGGCCATCAGCGGGGTCCATGCGGATGTTGAAGCGGGTGCCGGAGCGGTAGGCATTGATGACGGCGCGGCAGGCGGTGAGGAGTTCGGGAGGGACCGGCGCGGGCGCGGCCTCGGCCAGGTTGCAGACGGCTTGGATGAACCAGAGGGAGGCATCGACGGTGTTGTACTCGGCTTCGCCGCTGCCGTTGTCGAAGCAGTTGGGGATGAGGCCGTCCTTCATGAGCCCGGCGAAGGCCAGGAGGGTGTCGCGGGCTTCATCGTGGCGGCCGGTGCAGAGGAGTAGGCCGGGGAGCGAGATCATCGTGTCGCGGCCCCAGTCGCTGAACCAAGGATACCCGGCGATGATTGAAGGCTTGGGGCCGGAAGGGGTGGCGCGGGTGGCGACGAACTGTGCGGCGGCGACAATGAGGTCGCGTTGAATGACGGGTGTAGTGACACACTTTGAGATGTGCTCGGCCGTTACGATGGGTGCTGGAGAAGAGACCGTTGAGGTATGCGTCGCGAACGAGAGCGAGCAGAACCACGGGCGATCGTTGTCGAGGCATTCTTGATTCGACGCGAGACGGAATCGCGCTGGAGATTCGAGGTGCTCGGTGAAGTCCTGACCTCTGGCGCGATCGCGGCGATAGGCGATGTTTCGCCACACTTCGTGGTCCGGGATGGCAGAGCCATCGTGAGTGAAGACATCCACGGCGAAGTCACCTCGGGTGGAGGTGAACCCCGTCTCGTCGTGCGAAACCGTCGTGGGCGCAGCGCCGGAGGCGACGAGTTCGTGAAAATCGCGGAGCGCGAGCAAAGGCCGGCATTCGATCCAGAAGTTACAACCCAGACAGGGTTTTTCACCGCCCGACCACGAGAGCGTTGTCGAACCATCGCGGTTGAGTGTGAGCGATCGAGTGATTCCGAAATCGAGCCCCTCATATCGAATTCTGTACTCCCAGAAAACCTTTGACGCTGGCTCGTGCCGGGCTGAATCCACATGCTGAAGTGGCCCACAGAACCCGACGAGGTGCTCCGATCCGCACGGCGAGATGGTGCCGTCGACAAACTCGAATGAGGCGAGGTCGTAGCGGCGTTCGGGTTTGTTCGGTGCCTTCACGACCAGCCAATCCGCGACGGCCTGCACCAGCGCCACGCGGCCCACCGGCGGCTTGGTCGCCGCGATCAAGAGCGCGTGATAGCGGCGCTGCGGAATCCCGCTCACGGTGCCCATCGCGAACCCGCCCATTCCATCCGTGAGCAACCACTCGTGGTTCAGGCGGCGGCGGAGTTCATCGCCTTGGAGGACGCACGACAGCTTCATTGCTTCATTGCCTCTCTCGTTCATCGCTGTTCACACCCGAGCTCTTGCCGCAACACACAAGACCCGCTCACCGCGTACTCCCGAGAAGAGTTCGTAGCACGCGATACACGTCCTTCTGGGCTTCGGCGGGGGGATAGTCGGGCCCGATTGTGAGCTGGCCCGCGAGCCGACGGAGGGCACCGCCATCGGCGTCGGGATCAGGGAACGTGCCGCGCGATGCGAGTGCTGCCGTCGCGGCGATCAACTGCTCCCGCTCGTCCAGGCGTGCGGCGTGCAGCGCGACGACCCACAGGTCTTCACTCGCCGTGTGCTTGGCCAGCGGGCCGGCGCGTTCGGCCGCAATCGCGGCTGCGGCGGCGATCTTGGCCCGCAGCGTCTTGGCTTCTTGGTCGTCCGTCGCTCGAATCGCCAGAAACGCGACGAGCCTTCGGGTGGACGTGGCGGCCAACAGCGAACCCCCTAGAACATCCGTCGCCAATGCCGTCGCCGACGGAACCTCCAGAAAACTGTTCATGCAGAGCATCTCCCACGCGGTCCGCGATGCGGCTTCCGACGATTTTCCTCTGACCAGTGTTTCGAGAAAGCCGTCGTCGGCCCCCGCGGGAACAAGCGTGCGAACGAACGCGGTCGTGGCGTGCCAGCGGGTCATAAACCCGGTGTCCAGACTGTTCATCTCCTCGCAGTAGGCGTTGGAGGCGGCGAGCCATTGTTCAAGTTCAGGGTCCTCCCTTCGCACTTGGGGCCGAAGGATCAGCGGGTCGATGGGACGTTCACCGGTCTTTCGATTGGCCCATTCGCCCAGTTGCATCCTCATCCGGGCGCTCCGCTCCGCCTCCCCCGGCTGAATCGGGCCCTTCACAATTGCGTCGCGCATGGCGGTCAGGCGCTCGGCGACCCCCGCTCCAACCGGTGTCGCGTCCAGCGCGAGATCTTGCAGCAACTCCGGGGTGGGGCTGCCGACCAGCCGCGGATACGGCCACAGAGTCCGCGCTAAGGGCGAGCCCGCGTAAGCGGAATACGGGCCGCCGCGTCTCGTTTCCGAATCACGCACCCGCCTGGCATGGTCGTCCGCTTCGGCGCTCCGCCCGTCCGTCCGCGCCAGCCATTCGCGGCAGCGGCGCACCTCAAGAAGTTCGTTGGAGTCGCCGCTGAACTTTGCCAGCAGCAGCACCCGCTCCAGTTCTTGCAGGGTCTGGTCGCATCGGCGGCGATCCGCCCGGTGCCAGTCCGCGAGTGCCAAGGATTCGAGAACCGGTACGGCCGCGTCGGCATCGTCGGCGATCATCCGAGACGCCGTTCGGACGGATCCAAGGGAGGCTGCGATCTCGGGCCAGTGGGCGAGTGACACGTGCGCCCGGCCCAGAAGCGCGGCGGCCTCCAGTGTTTGCCGTTCCCAGCGGCTGGCCTTGAGTTCGCGGTCAACCTCGCCCGTGAGGCAATCAATCGCCATCTGTGGGGCGTCTGCCGCGAGGTACGCGTGCGCGATGATCTGCCGAAGATTCCGCGACTTGGCGGGGTCGCCCATCGTATAAGAGTCGATGCCGGTCTCGACATTCCGGAGCGCGGCGATGCGGGCGGCGGCATCGGCGGCGGAGTTGCCCCCGTCGCTCCCGACGAGTTCCAAGACCAATGCCGTTCGCTCGTCGCTGCGACGGCTGGCCGCGCTGGCCTTCACCGCGAACGCCACGCTGACGACCGTCGCCGTCACCAACACCGCCGCGATGCTCGTCATGGCGGTCATCATCGCCCGGTTCCGCTTCGCGAACATCTTGAACTGGTAGGAAATCGTGGGGGCCCGCGCCGAAATCGGCTCCGAGCGCAGGTAACACCGCAGGTCGTCGGCTAGCGCCGCGGCCGACGCATACCGCCGATCTCGGTCCTTCTCCATCGCTTTCAGGATGATCGTTTCAAGGTCGCCCCGCACGAAGGCGGAGATACTGCTGGGCTTGGGGGGTGTCGCCTCCCGCACCAGGCGGATCGCCTCGGGAACCGTCGCCTGAGAACAGTTGTACGGCAGGTTCCGGCACAGCAGTTCGTACAAGATCACACCCAGCGCGTACACGTCAGAACGAGTGTCGATGTCGTGCGGGTCGGCGGCCGTCTGCTCGGGGCTCATGTACTGGAGCGTCCCAATGAGCGAGCCCGCGTCGGTCTGCTGCGTCGTCACCGCCATGTCGGAGTCCGTTGCCCGGGCAACTCCGAAGTCGATGATCTTCGGGTTTCCCGATGAATCAACGAGCAGATTCCCGGGCTTGAGATCCCGGTGGATGATGCCCTTCTGGTGGCCGTGATGGACCGCCTCGCAAATGGGCACGAACAATTCGACGCGGGCCCGGGTTCCCAGATCCTTGGTTTCCGCGTACTCGATCAGGGTCCGCGCGCCGACCACATACTCCATCACGAAGTACGGCACCCGCACACCGCTATCGATATGCGTACCGGCCTCGTACACCTGCGCGATCGAGGGGTGCCGCAGGCGCGCGAGCAACTGGGCCTCGTATATAAACCGCCGTAACGCCGAGCGCGAGGCCGCTCCCGCCCGCATTAACTTCAGCGCCACCGCCCGCCGCGGCTGCTCCTGCATGGCCTCGTAGACCGCGCCCATTCCGCCATGCCCCAGCATCCGGCGCAGGTGGAAGCGACCGATGATTCGCGGCACCCCAGGGGGGAGCGACGAAACCTCCTCAAAGAGCATCGTGCCCGGGTCGCCCGATGCGACGTCCGGCGTCGGCGGGACGCCCGTGCTCTCCGGCCCGCGATGTTCGTTCTCGTCTTTCGGACGCGCCGACATGCAACCCCTCCCCGATCGGTTATCGGAGGTTATTCATGATCCGCGGCCCGCAACTTTGCGATCACCGAAAAGTCTTCCAGCGTCGTGGTGTCCTGCTCGATCTTCTCGACCCCGGCGGCTACGTCCCGGAGCAGACGCCGCATGATCTTCCCGCTCCGAGTTTTAGGCAACCCGTCGGTGAACCGGATCACGTCGGGCCGGGCCAACGCCCCGATCTCGTTCGTCACATGCGCCCCAAGTTCTTGTTTGAGCGCATCGTCGGGAGCCCGCCCCGCCGCGTGCTTGAGCGTGACGAACGCGCAGATGCCGGTCCCTTTGATCTCGTGCGGCATCCCCACGACCGCGGCTTCTGCTACCGCTGGGTGCGACACCAAGGCCGACTCAACTTCCATCGTTCCCAGCCGATGCCCCGCGACGTTGATCACATCGTCAACGCGCCCCATGACCCAGAAGTATCCGTCGTGATCGCGCCGGGCCCCATCCGCGGAAAAGTACCAAGGCTCACCACTCACCGGGTCCTTCAACCTCCCCCAATAACACTGGATAAATCGGTTGCGGTCGTTATACACGCCCCGCAACATGCCGGGCCAGGGCTTGCGCGTCACCAGCAACCCGCCCTGGTTAGGCGGCAACTCCTGTCCTTGTTCATTGACGATCGCGGCATCGATGCCGTACATCGGCACCGTGCACGAACCCGGCTTGGTCGCGACAGCCCCCGGCAACGGGGTAATCACATGCCCGCCGGTCTCGGTCTGCCAATAGGTATCGACGACCGGGCATCGGCCCCGGCCGATATGCGTGTGATACCACATCCAGGCCTCGGGGTTGATGGGTTCGCCCACGGTGCCCAGGAGTTTGAGGTGGGAGAGGTCGTGCTTCGCCGGCCACTCATCGCCCCACTTCATGAACGTGCGGATGGCCGTGGGCGCGGTGTACAACTGCGTCACCTTGTGGCGGGCCGCGATGTCCCAGAATCGATCGTTCCGGGGTGCGTTGGGCGCACCCTCATAGATGAGTGTCGGTACCCGGTTCATCATCACGCCATAGATGACATAGGAATGCCCGGTCACCCAGCCGACGTCCGCCGTGCACCAGAACAGTTGCCCCGAGCCGGGGATCAGATTGAACGTCAACTTCGCCGTCAACGCCGCGAACACGAGATACCCGGCCGTGGTGTGGACGATGCCCTTGGGCTTGCCCGTTGAACCCGACGTGTACAGAAGGAAGAGCATGTCCTCGGCACCCATCGGGCGGCACGGGCACTCGTCGGATTGGGCGTTGGTCAGCGCGTGGTAATCGTGTACGTGGGTGGCCGCGCCAGCAGTCCGGCCCCGCGTCTCCGCATCCGACAGGTCTTTCCCAGACGCTTCGGAAGTAGCGTGTCGGCTGAGGCAGAGCACGTGCCCGACGGGCCTGCCCTGCGATTTAAGTGTCTCGCACGCCTCGGTCACGTTCTTCAAAAGGGGGACCACTTGGCCGCGGCGATACCCGCCGTCGGCGGTGATGATGACGTCGCTCCCGGCATCGGTCATGCGGTCCACGATCGCGTGGGGTGCGAAGCCGCCGAAGATCACCGAATGCGGAGCTCCGATCCGCGCGCACGCCAACACCGCGATGACCAATTCCGGCACCATCGGCAAGTAGATCGTGACGCGGTCGCCCTTCTTGACACCCATCGAGACAAGCCCGTTTGCCAGTTTCGAGGTCTCGCGTTGCAGGTCGCGGTAGGTAAGACGGCGAACCTCGGGGACGCCCGAAGCGTCCATCGGCTCGCCTTCCCACACCAGCCCAACATCATCGGCGTGTCCGGACTTGACATGCCGGTCCACGCAGTTGTAACACGCGTTGGTCGTGCCCCCGCCAAACCACTTCGCGTCCGGGGCGTTCCACTCCAACACTTTTTCCCAGGGGCTGAACCAATCGATCAGCCGCGACTGCTCGCCCCAGAAGCCATCGGGGTCGGTGATCGACCGGCGGTGCGTCTGGCGATACTGCTCGATCGAGCCGACGTGCCACTGCGAAAAGCCCAGCCCGGCCGCGGCAACGGGCGGGAAGACGCGAATCTCTTGAAGGGCGGACGACAAATTGTCGGTGTCAGACATCGGGGGAGTGTAACGGAGCAGTCGCGGAGGCATCGTCAGCACCCGATCTCCCAATGCTCAAAACACGGGCCGCTGCCGTCGCTGTCTACGAGGCCGTTGCCGTCGATGTCGGCGGGGCACTTCTGCCCCGGTCGCCAGCCCTTTTACGCCGCCCGACACAATTTCACGCATCGTGAACATTTCCGGAGGCTGGCGGCTCGAACTACACTGCCACATGGCCTCACCGCCCAAAAAATCCATCGCCCGCTCGGTCGGTGAGTTCTTCGGCCATGTCGTCAAGGGCGTCAAGGCCGATCCACGGTCCGCCCCGCAAGCGACCACCGGCGTACCCGCCGCGCGCCGCGAAACGACGTCCGAAGAAGTCCGCAGCACGCCAGCCGGCCCCGTTATCTTTCGCCGCACCGTGGTCGAGGAGGTCATTTTTCCGAAGCCCGAGGCGCCGTCGCGGTAGTCCCGCCGCGCTTCCGTGGCGGTCACATCGTCACCACCGGATCGACGTCCACATCGCTCACCCGATAGGTGACGCCCGAGAGCTCAACTTCCAATCGCTTCGCGAGCCGCGGCAGGTAGCCCCGTTCGGTGTTGGTATGCCCCGCGACGATCACGCTCATTCCGCTGGCGACCGCCGCGAGTGTGTCGTGATGGCTCATCTCACCGGTGACGTACACATCCAGCCGGTCCGCCCGTGCCGCGGCCAGCAGCGATGATCCGGATCCCGGGCATACGCCGACGCGCGACGCAACATCGTCCATGGTGCCCGCCGCACCCACCTGCACGCACGAGCACCCCAGAAACCGCTTCAACCGATCGGCCAAGCCGCCCAGAGTCACCGGTTCGTCCAGCTGGATGCGCCGGCCCGCACCCGCGTGGCGGTCGGGGATCGGCGTGAGCGAATACAGGTCGATCGCGGGGGTTTCATACGGATGGAACCGCCGCAGCGTTTCGATCGCGATCGGGAGAGCTGCGGCCGAGCAGACCATCTCAAGCCGCGTCTCCATCAGGCGCTCGACAACCCCCTTCTTGCCCGTAACGGGGTTCGACGCCTCTCCTCCCAGAAACGTTCCGATGCCGTCCGCCATGAACGCGCAGAGCGAATACTCCCCGATCAACCCCGCGCCGGCCGAGGCCAAGGCATCCCGCATCGCGTCCGCCCCTTCTCGCGGCACAAAGGTCACAATCTTCATCTGCTGCGCCGTCACGCTGGCGTGGGGAACGAGTGCCCGGCAGTCCCCCGCGATCTTGCCGGGCTCGGTCGAACCGGAAAGCCCCTCGCAAAGCCAGTCCGTGATGCCACCCGGAACAGCGTCCAACGCGGTGTGCGGGCAATAGACCGCGATCCCTTCGCGGGCCGCCCGCAGAACGACGCGCTGCTGGGCCGTTTCGGTCGAAAGCCGCTTTAGCGGCTCCCAGATCACGGGGTGATACGCGATCACGGCGGCGGCCCGGAGCGATAATGCCTCCTGCAGCACCCGTTCGGTGAGGTCGATGGTGAGCACAACGGGTCCGGTGATCGCGGCAGCGGAGTCACCCACCAGCAACCCAACGCGGTCCCACGCTTCCGCGTACCGAAGCGGCGCAATCCGCTCCATGGCTTGCATCAGTGACAGGATGGTGGTCATCGGGAGAGGGTAGCGAAAAACGGGCTACCGTGTTCCCGCTAAAGGAGCGGCGGGCCCTTCGAGGGACGCGGCTAGGGGGCTGGTTCCCCGGCAATCCAGAAGCCCGGCGGCTGCGTATCGGATATCGAACGCCTCCGGCAATCCGGCGCCGGTGTTTGCCCGCATTTGTCATCGATAACGTCGGCTTGGTCTTGTGCAAAGCCGCTTTTCATGGGAAACTGTCCCAGCGGGACGGCATGGCTCTCTAGCGCAGGGTCCGGTGCTCTCCGCCCGAGGCGTCCCTGGTTGAATGATCAGCAGAAAGTGATGGTTTTCTTTGATTCGAACTTTCGCGAGATTCCGACCGATCGTTGCGTCTCTGATGGCTTTCGCCGCATCGGCCACGGCGATGGCGCAGCCGGTCGTTGGGGTTGCTGGTCCTCTCCGGGATGCACAGGTGCTCGTCATCTATGACAGCCGCATATTGGTTGGGGGGCTGCCGGTTTCTTTGCGCGTCGCCGAGCATTATGCCGGGTCGGCAAAGGTCGGCGGCGGTGTGGGCGGCAAGCCGGGGAAGTATTCCGGACTCCTGGTTCTTGACCTGGCCACCGCCGGGGCGGCGGTGGCGGCGCCGGGAAATATCTCCGCCGCGGACTTCGCGACCAAACTTCGACTTCCAATCCGGACGCATCTCACGAACAATAACTTGGCGCGTCAGGTTCGATGCCTGGTGTTGTGCAAAGGACTCCCCCACCGCTTGCAGGACACCGATGCCCCTAACACCGGGGACTTTGTCGGCGGCAACCCGACCGACTTCCCGGCGGAGTTTGACGCCCGCGACGCGACGTGCGCCAGCGTCGATACCGAGTTGATGCTGCTGTGGCAAGATCTCACCGTCGGCGAGGCGGGCGGCGCGGCGGACAGCAAGTCCGACGGGTGCATCCTGAACCCGTATTGGCGTAGCCAAGCGTCCATCAATAATTTCACGACCGCGAATATCTTGGTGGGCAAGGTCTTCACCGCGATGGGTAACGGGCCGATCTGGACGCCGGGGGGCTCCGGGGCCACCCGTCTGACGGCCGGGGATATGTACCTCGTTTCGCGGCTCGACGGTCACACGGTCGCGGATGTCGAAGCCATGATCGATCGTTCCCAGTCGATCATCGCGGACGTCGATACCTCGACGATCCTGCTGGACGAGGGGACCGGCGACGGGAGCATCAACCCCGCCAACAACGGCGAATTCGATAACAACCGAAGTTCGCTTCAACTTCTTTACGACAGCGATGATTATGAGCAGGTGGTGGCGCTCATGGGCACCACCGACCGGCGGTTCGCGCCCGCGAACATTCGGCACAACAACGCGCCGGGAGCGGCTGGGTTTTATGTCGGAACGCGGCTCAACTGGGGCGCGGGACAAGGCATTCTTATCTCGGCCCCCGTGTCGCTTCTGGCCACCTATGGGAGCAATCATCAAGGGGCCTTGCCAACCACGACGGCCGGCGTGAGTGCCCGGATGATCTTCGCGGACAGTTTCAACTACGCCCCGGGCGCGATCTTCAACACGATCGAGTCGTGGAACGGGCGCGACTTCGGAGGATTGGGCTTGCTCGCGTTTCAACAGCAAGAGCAGGCGGCCGACTTTGTGGCGGCGGGTGGGACGTTCGCGTTGTGCCACGCGTGGGAGCCGCTCGCGGATTCGATCCCCGACAATCGCTACCTGGCGATCAATTTCCTGCTCGGAAACCTGACGTGGGCCGAGGCGGCGTGGTCGAGCGTGCCCGCGCTTTCGTGGAGCCAGTTCGTGATCGGTGATCCGCTGGCGCGGCTCCGACGCTCCAGCGAAGACGTCGATGAGAACGGGATGTTCTCGATTGAAGACCTGCTCGCCTGGGAGCGAACGCCAAGCGATATCAATCGCAGCGGAGCTGCGGACGCCGAAGATCGCGCGATTGTGATCCGGCTCCTTCGGCACGCCGAGCGATTTGACGTTGCTGCGGCGCGATAGCATTGAACGGGCGATTCGAGAGTGTTGCATTCTTCGGTGGTTGTGGTATTCTGTGCGCCATGTCCAAGAAAACCTCAAAGAAGCCCGTCACGAAGCCCGCTCGGAGGTCGGCCGCCAAACCGACTGCCAAACCGGCCGCCCGACGATCGGCGAAACCGTCAACGCGAACTCCCGCCGTGAAGGGCCCGGCCGCCAAGGCCAAGCGGAAGTCGGCTCCGCGGAAACCGGGTGAGAACGCGACCGGCTCGCCCAAGGGCTCGGCATCGATGGCGGCAACGGCCCACGATCCGACCGCTCCCGTGCCGGTATCAACCGGCTCCGGCGCCTCCGTCGCCGAGATCGGCGGCGACCTCGTTGCACTCTTCAACGCAGGCCAGTTCTCGGAAGTCGAGCGTAAATGGTGGTCTCCGGAGATCGTCTCGTGCGAGGGCATGGGCGTCAATGCAGAGTGGCAAGGCCGCCACGCGGCGCAAGCTAAAAACGCCTGGTGGTACGGGGAAAATCAGATGATCGGGGCGAGCGCCGAAGGACCCTACTTGGGCGCGTCGGGTTTCGCGGTGAAGTTCCGCATGGAATACAAGGTCCGCGCGACGGATGAAGTGAAAAACATGGCCGAGGTCGGCGTGTACACGGTGCTCAACGGCAAGATCGCCCGTGAAGAATTCATGTATATCGTGTGATGCGTGGTCGAGAAAGTCGGGCCGCCACCACCGTCACGTTCGCCGCTTGTGGACGACCTCACGCCGTCGTGCTCGTTCGCCTTGGACGAGGTCGACCGCCCGACGGATCGAGTCGTCGATCCGCTCGTTGACGAGAAAGACGTTATAGACACCGGACGCCTCCGCCTGCGTGACCTCGTTCTTCGCGGCCTCAAACCGCCTCTGAATCGAGGCCTCATCTTCGCGCCTGCGAGACTTCAGCCGCCGCAAAAGTTCGTCTTCGGTCGGTGGTTTCACGAAGAGCGCAAACGCGTTCGGAATCTGACTCTTGACTTGGATCGCCCCTTGGACATCGATCTCCAGAATGACCAGGCGGCCACGCTTAAGTTGTTCGAAGACCCAGCCCTTGGGCGTACCGTATTTTTTCCCGTAGACACCGGCGGTCTCAAGAAACTCTGCCGAGCCACGCATCTGCTCGAAAGAATCTTCGGTCACAAAGTGGTAGTCAACACCATCCACGTCCGCGGCGGTTCGTGGCCGCGTGGTACACGAGACGGAAAACACCGAGTCGGCAATCGACCGTTCGACCCCCCGCGTGATGGTGGTCTTACCCACGCCCGACGGGCCGCTGATGATGAGGGCCATCCCGTCGTCCGTGTCGGTTTCAAGCCGGTGATCCGTCATTGGTGCCGGCAGCATACCCGCCGCCGGAGGTTTCGGACGGCGCAGACCGTGAAACCATCGCTGATCGGTAGCCGTACGGGAGTGCGAGCGAGCAAATTTCGCTCCGACTAACCTAAAACTTCATCCCCGGCTTGCGGTCGGGCCCGTCATCGGCTAGTTTTGTCTTCCCTTTACTGACGGACCGCTCACGCGTGCCGTCAAGACGTATCCCGGAGCGATCCCATGGCCAAGATGTTCTATTCGATCGAGGAAGCCGCCGAGCGGTTGAGCAAGAACGTGGATCAAGTCCGCGATATGGCCGCGAAGGGCCAGTTGCAAGAATTTCGCGACCGGGATCGGCTGATGTTCAAGCGTGAGCAGGTGGACCTGCTGGCCGGCGGCGGAGACGATCCCGACTCCATCCCGCTTGCAGAGTCGGGGGAACTCGAGCCGATCTCGCTCGCTTCCAGCGGCACTGGTCTCGGCCTTGCCGCGCGCGACAAAGAGTCCACTGGCATCAGCATCTTCGACGCCGATGCGACCGACGAGGCGGACGCCAACGCGGTAACTCGGGTCAGCAACGCTCCGTCGTCTCTGGTTGACCCCGGCGAGAAGTCGGGGTCAGGCGGGCTCCTTGATCTCACCCGCGAGGGGGACGACACCTCCTTGGGCGCCAACCTCCTCGAAGACGTCTACGGCAGCGAAACCATCGCCCAGCAGACCTCCGCGGAAACCGCGATCGGCGGGGGCGGAGGTGGAGGCGACCTGTTCGAGAGTGCGCCGGGCGATACCGGCGAGACGGCGGCGACCGGCGGGATGGTGATGGTCGCCGCCGAGCCCTACGACGGCGTGTGGTCGGGAATCGGCGGCGGCCTCGCGATCGCAATGATCGTGGCGTTGGGGATCGCCGCGTTCACGCTCATCATCGGTTTCACAAGCACCGCGGGCGGCTTTGTGAGCAGCCTCGGCGACAGCTTCATGATCCTGCTTGGCATCATGGTTGGTGTTCTCATCCTGGCCACGCTCGCCGGCTTCTTCCTCGGCAAGCGTTCGTGAGGTGACCGGCGGTCTGCCTCAGATTCCGCTGCGCGGTTATTTTAGTTTGACCGACCGCACGCCCCGCTTGGAAGCGTTGCGGAGGGCCATGAGACCGCCCGACCGCAGCCAAACATCGATCGCGTAGCGGGTTGAGGAGTCTGCCGCGACAACATGCAGGTCACCGGCGCTGGTGAGGCGCTGAACGTGGGAGTTTGCGGCTAGGTCTGGAGGCACCACCCGCGACCAGATCTCGTCGAACCCCCCCACTGCTGTCGTGCGGCGTTGGACTTCGCGGACAAGCCGGCCGATCTCGGGGTTGATCGACCGATCGGTAACGGTCGGGACGCGCCATTCGCGCAGTCTGTCGAGCAGTCGCGGGTCTGAATCGGCTCGGGACACGTTAATAACGTTAGGACCACGGACCGGCTTCGCCTTTTTGCGGCCCGGCTCACCCCAGGTGTAGCGGCAACGTCCACTCGGCCTACCTCCCCCGCTTCTGTGGGGCTTTTTCGCAGATCGGCCCTTGCTATCGTCTGCGCCCGTTTCGGAGAGTTTGCCGTTGCCTACCGCCATCGTGATCGAGAACCTGTGCAAGACCTTCGCTGGTGTCGGAGCGAGTAAGCCGTCGATCGCCGTCCAGAATGTGTCCCTCCGCATCGAGCCCGGCGAGCTTTTTTTCCTGTTGGGGCCGTCCGGCTGCGGCAAAACAACACTTCTGAGAATGATCGCGGGATTCGTCGAACCGACTTCCGGGCGGATCTTTTTTGAGAGCGGAACTTCCAAGCGTGAGGTCACTTGGGAGCCTGCCAACAAGCGCAACGCCGGTATGGTTTTCCAGTCATATGCGCTCTGGCCGCACATGACTGTCGAGCAGAACGTTGCGTTTGGGTTGGAAGTTCGCAAGATCGACAAGTCGGTCAGATCGCGCAAAGTATTGGAAGCACTGGATTTAGTGCAAATGGGCGACTTCGCTCGGCGAAGACCGACTCAGTTGAGTGGTGGGCAACAACAAAGGGTTGCACTGGCTCGTGCATTGGTCATAGAGCCGTCGGTCTTGTTATTGGACGAACCGCTTTCGAATCTGGATGCCGCTCTCCGGCTAGAACTTCGTTCGCAGATCAGAAGAACCTGCAAGGACGTCGGGATCACCGGCATCTACGTGACCCATGACCAAAGGGAAGCGCTGAGCATGGCCGATCGAATTGCAGTGCTACGGCACGGCAAGGTTGCCCAAGTCGGGACGGCCGAGGAATTGTACTTTCGACCGTCAACTCGCTTTGTCGCCGGATTCATGGGCGAGACCAACCTTATACCAGGAACAGTCGAATCCGTGTCCGAGTCGCTCACTGGTGTCCGTACGCCGCTCGGATTAATCTCAATCTCAGCCCCGAATCTCGTAATCGGGAATCCAGTGATCCTGAGCGTGAGACCCGAGGCAGTACGCGTGAAGGCGTCAAGCTCAATGAACAACGGGCAGTGCCGAATTCTCTCACGGATGTTTCACGGGGAACATACTCAGTTGGAATTGTCGCTCGGCACCCTGACGCTGCTCGCATCTGTGCGAGAGTTCATAGACCCAGCGAGCGAGACATGCCAAATCGACATCGACCCTGAGGCGTTCGCCGTCGTTTCAATCGATTGACACGTTCGACCCGAGCCAAAGCGCAGGATGTTTCTCGTGGAACGAGGCCAGTCGCAGCGAGAATGAGCGAGGCAACAGATTCATCTCCGCAGCATCCTGAAGTGCTATCAATCTGAACAAGATGTCCGGTTCTTTGCTGACTACATCCGCCGCAGAAATCGGAAGTTTCACGAGGAACACGATGTTGATCTCGTGGCGAGTTCTACCGCGCTGGACGAACCGTTCTTCTGACACTCCGATCACATTGCCTACTTCAACCTCAAGCCCACATTCCTCCGCAAACTCCCGCCGTAGTGCGTCGTGCGAGGCCTCGCCGGGTTCCACGTGTCCGCCCGGAAGGTAGCAATAGCTCCCGTCCTTTGGCGCGCAAACCAGAACCCGGAATCCGTCACTCACCAGACCCCTGGAAATCACCTCAATACGCTTCGCGTCCTTTGCCAAAATTCACCCTTCGAAATGGGCCGCGCTGAAACGTGAGATAGACTCTATAATCAAATAGAAGGAACTCACGCGTGGATGAAAACAATGTTGCTTCAGCAAAGCCGCGGCGACTGGGCCGTGGTCTCAACAGCCTAATGAATCCGAACATCGACACCAGTTCATCGGACGATCCGCCATCACTCTCAACCAAACAAACACCTATCATATCTGACGAAACTCGCTTTCTGTCGATTGCGAGTATCTCGGTCAGTCCGTTTCAGCCACGCCGCGCGATCGATCCGACGACTTTGACCCAGCTCTCTGAATCTATTCGCCGGTCCGGTATCATGCAACCGGTAATTGTTCGCCCTCTGAGCGGTGGGGGGTTTGAACTCGTCGCCGGAGAACGCCGATGGAGGGCCGCCCAGTTGGCCGGCCTCGAAACGATTCCGGTCGTCAGTCGAGATCTTTCGGATGCCGATGCCGCTGAATGGGCACTCGTAGAGAATATCCAGCGCGAGGACCTCAACGCGATGGAGCGGGCTTGGGCGCTCCGCCACATGCAGGAGAAGTTCGGCTTCACTCACGCCCAGCTGGCGGAACGGGTCTCGTTGGAACGGTCCACCGTGGCAAACCTCATCCGGCTGACCGAGCTCGAACCGGAAATTTCCGCCATGATTGTCAAGGGCGAGATCTCTGCCGGCCATGGGCGTGCTTTGCTCGCGATGCCGGCCGGCGCTCCTCGCATCGGACTGGCCAAGGCGGCAGCAGTGGGGGGGTGGAGTGTCCGTCGAGTCGAGCAAGCAGTGCAACGACCCGACGAGGCTATCCCGGAGCCTTCAAAGCATGTCATCGAAGAAGCCACGGGTCGCGAAGCCGTGCTGAGAGATCTGGAGCGTCAGGTCTCACAACAACTCGGAACCAAGGTGCTCATCAACACCGATAAACAAGGCAAAAAAGGGCGGATCATCATCGAGTTCTACGGCCTCGATCACTTCGACGGCCTGCTCGTTCGGATGGGCGTTAGAGCGTCGTAGCGCATCCGTCCCCCGAGGCAGCCCTACTGCCTAGAATAAAACTTCGTTCGTTCATAACATTCTCCCGTGTTGATCTTCACCCGGGTGAACGGAGTATTCCCGCATGGCGCGTCGACCAGGATCGCTGCTCGCACTCTCAACTTCAGATATTCATCGCGAACTCCGCAGGCGTCAGCGCTCGCTGCCTATGTTGATGAAGCGACGTGCAGCCGCGGCAGCCAAACTCGCCGCGATCGATGGGCAGATCGATGCCTTGAGCGGAACCAGCGGGCGTGGTGCAGCGGCTTCGAGCCGCTCGGGCCGTGCCAAAAACTCGATGACCCTGGTCGAAGCGCTCTCGAAAGTTCTCTCCGGGAAGCAGCTGACGATCGCCCAGGCGATGGATGCCGTGAAGGCCGCCGGCTACAAGACCGACTCCAAGTCGTTCCGGATTTCCGTGAACGCCACCTTGCTCAAGTTCAAGAAGAAGTTCAAGAAGGTTGCCCGCGGCATTTATACCGCCGCCTAAACGTCTTCGCGTGCCAGCCTGCGGCGTCGGCAATCTCAATTCAAAAACCAAAGAAGCCGCGCGATCCCGCGCGGCGTTCTTGTGCATTAACCGTTCTGCTAAATCTAGTGTGGAACCGGCGGGCGCGACAGCAGGCTGGGGCGATCCAGGAGCGAAGCCCGACCCAGATCCGCCCAGAACATCCGCCAATTCTCGTTCGTCGTGATCGCAAACGCGTTCGCGGCATCGATCGGACGGTTGTGCTGCGTCAGCATGTCCGGCGTCAAGTCACTCGCCACCGTGTTGTACCCTGGGTACTTCTCCCGGCTGACGCATGCGCTCAGCGCCATCAGGCCAAAGACAACTCCGACGCTCTTCAACACCCGACTCGCAGTGATACGCGACATTGAAAACTCCAGGTTCCGCACCTCGCGGGCGTACTTTGTAACCTCCCCGACAGCAAACGTCAACTCGCCGCCCGTTTCATACGCATGGAACGTGGTAAGGGTTCCGGAAGGGTCGATCTGCTGGAATGGCAGTTTCGAGCACGTGGTCAGCTGCTTCCTCGGCACTTGCACTGCACGCACGTCAGTTCTGGCGGCAACCGCCGAGGCGGGTGTGGCCCGGCGTTTGCAGTTTAAAACTGCAAGATGAAACTCGATCGCCTCACATCCGCTGCCCAGCAATCCCTTTCGGAAGCACAATCGCTCGCCACTACCCGTGCCCATCCCGAGGTTTCGGGCCTGCACCTCATCTCCGCGCTCCTCGAAGATCCGACGGGCCCCGCCACCTCCATCCTCAACCGTGGCGGCATCGACGCCAGCCGCGTTCGCGATGCCGTCGGCGGTGAGTTGTCGCGCCTTCCCAGCGTCTCGGGTGCCGCTCCGCAGGTGGGTCGCGGCTTGGTCGAGATCATCAACAAGGCCGAAGCCGAGGCCCGCAGGATGGGCGATTCCTTCGTCTCCATCGAGCACCTCCTCTTGGCAACGTTCGATGCCACCGACCGCGCCAAAGAAGCACTCAAGGCCGGCGGTGCCGACCGCAAGCGAATCGAAGCCGCAATCGCCGATATCCGCAAGTCCTCGGGCGTCAGTCACGTGACCGACCCCAACTCCGAATCCAACTTCGAGGCCCTCAAGAAGTACACGATCGATCTCACCGCCCGTGCCCAAGCCGGAAAACTCGACCCCGTCATCGGCCGCGACGAAGAAATCCGC
>CAZJXA010000038.1:14482-19974 GCA_964549785.1 uncultured Phycisphaeraceae bacterium | reverse complement strand
GGCGGGGCTAGCGAACGCGAACAAAGGACGGCATGGCGGGGTCACGGCCGGGCGATCGACGAGCGGCTTGGGCTGCGGACTCCTATCATTGCCGTGCTGGAAACTCTTCTGGATTCCTAGACCCATGCGCCCCGAAGCCCCACGCCATTTTCGAGCGTTTCCGCCACCCTGACGGCTAACGCGGAAGCATCCAAATTCATGTCCCACGTCATCGCCGAACCATGTATCGCCACCAAAGACACTTCGTGTGTCGATGTCTGCCCTGTCGACTGCATCCATCCGACGAAGAACGAGAAAGACTTCGCCACGACGGACCAGTTGTACATCGACCCGGACACCTGCATCGACTGCGGGTTGTGCGTCGATGAATGCCCGGTGAAGGCGATCTTTCCGGACGCCGACTTGCCGCAGGAGTGGAACCGGTTTGTTCAGGTGAATCTCGACTACTACAAGCAGAAGGGCTGAGACCACCGGTTTGCGTCGGGCGGGTCGGCTCGCCCGAGCGCGGGGTGGGCGGGCCGCGTAGAACGCTTCCGTGAACGGCGTTGCGCATAAGCCCGGGTGGGGGTCGTGGGCGGTCGCCCCGATCGCTCCGCCGCGGCTGGCGGTTCGGAGTATTGTGCGCGGTATGGCCGTGGGTGAACAGCAACAACCCGAGGGGACACGCCTGAGGAGGGCGACCGACGCCCATGAACAGCCGCCCCCCGACCTGGCTGACCAACACGCGCGGCTGACTCCGGGCCTCAAGCGGATGTTCGGAGCGCGGGTGACCGGCGGAGAGGACCTGGCGGACGATCTTGCGCAGCGGACGTGGATGAACGTTTGGCGTGCGGTTTCGGCGGGGAAGTTTGACCCGACGCGGGCGGCATTTTCGACGTTCGTGTACGCGGTCGCAACCAACGTGTGGCGGCAATATCTACGGGATTCGACACGCGAGAAGAACCGCGATTTGGCGGCGGCGGCGGGCGAGGGCCTGCGCGCTTCGAACCCGACGGGGCTGAAGCCGGTGGCGGAGGCGGGCGATGAGGCCGCGGCGTTGGCGGAGGTGCTGGACGCCTTGCGGAAAACCATGAGCGGAGGCGACGGCGCGTTCAGCGAGGATGAGCGGTGGGTGTTGCGGTGCGTGGCGGACGGGGCGAGCGACCGAGAACTCGCGAAACGACTGGGGATTTCGGCGAGCACGGCCAACGACCGCAAACAGGGTGTATTCCGCAAATTGCGCGCGTTCTTGGGTGCGATGGGTCAGTCCTGACCGGGTTGGGGCGAGCGCGGCCGGACGGCGGCCATATCAAGCAACGGGAGCCTTATGACCGACGTGGAACTGATGCAATTGCTGAGGATGGCGCGCGAGGCCGAGGAGTTCGGCTCGGGCGGCGTTCCGATGGCCTTGCCCACCCAACGGAGACCTGTCGGCCGGGCTGACCCCTATCGGATTTTCGGGTGGGCTTCGGCGGGGCTGGCCGTGGCGGCTGCTCTGACGGCCGCGGTGATTCTGCTGCGCACCGATGCGGTTCGCAGCGACTCGGGGACGATGGTGGCGGGCGGTGTCGACCCCTCGCAGAACCGGCCTTCAGACAACGGTGTTGTCGTGCGCGACCCGGCGACGGGGTTCGGCCGTGCGTCGGGCGCTGGCTTGACGGCTCTCGTGACCGCGGACGTTAAATCGACGGGTTCGGCGCTTCCGGAGTTGCGGGATTCGATCATCGTCGCGATGTACAAGGGCAGCGACGGGACGACGCGGTGTGTGCGGGTGAAGAGCCACGAGTGGGACTGCGGGCGCGGGATCGAGGACCTGTCCGAGGGTGAACTGATCGGGTTCGCGTTCGAGTCGGCCTGTGATTCGGTGCTGGAGGAAGGACCGGAGAGCTTGGTGGTGCTGGCGATGAGCGGGCCGAAGGGTTCATGGTCAAAGGAAACGACCACGGCGGAGGCGATCACGGCGTGTTTGGAGTCGTCGCCCGAGGTGTGCGGGAGCGAGGCGTCGTGCTATGCGGATGTGGCGCGGCACTGTCTGCCGGCGGGGGTGACGGTTCGGGCGGAGACGATGGAGGTGCGGTAGCGTTTCCAACGACGCGAAGCGGGCTCTGCCTCCCGCGCGTTCGATCTCGCGATCCGGCCCGGGGACTTAAACCTGTACGGGAGCGCCGACAGCGACGATGCCGGCGCTTTTTTTCAGAGGTGGGAGGGGGGCTGTTGAAAGCGCTTATCGACCGTCGCTTGCAAGCAGCGTCGCGTCTGCCTTGTCGTCGTCGGGTTTGTTGTGCCACCGGGGCTGCGCCTCGTCGCGCCGTTTCTGGACGCTAGGAGCGTTGTTGACCGCCCACGCCTGAGAGGCGTCCGTGTTCTGGTAGAGCTTGGTGGAGCGGTCCCAACTCTTGAAACGGCTGGTGTCGAAATCGGCTGCTCGAACAGGTTTGAGAGAGAAGCGGGCTCGCCACACGCCCATGCGTGGGGTTACCAACACGTAGTAGGTCTTCCCGGCATCGAGCGTGGCTCTCAGAAAGTCCGCCGACTCCGACACAACCATGAACATGTGCTCGCCGGGTGGGGTCCGGTACGCAACCTTGGTGCCGGACGAGACGATCCCGACCATCGAGTGATTGGGGGTTGTGGCCTCGTAAACCACCGACTGAATCGCACCTCCGAAAGTCGCGGGCCGCATAAACACGACGATCGCTGAATCGGCCGTGGGCACCATGAGTGCCGCCTCGCCCGATGGCCGCATGCCGCTGCTTTTGCAGCCGACCAGCGGGAGGAACGCGGCGAGGACAAGGACAAGAAGCGGGAGTATTCGCATGTTCTGATTCCTTTGAGAGTCAGGCCACGATGGTAAACGATCGGGCGGCGGCGTGCCCCGGGGCTTAACGTCGGTCTGTGTTATCCTGTCATCTGTGAGAATTGTTCAATACTTGAAATGGCTGCGGCTGGCGGATGGCGGGGTGGTGCGGGCCGTGCTGGATCTTTCTGCCGCGCTGGCTCGGGCGGGGCACGAGGTCGTTGTGCTGACCGCGGATGATTCGGGTGTGCCGGAGGAATGGAAACGGGAGAAACTCGGGAGCCACCCGCTGCCGCGGTCGGTGCTTTTGGAGTTGACGGATCCGCTGGATCGGATGCGCGGACGGCGTACGGCGGAAGCGCAGGCGGACACACCGACACAGCGGCTGACGCGGGCCTCGGTCGGGGTCGCAGCTCGCGAGATTGCGTCGGCGGATGCCCTGCATCTGCACGGGGCGTGGACACCATCGAACCATGCGCTGGCGCGGGTGGCGGAACGGGCGGGGGTGGCGTATGTGGTTTCAGCGCACGGGATGCTGGACCGATGGTGCATGGCGCAGGGCGGGCTGAAGAAGCGGTTTTCGCTGGCCCTGATGGGGAACCGGACTTTCGACCGGGCCAGGGCTGTTCACTTTACGGCCGAGGCGGAGCGAGAGCAGGCGCGCGGGGTGCTGAGCGCGGCGGCGTGTTCACGGGGCGAGGTGGTGCCGCTCGTATTTGATACGTCTTTGTTTCGGTCGTTGCCGGGCCCGGCGGGGGCGCGGGCCGAGTTTGGCTTGGCCGCGGATGAGCCGGTGTTGGTGTTTTTGAGCCGCATTCACCACAAGAAGGGCGTCGAGGTGTTGCTGCGGGCGGCGGCCCGACTGAAGCAGGATGTGGCGGGCTCGGAACCAAGGTTCCGCGTGGTGGTGGCGGGGCCGTCGGACCCGCCGGAGTACGTCGGACGGATGAAGGCTCTGGCGACGGAACTGGGGATCGCGGAGCGCGTGGTGTTTCCGGGACTGGTCGGCGGCCCCCTCAAGGTGTCGTTGTACCAAGCGGGTGCGGCGTTTGTGCTACCGACCCAGCAGGAGAACTTCGGATTTGTGTTGATCGAATCGCTGCTTGCGGGGACGCCGGTCATCACGACACGTTCAGTGGATATCTGGCCCGAACTTGAGCGGAGCGGCGGGGCCACCATCACCGACGGGAGCGTCGAGGAGATCACCGGGGCCATGCGGATGGCGCTTGCGAACTGGCGCGGTCAGGCAGAATCGGTGGGAACCCTGCGGGCGCGGGAGTGGGCGCGCGAGTTTGTCGATGAATCCCGCATTATTCGGCGGTTTGAATCGTTATACTCGGGTTCTTCGGCGGCGGGGGGTGCCACGTCCTAGGGCTTTCTAGGTTGCGATCGAGCGGAACGCGTCGAACTTGAATCGTGCGATGAGCGACTTTCACACCGACAACCCCGTGCGACGCCTCCGCATCGTGATCTGCTGGACGAGCATTTCGGGGTACATGGCGGCCTGCTGGAGCGCTCTGCACGCGCGGCCCGAGGTGGACCTTCATGTGGTGGTGGGAGCGCCGGAGACGACGACGCAGGTGGCGTTTGATGCTTCACTGATGGGAAGCACCCCGCACACGTTCGTCCCGGAGCCGCGGCTGCGCAGCGGCGATGCGGCGGTGACCGCGATCGTCCGGAACCTGAAGCCCGATGTGCTGGTCGTACCGGGTTGGATGTACGCTGCGTATCGGGATTTGCCCTTCGCGGAGGGACTCACACACGTTCCGACGGCGATGACGATGGACACTCCCTACTCGGGGTCGCTGCGGGAGCGGCTCGGACGCTTCCGGCATCCCCAGTTGTTCTCGCGTTTGTCGCGGGTGATCGTGCCGGGGGAGCGCGGTGCGATGGTCGCGAAGGTGCTGGGGTTTCGGCCCGAGCAGATCGTGAAGGGGATGTACAGCGGAGATTTCGCCGGGTGCGCTCGGGCGTACGCCGAGCGACTTCGTGGCGGCGGCGCGTGGCCGAAGCGATTTCTCTATATGGGGCGCTATGTCGAGGCCAAGTCGATCGACATTCTGGTCGCGGGCTATCGGGCGTATCGCGACCGGGTGAAGGAGCCATGGCCGCTGGTGTGCATGGGCAAAGGTGAGTTGGGGAGCCTGCTCAGGGGTGTTGCGGGGATCGAGGACATCGGGTTTGTTCAGCCGCAGGACCAGCCCAAAGTGCTGGCCGAGAGCGGCGTGTTTGTGCTGGTCAGCAATTATGAGCCGTGGGGAATGGTGATCGTCGAGAGTTGCGCGGCGGGGCTGCCGATCATTATCACGGAGGTATGCGGAGCTGCGGTGGAACTGGGGCAGAGTTCGTACAACGCGCAGGTGATCCCGGCGGGTGATGCGGGCGCGCTGACGGACGCGATGGAGTGGATGCACGCGAACCACGGCCGGTTGCCCGAGATGGGGCGGCGGAGCAGCGAACTGGCGGGGGCGTATGCGGCGGAGGTGTGGGCGGAGCGGTGGTTGCAGATGGCGCGGCAGATGGCGGCGGGGAGGTAATTGGCTGGCTCGGCGGGCTCTACCGCTACGGGCTTTTAGAGCCAGCGTGCAAGCAGTTTCGCGAGCGGCCACCAGATGACCACCCCGACGGCGAGGCCCGCCGCCGCGACGGCGAGTTGCAGGTTGTCGTTCTTTGGGAAGATCGTGGTGCCCAGGAAGAAGCCGCCCGTCGCGCCGGC
>CAZJXA010000038.1:0-14382 GCA_964549785.1 uncultured Phycisphaeraceae bacterium | reverse complement strand
TGAGGAGTGCGGCTGCGTCACGCCACGTCCCGATCCGCATGTTCGAAGCACCTCCTGTCACGCCCGACTACGCACCCGCCCGGGCCAAGCCCGCGGTCCCGATCACCTTCTCGGCGTACTCGACCATGGCGTCGCGGAGCTGTTCGAACGATTCGAGGACGTAGTAGATGGGCTGGAAGTGGTGGATCTCGAAGTCGGTTTCGCAGACGCGGTCGAGGTCGAACGGACGCCATTCGGCGACGTCTCGCGGGGTGTTTTCGGGGGCGGAGTACCCGTCCTTTTCCCATTGGCCGTCGAGGGCGTACTTGGCTTCGCCGTGGCTGCTGACGAGCCCCGAGCCGTAGATCCGGACTTGGCCGTCTTCCTTGATGAGGCCGAACTCGACGGTGAACCAGAAGAGGCGGCTGAGGCGCTTGATGTGGACTTCGTCGTCGCAGAGGAGGGCCGCCTTGCCGTAGGTCTGCAGGAAATCCGCGAAGACCTTGCTGGCGTGCAGGGGGACGTGGCCGAAGACGTCGTGGAATATGTCCGGCTCGGGGAGGTAGTCCATCACGTCGCGCGGGCGGATGAGCACGGTGGTGGGGAACTGCCGCTGGGCCAGGCAGGCGAAAAAACTCTTGGCGGGCAGGTAACCGGGGACTCCGTAACTGGCCCAATCGGAGAACTCTCCGAGGTACCTGTTGATGCCTTCGAGTTTCGTCCCGGCTCGGATGGTGCTGCCGTCCGCGATCTGGATGTCTTTGGAGAGCGTGGCGTCGCACAGGAGGGGGAGCCGGTCGCGGCTGAGCCGGAGGATGTTCAGGCCGTCGATGAAGGTGCGGCTGACCTGCTCCTCAAGCACGTTCCACCGACGCACGAAGAGATCGCGCCAGACCTCGTGGTCGGCCCGGGTGTACTTTTCGTACCGCTGGGTGATGTAGAACTTGCGGGCGTCGATCTCATCCGCGGGCATGGAGGGGGCGCGGTCGGCCTCGCGCTGGGCGATCGCGGCTTCGTCGCGGTCGATGATGTTGTTGTACTTGATTTCGCTCTGCATGAAACACCTCCGCTTGCCGACCTCGAACCCAGCGATTCTAGATGGGACCGGCCCCGGCCGTCACGATGCGGAGGCGGCGCGGCTCGAGGCCGATGGTGAGGGTCCGCGAGACTCCGCCCCGCTCGCCATCCACCTGCCAAGGGAATGGCACCGATGAGTGGATGCGGATGTCGGATCCCGCGGCGTGTTTCGCGCCGAGGCGGTGCTGCATCCGGAATCGGCAGGCCGCGAGCCACAAGCCCGACACGATCGATGAAGTGGAAGGCAGGAAGACGACGTCGAGGAGGCCGTCATCGCTCTTGGCGCGGTGCGCGGGGTTGATGGAGCGGGCGTAGGTGGGGGCGTTGGCCACGACCACCATGCCGCGGCGTTCGGAGACGAGGGCGACGCCGTCGACGGTGATCGTGAGACGGGGGAGTGAAGCACCGAAGACCTCCGCGGCGATCGGCCACGCGTAACTGAGGTGGGTGATCGGACCGTTCCGGGCCGCCGCGAGGCGATGAATGACGGAGGCGTCGGGGCCTGCCGAAATCATGATCGCGGCGGGCGTGCTCGGGGCACCTTCTCCGGGGGTTACGAGCGCGACGTCCATCGGAGCAGACGACCACGCGGCGATCCGGCGCGCGACTTTCTCGGGGTCGCTGCACATGCCAAAGTGTCGTGCGAACAGGTTTTCGGTGCCGTGGGGCAGGTGGTAGACGGGCCGCCCGGAGTCCAATATGACGGGCAAGGCACGGTGCACGGTGCCGTCGCCGCCGACCACCACGACCGCATCAGAATCGCGGAGATCGTCGGCGTGCAAGGGCGGAAGCGAGGCGCCGACGCTTATGGTGGAGCACCCGATGCCACGGGCGCCGAGGCGGTCGGCGAGGTTGGTCGCGCTCGCGACCGCGCGGCCCCGACCGGCGGCCGGGTTCAAGATCATGCAGATTCGGCGGGCGGGCGACGTCACGGGCAGCGGCTTCGACTCCGTTCATTTCTTGCGGAGCAGTGTGTAGTGGGCGAAGAGGTCGTTTTCGAGATCTATCGGCGATTCGCCTTCCGTCCAGCCCAGGACCCGGCCGAGTTCGCGGCCGGCGGCGGAATCGTCGGTATCGAACTCGAGAATCTCGAAACCGGCGGCTTCGAGAATGGACCGATCGAAAGGGCAGCGGCCGTCGGCCCACGGGATGTATCTCTCCGCGCTCTGGGCGGGGGAAAAGTTGTAGATCATGAAGTAGCCGCCGGGCTTGAGGACGGAGGCGACGGAGCGGACGAACTCCTCGTCGGAGGTGCCCAGGTCGATCAGCATCCGCTTGTCGACTTCCTGTTCGGGGTGGATGTAGCCGCGTTTCAGGGTGTTTTTGGAGATGAAGAGGTCGAACTGCTCGCCGACCGCGGCCTTGGTGGCCGCGTCTGCGGGCCATGAGCCGGTGACGAGCGTGACCTTGCCATCAACGGCATCGACGATCATGTCGCGCGGGCCGGCGATTGGACCCTGGTCGCCCTCCTCCGTGTACAGAGCGGCGAGGAGTGGATCGACATCGACCCCCACGGCGTCGGAACCGGCGATGCCCATGAGCCGCAGAGGGGCGATGCCGCCGACGCCGAAGTCGAGGATGCGCTTGCCGGAGAACCAGTTGCCGTGGGAATCGAAGCGGGAGGCCAGAAGATCGAGCGGTCGCGAGTAGGCGAGGGGGGAGCCATAGCGGGTGTAGTAATAGAACGTCTCGTCGAGCAGGACCTCGGAGTAGTTGGGCTGCTGTTCGCTCGACATCGCCTCCAACTGGGCCTTGGTCACGGCGTGCTTCGTGCCCTTGTCCTGATAGACCGTGCGGGCCGAAACCACCGGCAGCCAGTTGGCGGCGATGAGGTACATCTGGCCGGTGTCGGTTTTCACGAGTTTGAGGGCGCGGGCGGCCTCGCGGCGGAGGCGTTCGACCGGGTGCATGCGCTCGAGCCGGATTTGCTCGGTGTTCTTGTCGGTATCACGCTTCTCGTTGCCGACCTCGATCTGCGCGGAGGCGGTCGCGGCGATGCACAAGAGGGCGGATGCGATGGACACGGAGGCGGGGGTTGGTCGGGTGCGGATGGTCATTCCTGGTCAGACGTCCTTCGATATGTTTAGTTTCTGTGAAACCTGACGATCTCCGAACGATATGGGCTTGGCAGCCGACGCGTCGCGCGATACGCTGACCGGGCGTGTTCGGAACCCCCCGTGTCTGATTTTCTCGCACCTTTGAGCCATCGATCAGGAGTTTTCAAGATGATTCGCGACACTTACTCCCGCCGGGGCCTGCTGGGGTTGGCCGGGTTGACGGCCGCCGCGGCTGTGGTCGGCGGCCCGGCCTTGGGCGTTTCGGCATCGGTTCCGGGCGGGCCCCAGCGGAGGGGCTCCCGGGCGCTGCGGTTCGCCCATCTGACGGATTCGCACATCCAGCCGGAGCTGAGGGCGACCGACGGCATGAACGCGTGCCTGCAGCATGTGATGGCGCAAAAGGACAAGGTGGGTTTGGTGGTTACCGGCGGCGATCTGATCATGGATTCGTTCGGCCAGCCCCGGGAGCGGACGCAGACTCAGTGGGATCTCTACACCCGGTCGCTCGCGGACCATTGCGGGGTGCCGGTCGAGCACTGCCTGGGGAATCATGACATTTGGGGGTGGGACAAGAAGAAGAGCAAAACCGAGGGGACAGAAGCCGGGTGGGGCAAGAAATGGGCGTGCGATGTGCTGGGGCTGGCCGCTCCGTACCGGGCGTTCGAGCGAGCGGGGTGGCGGTTTGTGGTGCTGGACTCGGTGCAGCCTTTTGAGGCCGGTTATTTGGGCGGCATCGAGGAGGCGCAGTTCGAGTGGTTCAAAGCGGAACTCGAGGGGCACCCGCAGACACCCACGATCGTGGTTTCGCACATCCCGATCGTGTCGGTGGTGACGTGCCTGACCGATGGCGAGTTCAAGGACGGTGTCTTCAGCCTGTCGGGCGGGAATGTGTTCACCAACCAGTTGATGGTTCACTCGTTGCTGCGCAAGCACCCGCAGGTGAAGGCGTGCATCAGCGGGCACATCCACCAGCTCGAGGACATGCGGGTGGAAGGCGTGCGGTACATTTGTGATGGGGCCGTGAGCGGGGCGTGGTGGAAGGGTGAGAGAAACCGCTGCGTCGAGGGGTACGGGCTGTTTGATCTTCACGACGACGGCCGGGTGGACTGGAAGTATGAGACGTATGGGTGGAAGGCGGAAACGGCGGGCTGAGCGGGATGGGCCGCTGGGGAAGGGTTCGGAAGCCGCAGTTGGAAAAGGACTACCTCGCTCGCGCGCACCGCGTTTATTCCGGTCTGGACGCTCAGCCGCCGCGGCGGACGCGCCGAATGCCCCACACGATCGCTCCGACCAGAGCGACACCTACTCCACTCCATCGCAAAGCCGAAATCCAACTGGGCTTGCGAGGCAGCGTCACGATCTTGCCGTCCTGAATCCGCGTCTCGTGATGCAGAACGCCGGCATCGGTGTGCTGTGCCTCCGCGGCCGCTGACTCACGAGCCTCTGCGGGTTCGTCTCCGATGATCACCGCGCCTGTCTTGTAATCCGTGACACTCCGGAAGTGTGTCCGCGGATCAAAGACGCGCTCGCGGGCTGCGCTCGGCGCCGCGACCGGGCGCGAGATGTACCGAGTGTCGTGCATCTCGACGCCCTCGGGTGCGGATTTCGCCACGACGAGTGTGGGCGCGGGGGCATCAAAGAACTCGGTCTCTTCCCAGCAGCGAACTTCCCCCGCGTATGCGTTTGTGGCGGTGCTCGCATAGCGGAGCAGCCGTTTGTCTTCGTTGAAAAACCACATGGTGAAGGTCGGACTCCAGCGCACGACGATTTCTTCGCCCTCCACCACTGCGACCACGCCCTCACGATCCGGGCCGAAGCGACCAACATAGAAGCCCGCGCACGGCATGGTGGCGATGTAGTAAGCCGCCCAATCGCCCATGTTGGAAGCGCTCATCGTGGCCATACCGGCCTCGCCCTCCATGTACGAACCATCCTCGCGAAGCATCCAGCGTCCGGACGCCCCTCGAACCTTCTTGAACGCCGGGTGAACCTTCTCAGCAAAAACCTCCCCGATCTCGCTCACGGTGATCGAGAAGGGAAGTTCATGCGGGAGCGGTGGACGGTCACAGGGAATCAGCGGTTCGGGAACTACCGCCCGCTCCAGCCGTTCGTGCATCGTGAAGAAGAACGCTTGCCGCGGCCGGTGGGCCTCGGCGAGCTGTGCGAGCAACGCATCGGACTCCGACGTCTGACCGGCAGCGACTGACCCGCACGCGATAATCGATATCGGAAAAAGGAAGATGGTGTTCATGGGCATGAGACGGCGGTGAGGTGCCCAACGCAACGCTGCTGGAATATACGGGGGGAGGGGCGCGTAAAGTCATCTATATGGAAACCGGCGCACTTCAGCGGCCCTCCGGACGCGGCTTCAGCCTCATCGAGCTGTTCGTGGTGATCGGGATCGTGGCCGTAGTTGTTTCGTTCATCATTCCCGCGCTCGGGGCATCGGTGGATCGAGCGACACTCGCGACGTCGCTCTCGCGGATTCATCAGTTGCACATCGGCTTGGCGCACTACGCCGGACAGTTCCGCGACCTGCCCCCTACCTTCGGCACTCCGGTGATCGGCACCCAAGATTGGGTTCCGTCGCTGGGCAACGCGGCGCGGGGGACGTGGTTCCGACAGGCGAGTCTTTTTGGGTTTGCGATGTCCGCCATTCTTGAGGACCCGAACGTGGTGGTCGCGGTGGGCAACAAAAGCCCCGGACCGCTGCTGGAACTGTGGGGATTGCCGGCGCGTCAAGGGGATTTCTTCTTAGCCGAGACCTGCTATGGACACCCGCGGTTCTTTGACTGGGAAACGCAGACCGGCTTACCCCAGTTCGCTCCGCAGCCTCTTTCTTCAGTGGCCTTCCCGAGCAACAAAGGGCTCATTTTTCAGTGGCAGGTCTTTCACGATGGGGCTCCCGCTTCGGCGTGTTGCACCTTCGATCATCCAACCTCAGTCTGCTTTGCCGATGGGAGCGCGTCCCCTCAGATTATGAAACAGATGATTCCGGGGATGGTGAACCTTTATAACGATTGGTACTACTCCCCCGGAATCGATCCCACGACGTTTCCTCATATCCCTATTGACGGCACCTTCAACGGCAATCAGGGCGTTGACCGCTGACCGTGTGAGCTTTCCAGTCAAGCATCGCCGCCAATAAGGGCCCCGAGAGCCGCGATCGCGCCCCTCGTGTGCGGGTTGGACTTGACATCCTTCGACGCCAGGTCGATCGCCCGCAGGCACTTATCGATTCCGTCCTTGCGTTTCTGCGTGACCTTGTCCGGAGCCTGCGTCACCACATCGCAGAGGTTGTCGTAGGTGTCGGCGAGTTTGACGAGCCGAACGCGCCAGTCGGCCTGGGCGATACGGGCGTCGTATTCGGGTTCGCGCTCGCCTTCCGGGAGGGCCATGTTTTTCGTGAGTGCGGCGACGCCGCGGGCGATGTCCACTCCGAAGCGCGACTCGATGTCGTCGTAGTCGGTGGTGGTGTCTTCGATCGTGTCGTGCAGGAGGGCCATGCAGAGCACGTCTTCGTCGGTGCAGCCGAAGATCTGCGAGACCGTGAACGCGACGCGTACGACGTGCGAGAAGTAGGGGGTTGCCCCGTCCTTGCGGATCTGATGGCGGTGCTGCCGTGCCGCGAACGCCGCGGCGTGCTGCCACAGATGCGGGAAGGGTGAGCGGTCTCCCTCTCCGGCGACGGCTTTGGACTCGACCGGGCTCTTGGCCGCAACACCGCGGGGTTTGGCGGCGGGTCGGGGCCGGATCGGCTTTGGTGTGGCGGGCATCGCTGGCACTCTTGGCGCGGGGGGCGGGTGAGTCAAGGCACCTGTCCGGAATCGCGGATCGCGACCCCACGTGGGCTGCGCCTGTGAGGGCCGGACTCCGTACGCTGTCTCCCCATCATGAGTCCCTGGATCGCGATCTACATTGCGGTGGAATGGCTCATCCGTATCGGGATGGGGTTTGTCATTGTCCTTCGGCAACAGCGGCCGAACTCCGCGCTCGCGTGGCTCGTGCTTGTGATGCTGCTGCCCGTGCCGGGCGTCGTGCTGTACCTGTTGTTCGGCGAAGCCGGGTTTCGACGTGGCCGCGTGATGCGTTACTGCGCCGGACTCGGCCTTTCCAGACAAAATCGGGCTCGCACGCTCGCCCCGGAACTCCGCGAGAAGCAACGCTTCCTCGAGGGCGTCACCGAGCGACTGGGTGCCCCGCCGGCCCGCGGCGGCAACGATGTTGAGTTCCTGACGGAACCGGATCAGTTCCTCGCACGGCTCTGCGGCGATATCGCCGCCGCCAGGCACCATGTGCATCTCCTGTACTTCATCATCGCTGATGATGATGCAGGCCGCCGCATCGTCGATGCCCTGGTCGCGGCCCGCGGTCGGGGCGTGGAAGTTCGGGTGCTGGCCGACGCCGCCGGAAGTTTTGGGTTCTTCATGGGGCTGGACACCAAACTTCGCGATGCGGGTGCCGAGGTGCGCGACCATCTCCCCGTCAACCCGCTCCGTCGCAAACTCATCCGCTTCGATCTCCGCAACCACCGCAAACTCGCGATCATCGATGGCCGCGCGGCCTTCACGGGGTCCCACAACCTCGTCCAAGACGATGTCGGCATCAGCAGAAGGGCCCGCAAGCGCGGGGCCCGCTGGCAAGATGTCACCGTGAGGCTCGAGGGGCCGAGCGTGACGGGCCTGCAAGAAGTGTTCGCCGACGACTGGCACTTTGAGACCGAGCAGGTCCTCGACGGCCCGCTGTACTTCCCCACGCAGGAGCACGTGGGCGAGATCCCGGTCCAGGTCGTTCCCAGCGGCCCGCACCAGCCCGAGGCTCTGGTGCGGGATTGCCTCGTCGAAGCGCTGCACACCGCCAGGCGGCACGTCATTATCTCAACGCCGTATTTCGTCCCCGATGAATCGCTGATGGCGGCCCTGCGCCTGGCCGCGCTGCGCGGCGCACAGGTCGATCTCGTGGTGCCGCGACAGAGCGACAAAGTCATCTGCGACCTCGTCGCCCGGTCACACTTTGAAGAACTCATGAACGCCGGCGTCCGCATCCACCTTCATCAGAAGGGCATTCTCCACGCCAAGACACTCACGGTCGACGATGAGTTCTCGCTCGTCACCAGCGCCAACTTTGACATCCGATCGTTCTTCCTGAATTTTGAGCTCGGCGTTCTGCTCTATGAGCGCAACGCCACCGCCCGGCTGCGATTCTGTCAGACCCGATACATCGAAGAATCGCAGAAGGTGAACCCCACGCTGTGGGCCGGTCGGTCGCTGCGGCACCGGTTCCCGGAGCGGGTGGCGCGGCTGCTGAGCCCGCTGCTGTGAGAATGGGACCGACCGTGGTTCGTGGACCACTGGCTTGACGAGCGACATCAGCGACAGGCTGGGCGGCGTTCGAGCGGTCGAGCGCGGTCGATCTTTCCATTCTGATTGCCGCCCTGCGGGATGCGGCTTCAGGTCTCCGCCAGCCGACCTTGACACTGAAACCGCTTGCAATTGATCCGCTTGTTCGATTTTGCTTGACCCCGGCGGGATTTGCGGGCATATTGGTAGCAGGCGAATCTGCGCCAGAGCGTGGGCCGATTGTGCTCCGGGCAGAAACCCCCGACGTGAAGCCCGATAACCGTCCGTAAGTGGAGTTTTGATTGATGTTTCATCGCTTCCTGAGTCGTGTGATGGCCGCCGGTGTCGGTGCGGTCGTGTCGGTTGCCTTGGCCCAGCCCGTGTATGTGTTCCATGGACCGGGCAGCGCGGTCTTCGCGGAGCCCGCAGGGACGACGATGCGCGAACCTGAGGCCCCGCGCGAAGATGCGCCGGCCGATCTCTGGGTGGAGGTCGGTTACTCGTTCGACTACACCAACGTGGGTGTGTACTTCACCACCGACGGCAGCACACCGCACGGTGCCTTCGGTGTCCCCAACGGCACGACTCAGGTGCTGTCGTCCGCCAACGGCGGCCTGAATTTCGTGCGGAACCAGTTCGACTCCGGGGTCAGCCGCAACCGCGATTGGTGGAAGGGAACGCTCCCCGCCTCGGCCCGCGTGTTCAATCAGACCGTGAAATACAAGATCGGAACGTGGGGCGGGCCCAACGGCGGGGGCGAACGTTACACCAACGGGGCATCTCAGAGTGAGTTCGCCAACCAGTTTGAGTTCACCAACAAATTGGCGTGGCCCGGCGCGGGTGCAGGACAACCCAACCCCAGCAACGGCTACCCGCCCGTGAGTTTCTGGAAGGAAGAGGCGATTTTCGGCAACACGTTCTGCGCCGGGATGCTGGATCAGAACGGGACGGTCTACGACTTCCACTTCCCGACGCCCGGCGGCGTCTACGGCGTCGGTACGCGCAACGAAGGCTATGTCGATGGCCTCGATACCTTCCCGCCCGGGTTGCCGCAGGCGTGGCGCGGGCAGATGCACCTCAATCAGGCCATGGCGGGCATCCGTGTCGATGGCCTCACGCACTGGCTCAGCAACCCGAACGGGGTGAGTTTTGGCGGCGTTCAACAAACGTATCTCGCGGGCTCCAACACGGTTCGCACGACCCAGACGCTGACGGCCGGGGGCGGCAATATCGCCGTTGAACAGTTCGATTTTTCGCCCATCGGGGTGGCTTGGCCGCAAGATCTTGGCGGCACCGAGCAGAAGCACATCTTTGTCAAGCGGCTCCGAATCACCAACAGCGGCCCGAGCAAATCGGCGAATGTGTACTGGTACATCGATCCGGCCCTGAACGGGGGCGACGGCTTTGATGGCATGTTCTTCGATCCCAATCGGGCCGCGATGGTGGCCTTCGACAACACCTATCGGGTGGTCACCGGCACGGGCACGGGGTTCCTATCGCCGAACGAATACAACCCGACGACCAGCCCGGGCTATGAGAAGAACAAGAGCCTCTATCTCGCGAGCGCGATGAAGGTGCTCGCCGCCAACGGCACCGTCGAGTCCACCGCGGGCCAGTCGTGGCGGGATACGTCCGGCGACAATGGTCAGGGTTGGCAGGGCGTCAATCTCTTCCTGCCCACGGGAGTCACCCGCGAGGTTGCCATCGTCATGGCCGGCGCGATCGATAATACCGCCGGTGCCACGGGCACCTACGCCTTCAAGCTCGATCCTGTGATCGCGTGGTTCTACGGGGCCGGCGCGAGCAATCTTCAGGACTCGACCGATGCCTACTGGAACGGGTGGCTGAACTCCGGGACGACCGTCGAGACTCCGGACGCCGACTTCAACCGCCTGATGGAACGGGGCCTGCTGGCGACCGCGTTGCATGTCGATTCGGTCAATGGGGGCGTGATCGCCGGGTTCCACAACGGGGCGTACCCCTATGTATGGCCGCGCGATGCGGTGTATGCGGCGATCACGCTGGCCCGCACCGGGCACTTGGATGAAGCCGGGGGCGTGTACGACTGGATGAAGGTCACCTGCTTCCGCGACTTTGAACCATGGGGCCGCCTGGGCTTCTGGAAGCAGAAGTATTCAACGGACGGGTATGTCATCTGGGGTGCACCCCAGATCGATGAGACCGCCGTCTTCCCCTGGGGCCTCAAGTTCCAGCACGACATGACCGCCGACCCGGCCCTGCTGTCTGGATATGTCGAGCAGGTCCGTGATTCGGTCCTCACCATGACTCAGGATTCGAGCGACTCGCGCCTGCGCTTTGAGGAGGCGTTTAACCTCGTCTACTCCAACAACGTGTGGGAAGACAGTTACGACACGTTCATCTACAGCAACGCCAACATCGTGCGGGGCCTCAACGACGCCGCCAGCCTCTTTGGGCGCATGGGCCTGGGTGCCGAGGCCCTGAACGCCAATAACCTCGCCGGCCAGGTCAAGGGCGGCCTCGATGCCCGCTTGGACTGGAACGGCGAGAACACCGACGTAAGCCAGCTGGGTATCGCGTACCCCTTTGACGTCTACGCCTACAACGACAGCCGCGTGGCCCGCGTCGCCGACCGCATCAACGGCATCGCGACCGACCGTTTCGGCAACAATCAGCCGCTCGTCAACTTCACCGGTGAACATCAGGACACGATCAATCGGTACTGGGGCGACACCTACTGGAACGGCGGTCCCTGGTTCCTCTCCACGATGTGGTACGGCCTCTACTACGGCGAGCGTCAGGACCTGAACCCCGGACGGGCCGACATCGACAACCACAAGTTCCGCATGGACCTCTGCATCGACCGTCTGGGTCCGACTGGGATGGGGGCGGAGCAGATCGCCTACGGCACAGGCCCGGGGGCTTCGTTGCTCTACCCCGGTCAGCAGGACTTCAAGTTGCAGACGGCGTGGCCCAACGCCTGGGAGAGCATGTCCACGTTCGTGGATGGCGTGATGAAGTTCATCGACTACCGGCCCGATGCAACCAACAACACGATGCACTTTGAGCCGAAGCTCCCTTCGGACTGGCTCACCATGACCTTCAGCAACCTCACGCTGCGGAACACGCCGCTCAACCAAACGCATAAGGTCTCGCTGACCGTGTCGCGCGATGTCACCGGCGAGGTTCATGCGTTCACCAACCATACCGGCTTCCCTCTCAGCGTCGTCACGACGCTGCGTTCCGATCCCACCCGATGCATCGCCGGGGTCACGGTCAACGGGGTCCCCGTTTCTTACGTCCACTCCGCCGATCGTGGCGGCGTGCGTGTAGAGCTCGGCCTCGACGACGATGCGGGATCGAGCGAGGTCCGTCTCGCCTTGCTCCCCTCGGCCGATTTCGACCGCGACGGCGATGTCGATTCGGACGACATTATCGGCTTCTTCGGAGCCTTCGAGAACGGCGACAACGGGGCCGATCTTGACGGCGACGACGACGTCGATTCCGACGACGTCGTTCTCTACTTCACCGCGTTTGAGCAGGGATGCTGAGCCGGACCGAATGACCGGGCCGGTCGAAGCCCCTTGCGCTTCTGATATCGTGGGACTTCGACGACCCGGCCGCGGACATCGATGCCGACGACATCGGGCCTACTTCGCTGCCTCCGAACCGGGGTCCGTGGTGCTTTCAAGGGCCGAAGAACCCGAAATCAGCACGAGCGACATGCATCCGGCTACTGACCCTGATAGCGGAACTCCCAGACGGCGACTAGAAAGTGCGGAACTCCGTAGAACACGACGACCGCAAGCACGAAGAGCGCGAACGCGGTCCGGTTCCAGTTTACGGTGCGCGACGCGGAGCTCGCGCTCGCCGGGGAATCGCCGCATTCGGAGCACACGGCCCCAGAGTCGGGTTGGCCGGGCACGCAGGCATATCCGCACCTTCCGCACCAGCGACTGAAAACAGGTGATCTGTGGATCGCCCTCCGTGCGTGAAATAGCGGTGGCCCCATGAGAGCGAGGACAAGCGCCCCGAGGAGCAGGATCAGGTCAGGCCAAGCCAGTAGGGCCATGATGGGCTCCAACTGGTAAGTTGCCAGGGAGTGAGGCCGCAACACGTACATCATGTAGGGATATACCAGCGAGATCGTTTCCGCGAGCACGGCGACACTCAAACCCGCCGCGAATGCAAACGCATGCGCGGCGGGTGTCGAAACAGCGCTCCGCGTGCATTCGGCACGCCAAGCCGCCCGTATCTCCCCCCGGCTCGATTGGTCAGCGCCCGCCGAAGGCCGGCCCGCGAACGCGAGTGGACACCTGCGCAGTGCGAGCGCACAGACCGCGAGGCCCGGCAGGAGGATGAAGAGGGTCGCTGCCCAAGGCCAAGGATCGAGCCCGAGCCGTCCCAAGTTGTCATAGGATTCCCAAACGTGCCCCGGGAATCGACCTCTATCAATAGTGACTTGAAAGCTGTACTCGGGGCTCGGCGGCGGCCGCGGCGCTCGCAGCCACCCCAGACGAAACATAGCGATTTGTTTCGACGTGTACTCCACGGGCATCGCCTCCGCCGCGTGCAGCGCCGCGAACGCATAGGTCTGCGAGGTGGCGTGCATCCGGCCGAGCACCGCGAGCTGTCCGATCGAGTGGCCGCACCATAACGCCCCGACGACACCAAGACTGCGGAGCAGGTGTCGCGAAGTTCCCACTCGATGGCGTGTCACGCGTGCCACGGCGATTATGGATAGGAGAGCGTGCAGTGCGCCAACGCCGCGGGGGGGCCACCGGTGGGGCACGCCAAAACCTTGACATCGGAGCATGTTTCCGTTTCGTGAATGAGCCTCCACACGATCTTGCAACCGCCGAACCAGCGGGGTTTACATTGCCATTGCCCCCACTGCGGGATGCGAACACACGTGCAGGTGTTGCTTCCGGCGGGTCCGATCGTCGCGGTGCAGCTCCAAGCCGGACCCGTCGGCCATCCACCAGGAATCCACGTGGGCGCCGTCGGCACGGTGCCGGGAGGCGTCCACGGCGGGGCCGTTATCGGGCGCACCGGCTTTGTCGGGGCTGGCCCGATCGGGTTGTTTGGTCCGGCTGCGCATGGAACCGCGCTGACGCTCGCCCACGTTTCATCTCCGTCTGCGACCATTTGCACGAACTCGTTGGCCAGCCAGTCCAGTTTCTCACTTGGAGTGCATCCATCATCCTTATCGATCGGGATGTCCGCCGCCGGATATCCGGCCTGCGTCAGCAACTCGATGATCGCGTCCCGATCGGGCGACAAGTCCACCAACTCCGCCAACGGATCGCCGGACATGACGCCTCCGGCATATCCCGAACCGGCCTGGCCGGTTCCGCCTGAGGGTGGTATTCCAAACGTTTCCCACCGCTCGTCCTCCGAATCAGCGATGCCCAAGTCGCCCTTGACGTGCTCGATGGCCTCCCACACGTCCCCAGTGGTCCACGACTTGGTTTCCCAAGCCGACCCGGTCTTCTTGTACCACACGGCCACTAGGTTGTCCCCTTCCAGTTGTACGGCCTTGGCCACCGCCACGATGTTCCGTACTTCAGTGGACCCCGGCACGGGGTTGGTCGTGTACACCGCGTTCAATGCCCACGGCCCCGGCTCGATCTTCGACCACGCGATGTGGCTCTGCGCATGCGCCGCGCTCGTCACGAGCGCAGCGACTACGCCCGCGATACTCAGCACGCGACGGCTGACAGAGGACAGAGGACAGAGGACATCAGCGTCTCCTTGTAATAAATCACCGCCCGCAGTATGACACAAACTGCCGCACCTGTCAATCTCTAAAATTCAACAAAAATCTTCTCCCCCCCAACCCCCGCCCAAGCAGCCACTTCCATCACCACCCGCGCCAACACCCGAACGCGATCGCCCACCCGCGCGCTCACTCCGCGGGCCCGCGCCTCCTTCTTACAGACCGCCGCGCT
>CAZJXA010000037.1:0-20154 GCA_964549785.1 uncultured Phycisphaeraceae bacterium | reverse complement strand
CCCCAGCCTCCCCCGCCCGGTTGCGCCACGGCCGCCGAAGCCGCGAGCCCGATCGCGACGATCGCGGCTCCGCCAACAACCGAACGAGCACTGACCATCAGGCCAACGACAAAGGGTTTACAACGCATTGGGTTTCTCACAAAAAAACAAAGGCGGGGAGCCCATCCGGTGTGCGGGAAGCGTACGGAGGCCGAAAATAACCATCCAGTGAACGACGCTGGAGACCCGTTATTGCCCGGGCGCGGCCGAAAAGGCCCCTAGGTCGATAATGACGCCATCGGGCTGGTAATAGTCTGCCGCCAGACGACCTTCTGCGACGCTCGTAAAGACCAGGCACGAGCGACCATACCGGGCCGCGTAGATAAGGTCGCCCTCGCTAGGGCCGGCGTACCCGCCGTTCTGGTGTGATTGGGCGTGAAAATGGTAGTGCGAGAGGGCCAGATCGCCCCCGGCGATCATGTCGTCCGAGGCGATGAACTTCTGATCGCCCTGTCGTTGACCGGGGCGGGGCGGGAAGAGAACGAGCCGTGAAGACGCATCGGGGCGGAAGCCCAGCAGGCCGCCGTACTCCGTGGTTGTGTCTTTGCGGTCCAGTTCCGCCTGCTGGATAAGGGCGGCCCGCACCTGCGGGTTGGCCACCGCATCGTCGATCGCCAGGATGGTGAGCACATCGGCCCACTTCATCCCTCCTTCCCAATGATCAAAGTCCTCGCGATTGCGTTTGACCGCGGTGTCGATGGAGCGGTCGTGGCGGGATCGTTCCGAAAGGCGACCTCTCAGTTCCGATGCCAACTCTGATTTGGTCATGGCGAGCCACTGCGGCCGGGCTTGCCGGGCCCAACGGATGGGCTCGGCGTGACGCATATGGAAGGGGCCGTGATCGGCAACCGTGGCGATCGCGCTTGTGGTTTCCGCCCACCACGCCTGATTGGCCGCCTTCGCGGGGTCGCGCAGCGAGGTCAGCCACGAGAGCTCCTCGCCGGTCAGCGGCACGCTCCGCAGGTCCCGCAGACAGGTGCGAATGTCCGCGATCACCGCGTCGCCCGAAGAAGTGCCCGGAGCGGCCGCGAGCATCTCGATCCGGCGGGTACCATCGGCATCAAGGCGGCCCAAAAGATCCCACGCATCAGAGCGAAATCGTTTCGACCAGTCCATGCCGTAGGTTTCCGGCATCTCCGGCGGATTCAGAAAGACCGCAAACACCACGTCCGCCACGGGCGTTCCCGAAGACAAGTCCCGGATCGCCAGGGCTTCGACACGCGTCACGTCGTCCACGGCCTTCAGTGGCCGGGCGTAACTGCGGATCAAAGAGGGGATGTAGTCGGTCCAGCCGCGATCCGAAGCGGCCTTGGCAAGGTAAACCACGATGGGCCGTTCCTTCTCTTTGGGAAGGATGAGCTTGCCCATCTCGCGGGCGTCCGACGCCACCGACGGCTCCGGGTCGTTGATGAGGGATGTGATCGCGGCGAGGCGGAGTTCCGAAGATTCCGTCGGTGTCCAGGCAATGTCTTTGAGCGTGCGGGTGACAGAAGCGATCGCGACAGGGTCGGTGCCCGCCTGCACCCGGGCCTGATCGACGGCCGCCACACGCTGCCGCGGATCGGCTTGCCGATTACGGAGATCAATGATCGGGTCTTTGCTCTCCCAACGGACCTCGGATGATCCGCACCCTCCGAGGAAAGCGATCGCCGCCGCCACGCCCAACACCCGAAACGCGTGCTTTCCAAGACCACGATGTTGCATCTTTATCAAACTCCGATGGGTGACATCCTTGATCATCCCGACCATCAACCGCGTCACGCGACCGCCGCCGCCGCCGCGGCCAGCCCGATATCGCTCCGCATGATCTTTCCACTGAACCGGATCGCCTCGCACGCGGCGTAGGCCCGTGCCCGCGCTTCACGAGCAGTCGCCCCCAGCCCGGTCACGCACAACACCCGCCCACCGCCCACCACCAGCTCTCCCTCCGCGTTCCGTCGAGTACCGGCGTGATCAATCGTGATGCCGGGCATCTTTTCCGCTGCCTCGACCCCGCTGATCACCGCCCCCAGCCGCGGCTTATCCGGGTACCCCTCGCTCGCGAGCACCACGCAGCACGCCGCGGACGAATCCCACTCCAGGATCACTTCGTCGAGGGTTCCCTTGCAGGTGGCAAGCAGCAGTTCCAGCAGATCGCTCTTCAAACGGGCCATCAACGGCTGCGTTTCCGGATCGCCGAAGCGGCAGTTGTATTCCAGAACCTTCGGCCCGCCGGCGGTCAGCATCAGCCCCGCGAACAGGACGCCTTTATAGTTGATCTTGTCGCGTTTGAGCGCATCGACCGTCGGCACCAGAACCTCGCGCTCGATCGTCATCAGCAGGTCGTCGCTCACGTTCGGCGACGGGCAGAAAACCCCCATCCCACCCGTGTTCGGCCCCTTATCCCCGTCCAGAAGCCTCTTGTGATCCTGGCACACCGGCAACGACACGATGGTGCGGCCGTCGGTGATCGCCAGCACCGATGCCTCCGGCCCCTCCAGCCGTTCTTCCACCACGATCTGCTCACCCGCGGCCCCGTGAATCTTCTTCACCATCATGTCGGTGATGGTCGCCAAACAGTCGGCGTACGTGGAGGGAACAACAACTCCCTTGCCCTTTGCCAGTCCGGCTGCTTTGATCACCGGCAGATCGGAAAGGGGGGTTGTCGCCGCCTTCGCGATGGTCGCGTCGGTGCGTATCAAATTGTCGATGAACGCCGCCCGATCGTCCGGCGTTCGAAAGGAGTCGCCGCACGCGAACGCGATCGAAAGCGCGGCCCGGGCCCGCGGCTCCAGCGCGTTGGGCTTGCCGCGGGGCGCCGCCGCATCGAGCGCGGCCCCCAACTTTGACAGGATGAACTCCCGTTTCTCATCGCCCGTCTCAAACTGCCGCATCGGCCCCAAGGCCGTAAAGAGAACCTTGTCATCTTTGATCTTGCCCTCCAGCGCGGCCCGGGCTTGGTGGTGATCGGTGAAACCCCGCCCCTCGGCAACCGCCACAGAGGCGCTTCGCAACAAAGACTTGCACCACACCTTGTCGGCCTCGATCTGCGCGCCCGCAGCGGTCGGACCAAAGACCAGCGTGTCCGGCGTCGAGAGTTCATCGACGAAACCCTCCGCCAGCGGGTCTTCCGGTCCGATGACAACCAGCCCGATGTCATTCTTCGCGCAGAACGTCCGGAGTCGATAAATCTCGCGCCGGTTCACCGGGATATCGACAGGGGTTCCGAGCGCGGCGAGCCCGGGGTTCTCGGGATGCGTGATCCATAGTTTGCCAAGACGGGGGCTGCGGAGGAGGGCGCGGGCGAGCGCGTGCTCCCGTCCACCACCGCCCACAAGAACAACGTTGACCGGCTGCATCATGCGGGCCAAGCGTAGGTGCCGGGCTACCCGCTTTTTCGGTTCCCCGTCGTCCGCTCTTCAAGCCACCGTCGTCACGGCCGGCATCGCCCCTCATCCCAGCCGCCGAAAAAGTACGTGAGGTCGTTCGAATCGACGACACCATCGCTGTTCACGTCGGCGCAGTCGTCCGAAGCTTCCCAAAACCCGAAGAAGACCACCACGTCGTCCGAATCGGTGTCGATGTCACCATCCGAATCCGCGGGACAATTGGCGATCTGCCACGCGCACGGCTCGGGCGGCGGCACGAAGCCGCTCACAAACACCACGCGGTCGCCCCCGCCGTACGTCGAGAACGCGAAGTCGCCATTCACCGGATCGATGGTGGCGCCTTCCGCGCCCGCCAAGCCCGATACCAGCGTTCGACCGGTCGAGATAATCGGATCGCCCGACCCGTCGACGTCGTACACATCCACGCGACCCGCGCTGAAGGCCGACACCAGCATCGTGGGGACCGTAAACAGCGGCGAACCGGTCGGAACGTAGGTGAATCCCTCCGGCCCGCCAGGCAGCGTGGATTCCGGAATGACGTTCAAATCGCCGAGCGAGATAATCCCTCCCGGCCCGATGTCGTACGAAACGCGGTGGTACTCACCGCCCCCCCACGAAACAATCCGCATCCCGCCCGCTCCCGGAAGCCCCGGCGGGATGAACGTGACACACGACGAAGACCTCGCGATCCCCCGCGGCGTGAGGTCGATGTCGTTGACAACCGCCCCGATCGAAACATCAAACTGCATGTATCGGTTCGAAGGCCATCCCACCGCCGAGATCAGCCCCCCGGGGTCCGGAGTAATCCCGCCGTCATTGAACGGCAGGTCGCCCAGCCGCTCGGCCGTCCCCACAAAGCCCGTCGCGAAACCATTCGCGTCGCGAACCAGACCGATCCGATACAGCCCGCCATCCGCCGTGTTCGCCCCCCCGCCGATATACAGCAGGTTCGGCTGCCCGGGAAAAATAAACAGCCCGCCGAACGGAACCGGCACGCCCTCGGGAGTTCCGAGCGAACGAACGGTATAAACAGAATCAAACGGAGGTTCGATAACCTGCCCCGACGCCAGCGACGCGGCGAAACACGGCATGGCAACAACGGTTAATGCGAGCGTTCGGGTCATGGCGTACTCCAAAGAATGCCGACCGTCGAAGGCTATCAGAACCAACCGCGGTGTCAAGGATTATTTCAAGGCCTTCCACCGATCGAAGCGGCTTCGGCACCTTGCCCGGCCGGCCCGAGCCCATCCGGGTTGGCCGCCGCTAACATGACGTCACATGAAGATTCACGAATACCAGGCCCGAGAACTCCTCAGCAACTTCGGCATCCCCGTTCCAGGCGGCCAGATGATCGAGTCCGAAGCCGGGGCCTACGCGGCTTTTCACGCCGCCACCAACGGCATGAAGACGCCTTTGGCGGTCGTCAAGGCCCAAGTCTTCGCGGGCGGTCGCGGCAAGGCGGGCTTTGTAAAGTTGGTCAAAACGACCGAGGAGGCCGCCAAGGCCACCGCGTTCATGTTGGGCAACCGGATGAAAAGTCCCCAAACCCCTGCCGATGGGCTCGAAGTAAAAAAGATTCTGGTGGCCCGCGCTGCCGACATCGCTCCCCGCTCCGGCGGCGGCACCGAGGAGTTCTATCTCGCGGTCACCACCGACCGAAAGACGCGACGCAACATCCTGATCGCCAGCCGTGAGGGCGGCGTCGAGATCGAGCAGATCGCCCACGATCGGCCCGAGGCGATCATCAAAGAGCCGCTCCACCCGGTCCTGGGTTTGCAAGGCTTCCAGGCCCGCAACGTCGCGTACAAACTGGGGTTCAAAGGCAAGCACGTCGGGCAGGCTTCCAAAATCATGCAGTCGCTGGCGAAACTCTTTATCGAAAAGGACTGCACCCTCGCCGAGATCAATCCCCTCATCATCACCGCGGGCACACCGGAAAAACCGGAGGGTGAGGTCATCGCCATCGATGCCAAGTTCTCATTCGATGAGAACGGGCTCTTCCGGCACCCAGAATTAGTCTCCCTCGCCGACCACAGCGAAGAAAACGCGGCGGAAATCCGTGCCCAGGAGTTCGGTCTCAGTTACGTCGCCCTTGACGGCACGATCGGCTGCCTCGTCAACGGTGCCGGCCTGGCGATGGCGACCATGGACATCGTGAAACTGCACGGCGGCGAGCCCGCGAACTTTCTTGACGTCGGCGGCAGCGCCAGCGAAGAGGCCGTGACCGAAGCGTTCTCGATCATCCTGCGCGATCCGGCCGTGAAAGGCGTTCTCGTCAATATCTTCGGCGGCATCATGAAGTGCGACATCATCGCCCAGGGCATCATCAACGCGGCGACCAAGCACCGGAACGCCGACGGAACGCTCGGCTTCAAGGTGCCGCTGGTCGTCCGGCTTGAAGGGACAAACGTCGAGGCGGGTCGGAAGTTGCTGAAGGAGGCCCAGGGCAAGATCCCGACGATGCAGGCCGCGACAGACCTCACCGATGCAGCCCAGCGCGTGTGCGCTGCGAAATAGCGACGGGCCCGGAGTCCGGTCGGAACCCCACGCCTCCGCGAGCGCCTACCGCGTTCGTGCCGGATTCCCTACCGCAATCGCCCCCGCGACCACATCTCGAGTGACAACGCTCCCGGCCCCGATCACCGCTCCATCATGAATGGTGACCCCGGGAAGCACAATGCAGCCCCCGCCCAACCAGCAATCCCGCCCGATGGTAATGGGCTTGCCAAACTCGCGCAGTCTCCGCCGTGTCGCGATGTCCTTCGGATGGGTCGCGGTAAGCAACTGAACGCCCGGCCCAAAAAGCGTCCCGGCGCCGACCGTGATCGCGGCGCAATCCAAGAACACACAGCCGAAGTTGAGATAGACGCCGTCGCCAAGATGGATGTGGCACCCGTAGTCGACCCGGAACATCGGCTCGATCTCGACGCGGTCACCGCACGTGCCGAGCAGTTCCCGCAACAATCCAGCTCGCGTCGCGCCGTCGCCCTCCATCGAGGAGTTGTACAACCGCGTGAGGCGACGGGCGTTCAGTCGCATGGCCGAGAGCTGCGGGTCCGAAGCGCGGTAAAGTTCGCCCGAAAGCATGAGCTCGAGTTCGGTGGGCATCCCCGATTGTTGCAGGTCAGACAGAAACGCGCGGCGACGGAATACACCGAACACGTCGGTGGCAGCCCGCCCGTGCAAGCAGCCGCTCGTCCCAGGCGGGATGATTCAATCAGGTCATCGGAATGCACCGGTCACCCGCGGTCACCTCGGCCCCGCCCGACGTTCGCCCACCGATCAACCATTCTCCCACGCGGTGAAGAACTCGATGATGTCATCCGAGTCAGCGTCGCCGTCGAGGTCGAAATCCCCGCCTTCTTCTCCCGCCTCCCACGCGGCGAAGAACACCAGAACATCGTCGGAGTCCGTGTCCCCATCGAGATCGGTGTCGGCGGCGGGGCGGAGCGTCACCGCAAGATCCAGACTAGGCGAAAACCCGAATAAAGGCGCCAGCGCGTTCTCCTTCGTATAGAACGCGGGATAGGCAGGGTCCCCGGTACCACCTCCCGGGCCACCCGCGGCCGGACTGAGACTCGTGGCCACAAGTCGGACCGTTCCCGATGCCAGTGAACGGGCGAAATACGCGCGTGCGGCGGACGTGGAGAGGTCCACCGTGAACGTCAGAATCGTGTCGGCGGGTGCGAGCGTCCCCGGAACGAGTGGGGCCTGTCCGACGGCGAAAGGCGCGGCATCGAAGCGGTCACGGACTTGGTTGGAGACATCGGTGGCGGTGCCGGCGGTGTCGATCATCGCCGCGAACGCGTTGCGGATCGATTCACGGGGCGGGAAGGGCGACCCCACCGTGAACGGACTCGACTCTCCGAAAGACTCAGCGCCGAATCCGTTGCGGTAGCCGATGGCGAACAGTTCCACCGGACGACCCGCGTCGGCATCGAGCCTGAAATCCGGGTCCGCTGGTGGCAGATAGGTCGCGAAGCCGTCCAACGTCGGGTCGTACTCCCAGCGGTCTCCCGCGCTCAGGACCAGGCGAACCGTGACCGAAGTCACCACGTAACTTTGCGGGTGGAATCCCGTTGGAATGTCACCATCCGTGCTCCAGCCGACGATAAACTGAGCGTCGCGATCATCAAATCCCTCCTGATCGAGGGCCCCGAAGACGGGCGCTGCGGTCTCAGCACCTGCTGAAAAATTGAACGGGTACATCCAGCGGTCGAGTGTCGGGGCGGGATAGGAGACGACGACTTCGGTCTGCGCTGCGGCAAAACCCGGGAACAACGTGAGAACCGCGGCTGAAAAGTAACGCATACAGGGCTCCGGGCGAAGAATTTGCGGAATCTTGTTGGACAGGAACGATTCTTGTTTCACAGCATAATATACTCCTTGCCGATGACGTTGGATGCACTCACTTCCGCAAACCGAGCGGTCCGAAAAGGCCGATCTTCGCGCGCCTTCACACTGATTGAACTTCTCGTCGTCCTCTTCGTGATCGCTGTTCTGATCGCGATCCTCTTGCCGGGGATGGCCAAATGCCGTCTCGCCATGCGCAAGACCCGTGAACTTTCAACCGCGCGGCAGGTGCTGACCGCCGTGATGATGTACACGAACGACGCCAAGGGCGAAGTGCTTCCCGGTTACGCCAAGCGCCAATGGGTGAACGGGGGGATGATCGTCCGAAATGAGGCCGGTGACCGGCTCACGGGCGAAGTGGCCCAGCGCTATCCGTGGCGGATCGCCCCGTATCTGAATTTTGACTTCCGCGGCTTGTACGAGAACTCCAGGGTCCTCGCCGACTTGCGGGAGCGCGAGGCCGAGTACGCCGGTTTCGGGGTCAACTACGACTACGTCGTGAGCCTCTTCCCCGCCCTCGGGATGAATGCCAACTTCTTCGGCGGGACCGAGCGAACGGGACAGTTCGAGCCCGCCTTTCAACGCGTCTTCGGACGGGTACACGCGGTGAAGTTGGATGCGCTGAATCGACCCTCTGAAGTGCTGATGTTCGCCTCCGCCCGCGCAGAAAGCCAATCTGCCGTGCCGATCGTCGGAACCCCCGAAGGCTTTTTCCGCGTGGATCCACCCGTCTTCACGCGAGCTTCGGGGCGGCTCTGGCAATCGGCGTACGAACCCCGGAGTCCGGCCCCCGGGCTCAATAGCGGCTTCATTTCACTCCGATTCGACGGGCGGGCCGTCACCGCCCACGCCGATGGGCACGCGGAGGTGTTGACGTGGGACGATTTGGGCGACATGCGGCGCTGGTCCGATGCCGCGGATGAACCCACATGGGGGATCGAACCCCGGTGACACGCGCGGCCAGACGTGGGGCCATACCTGAGGCCATACCTGACGCCAGACCCGCCCGCTTGAAGCAGCGCCCCGCAAGAGCCTACCGTCTCGCCGATTCCTGGCCGGGTACCAAAGTGGTCTAATGGGACGGATTGCAAATCCGTTGCGAAAGCTTCGTGGGTTCGAATCCCACTCCGGCCTTTTTCCTTTCAAGAATCGATCACCGCCCGCGGGCTGCAGGGCAGGGGTCACCCAACCATGATCCCGCTCATCCGCAGCAGTGTCTTGAATGAGTCCCCGAACACAAAGTTGTGCTCCGGAAAGGCCGTTCCAGCCATGTTTTGATCGATGTGGCTGAACATCAGGTCGATCCTGCCGATTATGCTCGCCCGGGCCGTCGCGGGGTCGATGAGTTCAACGGTGCCCTCGGTCGCCGCCCCGGCCGGGTCGAGCGAGCGGATCACGGCGGTGTATCGCAACGTGTACCCCGGCGGCGCGTCGTGCGTCAGTTCGGCGGTGCCGATCTTCGCGAGAATCACCTTTTCCCGAAACCCTTCCGCATGACCGACGAGTATCCCGGCGGTCTGCGCCATCCCCTCGATGATCAGCGATGCGGGCATCACTGGTTGCGCCGGAACGCCGCGCCCCGGATCGGCGGCGAAGTGGTCGTGCAGGTAGTCTTCGGCGAGGGAGATGTTCTTGATCGCCACCAGCCGCCGGGCCGGCTCAAGGAACGTGATTCGATCGATCCACATCCATCGCATGAGAGGGGGACCGGTGTTGGTGCCGAGCGGCAAGAGGGGAACGAAAGGACGGAATCACAGTTCGAGAATCGGGACTCCCGGTCACACCCCGGCGAGTTTCTTTTCAATGAACTTCACCAACGCGTCAACCGTGAAAAGTTCCGCGACTTTGATCAATTGCGGATCCTTCTCGAACCCGGCGAAGTCAACGTGGGGCATCCGGGTGCGGAGGGTTTCCAAGCCGGTCTCGGTGAACTTCCCGTTGAGAACATAGCGGGAATCTTGCGCCATGTTCTCCGGAAAAAGTTCCCCCTGGGCGATCTTAATGTCGAACGCCTGCTCGAGTTTGAAGACGATATCCAGAAAATCAATCGACTCCGCCCCCAAATCCTTTGTCAGCCTCGCCGTCGGAACCACATCCCCCTCATCGACCGCCAGCGCATCGACAAGGACGTCTCGGATCTTGGTGTGAATTTCGGTTCGGGTCATCATAATTCCAGGGGCGCCAGCACCGAGGCACTGGGAACAGAGCAGATGCGGGTGGGGCCGAGGCTCGGCCCGTCGCGGGATACCTGTGATCCTAGGTGTTCGCCCCGCGCGTTTCAGGCAAAAACAGCCGAGCGGACCGGCCTCAGCGTGATGCGCCCGGCCGCGGCGACCGGCGGCGGAACGGTCGACTGCGGCTCGATGAGCAAAGCCTGGGCCTTGAAATCCACCGAGCCGTCGTCGTTGACCTTCGCGAGATTCACCTCGATCCGGAGTGCCGCGCCCGGTCTCACAAACGCGCCATACTTCAGTGCACGGGCCTTCCCGAGAACCCAGCGTTGGTTCGGGTATCGCGGGACGTGCTCACCGATGGGTTCCGTCGCGAGCCCCGCGGCCGATTCCGCCCGACGTTCCATCACCAGCCGCGCCGCCTGCACCAGCGATTCGATCATCAACACCCCGGGCAGCACCGGGAACGTTGCAAAGTGGTCCTGCAGATACTCCTCGGCGAGCGACACGTTCTTGAGCGTGACCGCCGATTCGTCCGTCAGGCTCAGGATGCGATCAACCAGCGTGAAGTGCATGCCGCAGAGTCAAGCCCGTGCGTACGGTCGGGTCAACCCCGATCGGAGAGGAATGTGTGGTCACGCCGATTCACGACTTCGGAATCTGTATCCGTCAATGGGACTGGTCCGAAACCAGCCAGGTGGTGTGCGTGCTGGCCCGCGAACACGGTCTGATCCGTGCCGTCGCGAAGGGCTCAAAGCGCCCTAAATCTCGGTTCTCCGGCGGGGTTGAAGTGCCGACCCGGGGCGAGTTTCAAGCCCGCGTCAAGCAGACCGAAGGCCTCAGCCTGTTGACCGCGTGGGATCTCGTGGAGACATTCCCCAAGGCGCGATCAACGCTCTCCGCTTTCCACGCCTCCCTGGCCCTCGTCGACGCCGCGTATCACGCGATGGAGCACAGTGATCCTCACCCGGCGGTCTTCGATGAATTGCTGGCCTCCCTGAGGGTCGTGGGCGACACCGCCCAAACAGATGCCGCCGCCGTCCTCTGGTTCCTGTGGTGCCTGCTCTCGGAGACAGGTCACCGCCCGGACTTGGAAGCGGACATGCGGACCGGTGAGGCGCTGGGGCCAGAAACCTCGTGGGCCTTCGCGCCGAAATTGGGGGGATTGGTGATGGGGGCGGGAGACTCGGCTACGGGGCTGGTCTGGCGGGTGAGGGGCGCAACCGTGCGGCTCCTTCGCGGAATGCCGAGCACCTTCGATGGGACCGGCTTTGAAAAATGGGCAGGCGGGAAAGAAAGCGCGGAGACTCAGGGCCGAGCGATGCGGCTGCTGGCCGAGTACTTCGGCGAGGTGTTTCACGCCGAGGCGGCCGGACTGCGGGCGTTTGTGGAACGGTGACGAAAACCCACGCCGATTACGCAGACACATGACGCGTCTCTGCGAGGCGGAAAGGGTGTGGAATGATGCCATCGGGTATCTTGAACCGCCGCGAGGTGCGGTGCCGATCATGTGGAGAACGTCGATAACCTACCAGCGAGAAACCAATCCGGCCGTCAGACAGGCTGTGACAGGCCGCTCTGCATTCTCGGTAGACAATTCTCCGTGATCGTCGCTCGGCTTAACTCGCTTCGCGGTCGTCGAAGGGTGGCCGAACTGCTCCTTGGCGTGGCACTCATCTCCGCTGTCTTGGCCGCAATGGCGGTAACCTCGCAGGGACCGCCTTGCAAGCTCAGTTACGCCGGGCAGATGATGCAACTGCACCACCCCGGGTCGGTGTTCCTGTGGCTGTATCAGGGAAATCCGCGGGCGGACGGCGCGATCGATATCGTGGATGGTCCGCCGATCTTTGCGGACCGCGAGGCGTCCACGGGCCGGACCACCGTCTGGGAGCAATGGCGGGCGACCACGCCGCAACTTCCCATCCCCAACCTTCGACCACAGGTGCTCTGGAATCAAGCCCGCTTCGCAAAAAACAACCCCGCGCCGGTTCACCGCTCGCCCCTGCTCATTGTGATTCCGCTGGTCTGGGGCGTGCTGCTGCCGCCGATGGCTTGCCTCCTGCTGTGGATCGACTGGGCCACCGTCTTGACGTCACGCGAGCGCCGCACGCTTGCTCGCACACGCCGCGGCACGCGGTGCGCGAAGTGCCTTTATGCTCGGGCCGGTTTGGCCACCGACGCCCCCTGCCCAGAGTGCGGCACGATGCCGGAGAAGTCGTTTACCCCGCCACAGGTTCCGAAGTCAACGCAAAGCCCTCGTATCGGGCCTCGAAAGCTCAATCGGCAAAGAGATCAACGGCCGTGAACCCCGGGCCGGAGCGTGGCCGGCGCTTCGGAAGGATTCTCCATCGCGGGCTACTGAAATCGGGGATCGTGAACCGCCGAGAGCTTGGCCAGAGTGGCTCCCGGAAGATCATTTGAAAATTTCGACCTGCCCCGCGTCCTGTCATCCCCTCCAGCCGTACCCGCCATCACCCCGCCGGCACCAGCCGGCCCGTCGTCAGCGGCAGGATCGGAAACGCCGCCGCGGCGTCACGAACATCGCTGAGGGTCACCGCCGCGATGCGGTCGATCTCCGCCTCCAGCGGTTCGTAACGGCGGAGATAGGTAAAGAGTCGCCCCAGCCTGTGCATCCGGTCCTGAGGTTTCTCCCCCCCGATCGTGGCCGCCGTAGCGATCTTGGTCCGCAGTTTGTCAAGGTCATCCTGAACCAATGAACCGACCAGTGTGTCCAGTTCCCTCCGAATGATCGCTTCGATCTCGGGCAGCCGTTCCGGGTCACCCGAAGCGAATACAAAGAACTCACCGAAGCCGTCGTGCGGGTCGCAGGACGCCTGGCAATCCTCCGCGATCCCCGTTTCAACCAGCGACCAATGGAGGCGGCTGTTGTCGGCGCACCCCAGCACCTGTGAGAGCAGCGACGCCGCGTACTTGCGGTCGTCGTCGATCGCCGGGGCCTTGCACATCGCCAGCAGATAGCCCCGCGACACCTTCGCATCCGTCAGGTTGAGTTCGCCGCCCACAATCGGCGGGGCCGCGTTGTCGCGCGACACCCGGGTCGTTTCCCACGAACCGCACAGGCGTTCGATCGATCCGCAGCACGCATCAAAATCGATCTTCCCCGCCAACGCCACCACGGTGTTGTCCGCCGAGTACCGCCGATGGAAGTAGTCCAGCATCCGCGGCTGCTCAAGCGCCTTGATGCTCTCGGCGGTGCCGAGCACGCGATGGCTCAACGGGTGCGTTCCAAAGTGACGCTCGATGCACGATTCATAGAGCACCCAGAACGGCTGGTCACGGTACATCGCGATCTCTTCCAAAATCACGTTCTTCTCGGTATCAAAGTCCGCTTGTCGCAGGGCCGGACGCATCATCTTGGCGAGCAGTTCCAGCCCCGCGGGCAAAGCCTCCGGCAGCACATGGGCATAAAAACACGTGATCTCGTTCGAGGTGTACGCGTTGTTCCGCGCCCCGATCTCGTCAAACCGTCGGTTCAGTTCCTCCGCCGAAATCTCGGCCGTCCCCTTGAACATCATGTGTTCAAGAAAATGACTCACCCCCATGTCCCGGGTCAGTTCATCGCGAGCCCCGGTCTTCACGAAAAATCCCGCGGCGGCGGTGTGCGCGGCCGCGTCGGCCTCGGCCACAATGGTCAACCCGTTCGCAAGCTGCCGCTCCAGAAAAATGGGCATGACAGAACGCTAGGCCACGGGAAAGCCTCATTGGGGCGCGATACTCCGCCGTGTACCGAAGGTGGCCGATGCCCCGGGCCGCCACCGCCGGTGCGCGAGTTCAGACCCCCAGAACCGAACGCAATCGCCGGCAGACCTCGCCGGGGTTATCGGCTCGGCACACCACAGACGAAACCGCGATGCCCACAACGCCGAAAGAACGGAGTTCACCAACGTTCTCGAGGGTGATCCCCCCAATCGCGAGGTGCGGCGTTGCGGCCAGTCGATGGTCCGCGAGGTACGCCGCGGCATACGCCGGCCCCGCGAGTACCGGCTTCACCTTCGTGGTCGTCGTAAACATCGGTCCGAGCCCGCAGTAATCCGCCCCCGCCGCCACGGCCTCCCCGGCCTCGCTCGGGTTGCTCGTGGAAACCCCGATCACGAGCGACCGGCCAAAGACCTTTCGCACCTGCGCCGCCGGAGTATCCAGCTGCCCGAGGTGAACCCCGTCCGCGCCGCTCGCCGCCGCCACGTCCGGCCGATCGTTGATGACCAGCCCGCAGCCCGCGGCCCGTGTCAGATCCCGCGCCACGAACGCCCGCTCCAGCAGCTCCCCGCCTTCTAACGTCTTTTCACGCAGTTGAACGCAGTCGGCCCCACCACCCAACGCCCGTTTGATGGTCTCCGTCCACGGGAGCGCACACAACGATTCGGTGACCAGTACACACAGCCGCCACTGCGGACCCGCCCGCTGCGGAAAACGCTCCAGAGTCGCCTTTTCCAACGTGTAGGTCTCATACCGCAACCTCTCGAAACCCGCCGCGACCCCCGGAAGTCCCAACGCTTTCGACGCCTCCTCCAGGGACCGCAGCGCCTCACTCAGACGACCGGTCGCCGATCGCGCAACAGCGATCTCTCCGGCCCGCGCGAACTCCGCCGGAGTGGAAACCTCTCGGCCCACGTCCTGTTCGCTATCCCGACTCGCCAGCAGATCCGCGGCGTTAAAACCCGCGGCAACACTCACGATCGCATGCCGAAGCCCTTTCCAGCGTTCGCACAAGGCCGCGTCGTTCAGCACAAAACGGCAGAGGTCGTCCAGCACGCGGCAGGCTTCGCGAGCCCGATTCAGGTTCACATCAGCGATGCGGAAAAACGGTGAAATCACGCCCACAGGATAAGTCGGATGCTCTCACTCTCAAAGGTCCGCCCATCGGAAGCCGATCGCGGCAATCGCTGCCCGGGTTTCGCGTCAACAATAACGGCATGTCGGTTCCGCAACCCTTTGATCTGGTGCCCCTGCCCGAACCCGTGCGCCTCAACGTCCCCGGGCGCGTCGTACTCCGCGACAATATCTTCGCCCTCGTCGATGCCATCGCCGAAGACGTCCTCGAAGTCGCCCTCCATTCGTCGGCCCAACGCGGCACGTTCCACCTCGGCGTCAGCCTGACGCCCGTCACCGAGCAGGTCTTCCGCCGCTTGCTGATGGACAACTCAATGCACGCCCTCCCGTGGGATCGCACCCATGTCTGGCTTACCGACGATGCCCCCGGCCCGGGTTCCGCCGAGCCCCCCAGCGAGGGCTTCCGTGAGTTTCTCGCCGACCACGCCGGTGTGCCGCCCGATCAAGTCCACATGCCGCTCGCCCACCTCAAGGACGAGGCCGCATCGCACTACGCCGACCGTCTCAACGCGGTCCTTCAACGCGAAGGCCGGATTCACGGCTTCGACTTCGCCGCCGTGACCCTCGGCTCTTCCGGCGTCGTAGGCGTTCAGCCGCCGCAACAGGTCTGCGGAGCCCCCGCTCACCGGATTCAGGCCGCGGAAGCAACCTGGACCGCCGTCCATCCGTCCATCTTCCACCAATCGCGCCGGGTCGCCATCGTCTCCCCCGATGTCCCCGCCCTCGGCTTTGTAAAGAGTCTGAAACGAGAGTGGGGGACTGCAACCGAAGTTCCGACGGGCTGGGGCCACGTGCGTCCCGAGTCGCCAGACCGACTCACTTGGTATGTCAACATCGAATCCGGCGACACCGACGGACGTCCCGAGCACAATCGCCGCCGCCCCGGAAAGGATCGAAGCCCCAGTTGAGCAATTATTCCGTCGAGCCAAACGAGTCCGTCCTCTTCCGCACCCTCTACGAGGATGAAGACGTCGTCGCGATCGACAAGCCCTCGCACCTCGTCACCCAGCCCGGCCTCGGGCACGAAGACGACACCCTGCTCAATGGCCTGTTCGCCCGCTGGGGTGACCGTTTGCAGAACCTCGGACGTGGCCGCGACTTCGGCCTCCTTCATCGCCTCGACCGCGAAACCAGCGGGATTCTCCTCATCGCCCTCCGACCCCGCGCCTACGACACCCTGCGCCTCGCCTTCGCCGAACGCTCCATCGCCAAGTACTACTGGGCCGTCACCACCGGCACCCCCTCGCGGCCGTCCGGCGTCATCAAGCGCCCGATCGCCGAGTACGAAGCCGACCGCCGCAACGGCAAAAAATTGGCCCGCATCTCTTCCGCCGGCAAGATGGCCGTCACCGCCTACCGCATCGTCTCGGCCTCATCGCTCGGCTCAGTCCTCGAGTGCCGCGCCATCACCGGCCGTCTGCATCAAGTGCGCGTCCACCTCGAATCCATCGGCTGCCCCATTTCAGGCGACGGCTTCTATGGCCCGCCCCGCCGTCGCTCGACCTCCCGCCTCGCCCTGCACGCCCATCGCATCACCTTCACTCACCCCGTAACCGGCGTCGAGGTCGACGTCACCTCCGCCTGGCCCAAAGACCTCAAAGGCCTGCTCACGTCCCTCAAGTTGCCACGCCCGGACCTTGCGAAGCCGTCCGTCCCCGTCGCTTCAATCGCCGTCAAAGGCAGCAAGGAACTCGACGACGATGGCGTCGGCGATGAGCATCCCGGGACGGGTGAGTCGGAGGGTTGACCCCGAACCGGATTCCATCCGGCCCCGCTCCACCTCGCGTTCAACCACCGTCCGCATGCGCTCCGCCGAACCCGGTCTCGCATGTTCCGCCGCGCTCATGATCTCATCGGCCGCCAATCCCTCCCGCAACCGAAGCCCGGTCATCAGCCGTTCCTTCACCAACCGGCCCGCATCCGGCAACTCATGATCCCGGATCGGCGGCGGCCCCAGCCCGGCCCCCTGCAGATAATCATCCAGCCGCGCCACATTCTTCCACCGGTGCCCTTCGATAAACGCCGAAGCCGAGGGGCCAGCGCCGATCCACGGCGTGTGCCGCCAATACCCCAGGTTGTGCCGACATTCCTCGCCAGGCCGCGCGTAATTGCTCACCTCGTACCGCTCCAGGCCCGCCCGCGCCAAGGAGTCGATCGTCGCCTCAAACATCGCCACCTCGACGTCCTCTTCCGCCGGCTCAAACTCCCCGCGCTTCAGCCGCGCGGTCATCGCGGTCCCCGCCTCATACGTCAGGTCGTAGCACGAAATATGCCCCGTCCCCAACGACACCGCGGTATCGAGGTCATGCTGCCACTCGGCGAGCGTCTGCCCCGGAACCCCGAAAATAAGGTCAATGTTCGTCCGCCGAATCCCCGCCCGCGCGAACAGCTCCAGCGCCACCGCGACGTTCTCCGGGTTATGCGTCCGCTCCAGCGTCTTGAGGTGCGCCGCGTTGAACGACTGCGCCCCCATGCTGATCCGGTTCACCCCGCCCTCCACCAACACACCGGCCAATTCCGCCGTCACCGAATCCGGATTGCACTCGACCGTCCACTCCCCATCCCCGGCCCCCATCGCCGAGAGGTCAAACGTCCTGTCCATATGTTCCATCAGCCGACGCCAGAGATCGGGCGCCAGCAGGCTCGGCGTGCCGCCCCCCACAAAAATCGTCCGGATCGGCGTGTTCGCGGCAAACCGCGCAAAGAAAGTCAACTCCTCCATCACCCGCCCCACAAACGGGGCCTGCCGGTCGCGCGTGTCCACGAGGCTGTAAAAATCACAGTAATGACACTTGTGCGAGCAGAAAGGCACATGCATATAGAGCCCGGCGATCTTCCCAGCAGTCGGCAGCGCCGCCGCCGGATGCGAAGACTTCGTCGGGGTCGGACGGTGAACCTGTGGAAGGCTGACGGGCGGCATCGGTGTTCAGAATTTCCAGAATCGACGCCCAAGGCGTCCGGTCGTAACCCCAGTCGGCGCACATCCCCCCGTCGGGCGGTGTAAACTTTACGGGGCCGCGGCAGGTGTCCGCGAGAGCGTCGGGGTTACTCCGCGGGGGGCAGGGCATGAGCCGAAGGGACATAGCGTATGAGCGTTTCGCTGGTTCTGGTGCAGATCGATGGAAAGCAACGCGAGATCGCACTCACGAAGTCCGTCCAGGTGATCGGTCGCCAGACCGATTGCCAGATTCGGATTCCCACCTCCGCCGTTTCACGCCATCATTGCGAAGTCTCGGTACAGGATTCCAAGCCCGTCATCCGCGACTTGGGCTCCAGCAACGGAACCTTCGTCAATCGCCGCCGCATCGCGCAAACCGAACTCGCTGCGGGCGATCTCATCTCCATCGGTGATCTCGTCTTCGTCGTCCGCGTCGACGGCAAGCCCTCCGCCATCGAAGCCGCCGAATGCTACGAAGACGGCGTCGTGGCGGTCGGCGGCGGCTCCGGGTCGCACCCCGACCCAGCATCCAAAACTAAAACTAAAGCCCCGTCCAAAGCCCCGTCCAAGGCCAAATCGCTCGACGGCGATAGTGACGGCAGCAGTGTCGCCGATTTCGATTTTCTCGATGACGACGAGCTCGATGACAAACAGCCCAAGTTCTGACAGCCCCACGCCACCGCAACCCCGCCTCAGGCCGCTTTCGCGTCCGGCTTCGTCAAAACCGCCTTCGGCGCCTCGCTCGGAACCCTGATATTCGTCCCGCAGGCGCGGCAGCGAACCGTCTTGCCGCGGGCGGACTGCGGCACCGCCAGCACCGTTCGGCACACCAAGTTTGGGCACATCAATCGAACCGGCTTCAGGTCCATTCGCTACTCCTCGGGCAACCGCTTAGATCGGCCGCCACCCAGCAAAACTTGAGACCCGCTCACAACCCCGACACAGGATTCGTCGGGTTCGACGCTACGCTTGGAGCCGTCCGGCACCTCCGTCCGGATAATCGAACGCAAGGCGGCCTCAGCATGTCAACCAGCAGCGAAATCTCATCCCGCCCTCGCCCCCCCGCCACAAGTCAGGCGTGCTGCACCGCCGTGGTGGGCCTCCAGTGGGGTGATGAGGGCAAGGGCAAGGCCGTCGACCTCCTCGCCGCCGACCACGACGCCGTCGTACGTTACAACGGCGGCGCCAACGCCGGCCACTCCGTCGTTGTTCGAGGCGACCGCTACGCCCTTCATCTCATCCCCTCCGGAATCCTCTACCCCGGCAAAGCCGCCATCATCGGCAACGGCGTCGTCGTCGATCCCTGGAAACTCCTCGATGAAATGTCCGGCCTGGCCGCCCGCGAAGTGGATACCTCCGGCCTCGTCGTTTCCAGCCGCGCCCACGCCGTCCTCCCCTATCACCAACTGGAAGACGGCCTCCGCGAAGACATGCTCAAGCGCGCCAGCCAGGCCGAACACGCCAAGGGCCTGACCTCCATCTCCGAGATCGGCACCACCCGCCGCGGCATCGGTCCGGCCTACGCCGACAAGGTCCAGCGGGCCAGCGCCGTCCGCATGGGCGATCTGCTGCGTCCCGATGTCCTCGCGGAAAAAGTCGAGATCGCCCTCGCCATCAAGGGCCCCTTGCTCCGCGAACTCTCCGCGACCCCGCCCGACCTCAACTCCGCCGACATCCTCGCCAAGTGCCGCCAGGTCTCCGACCGGTTGGCCCCCATGATCAAAGACACGACCTACCTCCTTCACGATCTCCTCGCCGCCGGCAAGCGTGTCCTTTTCGAGGGTGCCAACGGCACCCTCCTCGATGTCGACCACGGCACCTACCCCTACGTCACCAGCAGCAACTGCGGCACCGCCGGCATCGGCTCCGGTACCGGTGTCCCCTTCTCTCGCTTCGGCCGCGTCGTCGGCGTCATGAAGGCCTATTCCACCCGCGTCGGGGCCGGCCCATTGCCCAGCGAACTCACCGACGCCACCGGCGACCGCATCCGCACCCGCGGCCGCGAATTCGGCACCACCACCGGCCGTCCCCGCCGCGTCGGCTGGCTCGATCTTGTTGCCGTCAAATACGCCGTGATGATCAACGGCGTCACCGAGGTGGCCCTCACCATGCTCGACGTCCTCGCCGGTTTCGATGAAATCCGCGTCTGCACCGGCTACACAGACAAAAACGGCGTCCCCGGCAACCGCTTTATTGCCGACGCCGTCGAACTCTCCCGGGTTACCCCCACGTACACCTCATTCCCCGGCTTCACCGAAGATATCGGGGCCGCTCGCCGCCTGACCGACCTGCCCCCAAAGGCCCGGGCATACGTCGAGTTCATCGAGCAATCGATCGGCGTTCCCGCCGCGATGATCGGTGTCGGCCCCGATCGCGAGCAAACGATCTACCGCACCTGAACCCCATCGCTCCGGCAAACCCGTCAGCATCATGC
>CAZJXA010000036.1:0-20312 GCA_964549785.1 uncultured Phycisphaeraceae bacterium | reverse complement strand
TCCCAACCCCGCCCCATCGTCAGCCTCCGATCGGCGTTTGCAGACCGTTTTCGGGGGAGGAGGCCGGGATCAATTCGGACGTTCAGGAGTCGGCGTGCCCACAGCAGTTATCAGTGACGTTCACGGCAACGCCGTCGCCCTCAAAGCCGTGCTCGCGGATATCGAGAAGCGCGGCATCGACCGCATCGTGTGTCTGGGCGATACGGTCGGGTATGGTCCCGACCCGCTCGAATCCGTGGATTTGGTGCGCTCCAGATGCGCCTGGTCGTTGATGGGCAATCACGATTACGGCGTCCTCTATGAGCCCACGAACTTCAACCCCGGAGCCGAGTCCGCCGCGTTCTGGACCCGCGACCAGTTTGATCGGGAGCCGGACGCCGCCCTCCGAGCCCAGCGCTATGAGTTCTTGAACCGCCTGAAGGTGCGGGTGGTGGAGCAAGTCGGTGCCAATGGGGCCGAACCCGTGCCCGCCACCGGCCTCACCGGGATGCACCTGCTGGCGGTCCACGGCTCCCCCCGCCGCCCCATCAACGAGTACATTTTTCCCGATGACGCGATCAACTCTCCCGACAAATTGGAGAGTATTTTCGACCGCGTGCAGCGGGTGTGCGTGGTCGGCCATACCCACGTCCCGGGGGTCTTCACCGACGAACCCGACTTCTACTCGCCCGGCGAATTGGGTGAAGCGGGTTACCCCTTCCGTGATACCGAGAAGGCCATCATCAACGTCGGCTCGGTCGGCCAGCCTCGTGACTTTGACCCCCGCGCCAGTTACGCCATCCTGCATGACAAACGGGTGCAGTTCTGCCGCGTCGAATACAACGTGGCGGCCACGGCCAACAAAATCAAGGCGATCCCCGAACTCTCGGACTGGCTGGGTGATCGGCTCTTTGAGGGGCGGTAGGCGGTGCCGGTCCAGCGCGTTGCCAGCCCTCAGCGTCAGGACCGGTTGCCCGTGTTCGGTTCAATTTCTTTCAGGTACGCCCACGAGTACAAACCCGTGTCGTGCCCGTCGGAAAAGCGGATCTTGATCGCATAGTTGCCGACCAGTTCCGCCGATTCGGCCACCAGAGGACCTTGTGATCGCGACATCGACGACGGGAGAACCGTCAGCGGGTTCTTCTTTATCTGGGCTCGAAGGTTCCGCATGTCGGCGGACGGGGACATTTTCCGAAGGTACGCGATCGAGTAGTACGACGTCGCCCCGTCCGCCCATTCGATGGTCAACCCCCGGTCTTTCTTCAAGTCAATATTCCGGGGCGGTTCCACGGTGAAACGCTATGCCCCTCGGCCGGCGTCGCTCGTCGCCTCTAAACTAGGCCGATGCCCACCGCCGTGATCGACACGCTCGATGCCGCGATCACTAGGATCGGCTCTCCCGTCTGCGTCGGGCTCGATCCGGTTCTCGGATCGCTGCCCGCCGAAGTGCGGGCCCGGCACCACGACCCGCTCGCGGCAATCGCGGAGTTCACACACGCCGTCGTTCGCGGGGTGGCGGGGATCGTTCCGGCCGTAAAATTTCAATCCGCGTGCTTCGAGCGGTATGGATCGCGGGGGGTGGCGGTTCTGGAAGAATCCGCGCTCGAGGCCGCACGCCTTGGTCTGGTCGTCATCTGGGACGCCAAGCGGGGGGATATCGGCACGACTTCGGCCCATTACGCCGCTGCGGCGAAGCGACTCGGAGCCCACTTTGTCACGGCCAATGGCTATCTGGGGCGGTCGGGGTTGACACCCTTTCTGGAGGCCGATCTGGGAATTTTCGTGCTCGTTCGCACGAGCAACCCCGATAGCGACGCCATCCAGAACGAGCGTTTAGAGACGGGCGGCACGGTCGCGGAGATGATGGCGGGGCACGTCCGAGCGTTGGGGGAAGGTGTGCGCGGGGTGTCGGGCCTGAGCGCCGTCGGCGCAGTGGTGGGAGCGACCAAGGCGGCGGATGCCGCCGCATTGCGCAAACTCATGCCCGACCAAGTGTTCCTTATCCCCGGGTATGGGGCCCAAGGCGGCACCGCGGCCGACCTCAAAGTCATGCTCCGCTCCGACGGCCGAGGAATCCTCGTCACCGCCAGCCGGTCGGTGATCTATCCCAAAGCCGGAACCGACAATTGGCAACGAGATATTGTGGTTGCGGCAGAAACCCTGAGCCGCGAAATCGCCGGTGTCGTCCGCTAACCGCTATCCGCCATCCAAGAGCTGCCGACGTGACAACCCCAGCCCCCATCAACACCCGCCAGGTGTCCGGACGTCGGACACTTTACCTGACGGAGCCGTTAGCCGCAGTGTGGGAAGTTTCGGCGGCGGCGCGGGCCGGGCGATTGACGCCGCTCGGGAATTGGTCGGCGGGGTGTGTATTGGGGCATCTGGCGGCGTGGATCGACTACGGATTCGACGGGTATCCGTCGCGGCCGCCTTGGTATGTCAAGATGGTGCTCCGGCTGATGAAATCGCGGTTCTTCGGAGCCGCTGGGTCGCCCGCCGGAGTGCGGATTTCCGGGGCCCCAGCAGGGACGTTTGCACGGGAGGAATTGACCGTGGAGGAGGGAGAGCGGCGCTTCGTCTTGGCGTGGGAGCGGCTGCGGGCCGGGCCGCCGCCGGACCCGCACCCGATCTTCGGTCGTTTGACCCACGACCAATGGTCGGCGATGCAACTGGCGCACGGGCGGCTGCATTTGTCGTTTTTGGAGATAAAGTGGTCGGATTGAACCCCATCCGCGCCTGACTTCTGGTACACTTGCGGGCACGAAACGACAGGGGGCGACGACCATGCAGCCAACTTCCAAATCAGTGGGGATGAATTCCGATCCCTTTGCCCGGCTCCGTCAAAACGCGACGGCGGGCGGCATCACGCGCACCGACGGTGCCGACTGCGAGGACGAGTTTGTCCGCCTGATGGCGATGATGCAGACACTCAGCAAAGTGGACGATGCGTCGGAACTCTTTCAATTGGCCGCGAAATACACCTCGGACGGACCGATCTCCGGAGAGGCCCACGCGATCCTGGTGATCTGTACGTCGGGATTGGGCGTGGGAGAGTTTCAGATCTCGCGCCGGCTTGTTTATGTGCCCCGCCGCGGACAGACGGTTGATGTCGGTCATGAGTCTGAACCATCGCCGATTCTTTCGGGGGGGTTTGTATCGACGATCATCCGCAAACGCCAGCCGGAATTGCTGACCAAACTCGACCTCTCTCGTGACCCGGCGCTGGGGGCCGAATTCGCCTCGTTTGATTCATGCCTCTTCATCCCGCTTTTCTCGGGTGGCAAGATGAGCAAGCGGATCCTGCTCTTCCGAAAAGGGTGGGACGAGGTCGATTTCGAGCACGTCGAGCGGGTCATGCTCATCATGAACCTGATCGAGACGTCGATCGAGAACATCGCGAACCTTGCGAAAAACAAGGAACTGAATGGGCAGTTGAACAACCAGTTCGAGCAGGTGAGCCGGATTCAGCGGAAACTCTTGCCGCGGGAACACCCGGAGAAGCGCGGCGTGTGGGACGGGCGAAAGCACGCCGAGAAGAGCGGACATGGCTGGCTGGACGTGGGGATGAGTTATCGCACCGCAGAGCGCGCGGGGGGCGATTATTACACGTTCTTTGAGTTGCCGGATCATCGCTTGGGCGTGCTTGTGGCGGACGTCGCGGGCCACGGTGCGGATGCGGCCATGGTGATGGGCATGCTGCACACGGTGGTCCAGAGCGGAGTGCCGATGGAGGAAGGCCCGGCGGCGGTGCTGAAGTATGTGAACCGGCGGCTTGAACCGCTGATGAGCGAAGGCCGCTTCGTCACGGCCTTCTGTGCGATCTTCGACCCCGTGGCCCGGACGGTGCGCTACACCTCGGCGGGCCACCCTCCCGCGAAGTTGCGGCGTGACGGCGTCATGGCCGAGCTCTCCAACGCGGCGAGCGACGTGATCGGGATTTTCGAGAACCTGGAGGCGCTCGAAGCGACGGTGGAGTTGCACCCGGGCGATGTGTTCGTCTTTTACACCGACGGCATTACCGAGTCGTTCAGCCCCGAAGGCCAGGCCTTCGGCGGAGAGATGCTCGACGCGACGTGCCGGACCGTGGGCGGCACGGCGGCGGAAATGGCGATCGCGATCGATGCCGCGGCGTCGGATTGCCGCCGACGCGCGGACCCCGACGACGACGTGACGGTGGTCACGGTGGCCTTCCTGCCGGGCTGAGCGGCGAAGAGTCTCACTCACACACGCGGGATCGAAGCGGTTGGTTCCCAAGTGGCTCGCCATTCCGCTGCGCTTGAGTAAACCCCGGTAGCGGATCGTTGTGCGGCAGTCGGAGTGCGAGCGATGGGCGAGTTCACCAAGGTCGATCCGGGCGATGTTTCGGCGATGTCCAGGTTTATCTCGATCGCCTTCGGCACCAAGCCCGAAGGCGCCACCAAGTGGCTGAGCGAGAAACTCGGCGTTGACAATCTTCGGGTGATGCGCAATGGCGGGGCCGACGGCCGCCGCGTGGTCTCGTGTCTGGGCCGCATCCCCATGGCCCAGTGGTGGGGCGGGAAAAGCGTTCCGATGCTCGGCATCGCCGGCGTGGCGACGCCGCCGGAGCACCGCGGGTGCGGTCACGCGAAGCGGATGATGCAGGCGGCGGTTCGCGAAGCGGCGGCCGACGGATACCCGCTTTCGGTGCTCTATGCGTCAACGCAGCCCTTGTATCGCGCGGTCGGATATGAGCAGGCGGGACACCGATTTGTGAGCAAATTGCCGATGCAGACGCTCGGCGCGACCGAGAAGGCCCGGGACGTGGTCGCGATCGGCCCTCCCGAGATGGACGAGGTGAAGGACTGCTACCGCCGGTTCGCGCAGAACTTCGCCGGGATGACGGATCGCACAGAGTACTTATGGGAACGAGTCAGGAACCGGCGCGACGAGACCTTTCACGGTTTCGGGGTGCGGGAAGACGGACGAATCGCGGCGTACATGTTCGCCCAGACCGAGAGCGGCGGCGGTCGCGAACGGGGCGATCTCGTGGTCTCCGACATCGCATGGAGCACTCCATCGGCGGCCCGCAAGGTTCTGGGATTGCTTGCCGATTTCACAACCATGACGGAGCACGCCTTGGTGGCGGGGGCCCCGCTGCACCCGTTGGCGACGCTCCTGCCTCAGCAGCGGTTTTCGATCGACCTGAAAGAGTTCTGGATGCTGCGTGTCTTGCGGGTGCCAGAGGCCGTGCGGCTGCGCGGGTACGCGCGCGGGGTCGCCACCAGCACGGTGTTCGACATCCGGGACGACTTGGTAGCCGAGAACAACGGCCGGTGGCGGGTGACGGTGCGCGACCGCAAGGGTGTGTGCGAGCGAACCACGGAAACCGAACCCGCCGTGCAGTGCGACGTTCGGGCCTTCGCGCCGCTCTATTGCGGGCTCCACACGGCCTCGCAGGCCCGAGCGATCGGCCTCCTGGAAGGACCGGACGGAGCGGTGGAATCCGCCGACGCCCTCTTCTGCGGACAAGGAACGCCGTGGATGACGGACTTCTTTTAGCCCTTGGGTCAGCGTCCGCCGGGGGCGATCGCCATTTTCAGGACTTCCATCCGGTCAGGGGCGTTGAGCGACGGGCCGAGAAGGATGAACGGCGCGGACTCGTTCGAGGTGGCCCGCACAACATAGGGACTGTCGAGCAGGCGGGCGTCGGGGCGAACGGCATTGCCGGCCGTCGGGGTGGCCGCGCCTTCGGGCACATACACCAAGCCGTCATCGCGTGTGCAGATATAGCCTCGGAGGCCTCCACCGGCGTTTCCGGTGACGATCGGAGTGACAGCGACCGCGCCCTTTGAAAGAACGGTGGCCCGAGCCGTTTCGAAACCGACGGCAACGACGCCGTTGAGGCGGGTGCTGAGAATCGCGAAGGGAAGCGGATTCTGAGACCCCGAAGGGATCGTGTTGGCTGTGGACATCGCGAGTTGAAAGGCCGCGGCCGGCGTGTTCGACGCGGTCAGGAGCGTGCGGGTGAGCGTGGCGCCGAACGCGCCATCCGCGAAGCGGATCGATTCGATTTCGGTGCCCGCCGCGGTGCTGCGGAGAACCCAGACGATTGAGGCATCGGGCGAGTGCAGGGGCATCGCGTAGCCGCCCCCGGGGGCCGAGCGGACGTCTTCTCTGCCGGATTTGTCGCGGTACACCAGCACGCGCTCGGCGGCGTCAACGCCGCGCCGCACGAACACGAGGCCGTCGGCGTGGAAAACCGCGTGGGCGTTGACTTCAGGAGATTCGACAAGCCATGTCACGGTGTTACCGAGCCAGCCGACCTTGCCGATCACGCGGGTGCCGTCGGGCTTGAGCTGCTCGATGAGGAAGCCTTGCGAATCGGCGTCGCGGCCCAGAACTGAATCGGCCGGCACCCCGGCCGCCAGCTCAAGGGGTTCGAGCGCCGCAGCGCGAATCGCAAACGCGCGGAAAGAACCCGGCGACGGCGGGCTCGCCCCCGGCGCGGCCAAGAGCGCGGGCCACTCCGGCGGAGCCCCGGTGCGGGTGACCATAAATCGGCCGTCGGGCGAAACCAAAGGGAGCGTGAGCCCGTCGTACTCAACCAGGCCCAGTGGCACCACCGCGACGTTGATGCGCGAAATGGTGGTGCGGGCGTTGGAGGCCGGGGTGGCAAGAGGACCGGCGGGGACGGCAGCGCCGGGTGAAGCCTTGACCGGCGTGCCCCGCACAGGGGCAGACGATTCGGTGACGCAGCCGCTCACGCAGAGAGAGCACAGCAGGAGGCCGAATGGGAGGTGAGGTCGCGGCATGAAGTGGGGGAAGGCAGCAAACACACGCGAGACCACGGCCCGCCGGGGTGCCACGCGGAGGATCAACGAGGCTCGGAGGGTTTGGCAGGCGGGGGCGGCGGTGGGACGCCGGGATCCGAGAGGAGCGGGTTCTCGCTGCCAAGTTGACGGCGGAGTTGCTCGAGGCGTTGCAGGTAGGGCGCGTTCACTCCCTCGGCGGCGTCAGTGTTATCGACGACAATGGGGGTGATGAAGACCAGCAATTCGGTGTTGGTCTTGGTGCGTTCCTTGCTCTTGAACAACAGACGAAGGACCGGGATGTCGCCCAAAATGGGAACCTTGCGGACGATGTCGGAGTCCTCGCTCCGGAGGATGCCGGAGATGACGATCGTCTGGCCGTCCTTGACGATGAGCTGCGTCGTCGTTTCGCGGCGTTCGACGATGAACCCGCCGAAAAGGGTCTGGCCGGGGACGATCGACGAGAGTTCGAGGTTGACCTTGAGATCGACGTCGCGCTTCACGGTGATACGAGGGCGGATACGCAGTTGGATGCCGACCGCCTTGTAATCGAACGTCTGGGTGAGGTTGCCGTTGTCGTTGGTCTGGGCGTTGGTGATGAAGGGGATGTCTTGCCCGTCGAAGAACTCGGCTTCCTGATTGTCGCTCGTGAAGATCCGCGGTTCGGAAAGGATCGAGACTCCGGATTCCTGCGCCAGGGCCTGGAGGAGGACATTGACGTCGAGATTGGCGTCCAGGACCGAGGTGTTGAAGAGGCTCTCGGCGATGTCGTTGCGTTGCCCGGTGGCGGTCGTCGAGAGCGAGACCGAGTTGTCCGGATTGGTGGGGTTGATGTCCTGGCTCGACCAGCGGATGCCCAGAGACTTGGCGTCCTCGGTCGAGAGTTCGGCGACGACGGCCGCGAGAAGCACCTGGCGACCCGGCTTGTCGAGTTGATTGACGAGGTCGATGATCGACTGCTTGTACTCCGGCGGCGAGACAACCATGATGGCGTTCTGCCGCCAGATCGGAACGATACGGAGTTGGCCCACAAGGTTGGAGGCATTGCGACGGTCGGTGGGCGGTCGTGAGCGTTGCCACCAGAAGGACATCGTGTCCGGGGTGGTGGTCTCGGTGGCCTGCCCGTCGGTCGTTGTCGTCTCGCTGGCGAATGGGCTGGCCGAGGAAGCCGCGTCCGAAAGCCCCGACTCCGACCGGCGGATCTGGGCGAGTGTGCCATCTTGCGAAAGAAGGGTGTTCAGTTGCTCGGCAAGGTCTTCCGCCGAGGCGTGCTTGAGTTCAATGATGACGGGGAGGCCCGCCGTCTGGGGCTTGTCAAGATCGGCGATGATGGTGTCGATCACGGCGATGTTGTCGGGGCTTTTCGCGACGACCACCAGACGGCTGGATTCTGGGATGGCCTGGAACGAAAACTGGCCCGCCAGTCGACCGACGCCCTGGGACGAGCCCGCGGACGCCGCCTGATTATTGTTGCCGCCCCCGCCCGTGGTTCGGCCCGCCGTCGATGAAGCCCCGGACCCGAATAGACCTTCGAGAAGATCACGGACCTTCACCGGGTCGGTGTTCTTGAGGTCGTAGATCTTCGGAACGACCGCTTCCTCCGGGAGGGGCCGATCCCATTGGTTCGCGATCTGTTGACCGACCTGCGCCAGGATCGCCGGGTCGGCGACCACCGTGACGGAATTTTGCTGGGCGTTGGCGGACACACGGATTTCGCCGCTCGCGGCAGTGGCGGCCTCGGCCCCGCCCGCCTGGCCAGCGAATCGGAACATCTGCATCTGATTGCGTGGCTCGTTGTTGTTGCCTTGGTTGCGATTCCCGCGCTGGTTGTTGCTGTTCGAGGCCGGCGCCGACGCGGACCCGGATCCGAAAAGTTCCTCAATGTTGGCTTTAATCGATGTCGCATCGGCGTATTTCAAGCGGAACGTCTCGGTCTGCAGCGCCCCTGCGGAGGGGCGGTCCAGCGACCCGATCAGCCGTTCCAGCCGCTGCAGCAGGCCGACGTTGCCCATGACGGCGATCTGGTTGGAATCTTCGTCAACCGTCCGCTTGGCATAATCGGGGATCGAGTCTTTCAGCATCTCGCCGATGTTCTTGGCGTTCGAGTGCCTCAGCGCAAAAACTTTCTCGACCACGGTGCCCACATCGGTACGCTCCAACGTCGATTCGTCGGGCCCCAACACCGGGACGTCCTGCCGAGTGATCTCGGTGATGTCGCGGAGCGTGATCGTCGTCGGTGTTTCAACGACCGCCACCCCGGTCTGAAACAGGGCCATGAACACCAGGTCGAGGGCGTGCTGGCGCGGAATCGGCTGGTCGTTCAGGACCGTGACCTTGCGCGAGAGCACGTCGGGTTGGGGCATGACGACCTTCCCGGTGGCCTCGACGATAAAAGGAATGATCTGATCGACCGTCACATTCTTGAAGGCAAGGGTGGTATCGGGGCCTTCCAGAATCCGGCGTCCATCGGGGTCGAGTTTGGGGGCCGCACGCGGTGGGTTCACGGTCGGCGCCACCGGAGCGGGCTCAGGCACTGCCGCCTCGGGCTGCGCGAACGCCGGCTCACTCAACGCGAGACCTGCTCCGAGCAAACTACCGATGGCGTGTAATCGGAATGGGCGGTGCTGATGCGTCATCGTGAGGGGCTTTCTGTTGGTTCGGGCGAAGGTGTGTCGGAAGAGGCGTCGGGGGCAGCGGCCGGCGGGCTCAGCCGCGGCTCCTGTGTCGATTGGGGCGAACCGGAATCTCGCAAGCCGCTGGCTCCATCATCCGGCGGCGTTGACGGCATGACCGCTCGGTCGCGCTCGAAGATCGGCACCGTGAACTCGGAACCCTTCCAGCGAAGTGTGACGTCCCAGGGCGCGTTCATGGCAACCACGGCAAATCCGTCCTTCGCAGGATCACCCGCCGACAGTCGTGAGCCGTCGGCGAACCACACCGCTCCGTTCACCGCCGCGATAATGGCGGGACCGCCATAACGCAACGGCGCATCCGGGGCGTCCTCTTCGTCGGGCTCCGCCTCGGAAACGACCGGAGCCGACGGAGGGCTCGGCAGGATGAAAACCGAGCGTCCATCAATCTGGGCCGAGTACCCGGCAAAGACGCCGGCCTGCTGCTCGGCTTGGCGTTGTTCCTCTCCCTTGGCTTCCAGAGCGGCGGGGCTCTTGGCGAAAAAGGCCCGGGCGAGGTCGGCCGCGGGAACCGCGAGTCCCGCCAGGGCGAGCACGACCGAAGCGACGGCAATCAACGAAAGCGCCGGCGAATGCCTCCACGCCCACAGCAGCGAAAACTCCTGCGGCTTGCGGGGCGTCACTTCCGCGCTCCCTTGCGAACCAGGAGCCAGGTTTCGACCGCGAGCGAAACGCGGAGGAGACGATTCTCCTCGCCCCGGCCCCCGCGACCTTCCTCGGCACGAACATTCAGGCGGGACACAGTGGTCACGAGTGGCCGACGCTCCGCATCCGCGAGGAACGCGGACAGCGCTTCCGGTGCGGCCTCAAACTGCAGTTCGCGGACGAGTCGATCGACCCGGAAATCGGGCCCGAAGGACTGGGAGAGCGGAACGTTACCTAGAGGAACCGTGCGCGAGGTGCTGGACGCATCGGTGATGCCGTGCTCGTCGAGCAACGCATCGATCATGCGGTTGAACTCGACGGGCCGGGCTTCGGGGTCGCCCGGCCCTTCGACCGAGCCATAGCGGGCCAGACCAAGTTTCACGTCGGCGTCGGCGGCAGTGAGGGCGGCCCGATTTTTCTCGTACGCCACGAGCGACGCCGCGTTGGCGTCGCCCCGCGCCCAAAGTTGGTTGGTGCGATCAAGGACAGGTTCGATCACACCAAAATAGGCCGCGATGAAGAGCGCGGCGGAGAGAACCCAGCGGGTCACGCGGGGCAGCGTCGCGAAACGGGCCGCGAAACGGGCGGCGTTGCCGGACGTCGGAGCGGCCATCAAGGAGCGCCCCGCGTTTCGTCCATCCGCGCCCTCAATCGCTCGACCTCAGCCGCCAGGCGTTCCTTGGTAGCGGCGTCGAGGGATTTTTCGTTCTTCTGCAGGTAGCCCTTGCGGGTTCCGAACTCGAGGACCACCTTGCCGCGGGGGAGCTTGGCGATGTCTTCCGTGGCGAGGGGCGGCGGCGGGGTGTCCGAGCCTGCGGACGGCCGTCGCGAAGGCGACGCGGCGGCGTCGGCCACGGGGGCGGCCGCGCGAGCGGCCCGCGCGGGGCGTGCAGGAGACCGATCGTCCGATCGATCGCCCGGGTTGCCGGCCGTGGGGCCGGCCGTGGCGCCGGAGGCGGGTGCGGTGGCCCGGGTTCCGGCCGCGTCGGTGGCGTTCTCGCCGTAAAGCCGAACCGCGAGCGGCGTAGCGGCGAAATCTTCCTTCGCGGCGAGCGCGTTGTGGGGCTGAACGATCTCGGCCGTCAGTTCAAACTCCACCCCCTCATCGGTGTTCTCGTTGCGCGTTCTCTTGAGGTTGCGGAGCATCCGAGTGCTGTTGAGATTCTGCTCGAAGCTGGTGATCAGTTCCGACTTCTCCGCCCTGCCCTGAATCACCAGCCCTTGCTCGGGCGAGAGCCGAAGGCTGGGGATCGACACCCCGACCGGCGCTATCCGGGAGAGGTCGTGGAGGAGTTTGGTCATCGGGAGGCGACCAGTTGATCGCTCATTCGAGAGTTGGTTGTAAAGGGCGGCGCGTTTCTGCAGGGCCTCGCGGGTCGAGCGGCTCCCGTCCATGGTCTCAAGTTTGGAGGCCAGTATCTCATGTCGGGCGTAGGCGAACCCCCATCGCCCGAGCAAGAGGGCCACGAGCGCGCCAACGAGGACCACGGCGGCACGGGTGGGAGTGGCGAGCCATCGGGTCATACGGACCGGCGGGGCCTCGGCGGCCACGGGCTCCCTCCAGCGCAGGGAGGCGAGTGAAGCCGTGAGAGGATCGGGATCGCTGGCCAGAATCGCGGCCCCGAGAGCGAGCCCGAACTGGTCAAGCCACGCCGCCTCGTATCGCGGTTCGGCCACGGCCGGGAGAACGATCCGTTCGTATAGATGCGTCGTTGCCGTCGCGGACAGCGTGAGTACGCCCTTGCTCGACGGCTCGTCGCTCATAAACGACCGGACCTTCGGGGCGCTCTGCGAGGCATGAAACACACAGCAGGCCCCGGACGGCTCGACCATCGAACCAAAGCTCCCGGGCGCAGCGCTCGAAGCCGGGCCGGGGGCCGTGATTGCGGCCAGACACGCCGCCGCGGGCGCGAAGGTGAGGTCGAACCGCGGAACCTTCGTCGCGGGTTCGGCAATCAGGCCGCACGCGAGAACCCACCCGCCGGAGGCGGGCCACGGTCCGCAACCCATACGCCACGACGCGATGCCGTCGGGAAGGGCGGCCTCGGCGGCCAGCGCGTGGGCCGGGCTCCGCTCGACCGCGTCGGATTGCGGTGACGGAATGATCTTCGCGAAAGAATCGGCAACGGAAGCGACCGCGACGAGCCGTTGAGCGTTGTGACGGGCGGCGATTGAAGCGATCGCGGCGGAATCGCCCGGGGACGCTTCCAAGGTTTCCAGCACCTTGGGCCGGCCGCTGCCGGAAAGAACAACCACGAACGTGGCCTTGGAACGGGCATCGATCCCGATAACGGCCTGGCCGGACGCAAGGGCGGATCGGACGGAGGGCTTCATCGGATGGACAAATCCTTGATCACCACGGGTACGGCTGAACGATCGATAACGGCGGACATTTCAACCTCCATGCCGGTCTGGGCGTCACGGCCCTTGCAGCTGACGACAAAGACGTTCGAGCGGACACAGAATATCTCGTACAACGCCGCGAGTTGCGGCCGGCTCATGCCCGGGACATCGAGCAACTGGATAATGCTGGTGAAACCTTCAACCCGGCCAGAGCGTTCGACGACGATCGCATCCGCCAGCGTCGAATCGATGTCGGGTAGAAGTTCGATGGTGGTCGCGTCGCAGGTGTTGATGTTCAGTTTACCCGGCAGAGCCGGCCCGACGACCGCCGCCGCCGGAGTGGTTTCGTCCAAAAGAAGGCCGAGTTGCTCGTCCGAGAGTGCCTGGATACGCCGCCGCTGTCCGGGCTGCGTGTTCAGCCGGTTCGCCAATTGCGACAGACTGGCGGTGAGAAAGTCCGAGAGTGAAGCGGATTGGTTCGCGGCGATGTGGTCGATGATGACCTGCGCCTGCTCGGGCGAAGCCTCGATGCGGCCCCCGAGTTCAGTGGCGGTGGTCAGAGAAAGATCGAGACGGGCCTCGCCGGACGGTGCGTTCCCGCCTTCCACACTCACGGCGGTCAGGACGCCCGACCACGCGGCATCCAGAACGCCATCGGCATCGTCGGGCGGCCACGATGCGTCGCCGTCGTCTTCGTTGTCGTCCAGCACGCCGTTCAGGTTCCAGTCCTCGCCGCGAACGTCTCGCACATCAACACCCGCCACCAGTTCGAGTTCGGCGATCGAGCGCATAGCGGCGTTGCGCGGCAAATAGGGGTAGGGCATCGACTGGTAGTACCCCAGTTCGGCACCGAGTTCGCGCGCGGTGTCGTCCGCATCGATCCAGTCGAGGATCGAATCGGCGACGTCCTCGGACATGAAGGGCTCAAGCGCGAGGAACTGATCGCGAGTCACGGCGTTGATATTCAGTTTCGCGTGGGCATCGGCGGGTCCGTCAACCGTGGACTTGCCGACCGACGTTCGCACGCGGAAAGAAGCCGAAGCCAGATCGCCGTTGGCCGCAGCGGTGAGGTCGTCAAGCAGCCGGAACGCATCGGCGGTCTCGGGGTTCTCGGTTTCGTACTCGATCCGGGCGATGGCGGTCTCGATGCCCGCCCGGGCGGCCCAGGCGGCCCGCGTCGTCGCCAGCGTCTCCCGCCCCGCAGCGGCTTGGCCGAAGGAGGTCGATTGGATGGCGACCACCGCGAAGGCCGCGATGATCACGGCCGCGATGACGAGGAGCATGGCGAAGGCAGGGCGAGAGCGGCGTCCGACGGCCGCGTGGCCGAACCCTCCCGGTCCTGTCCGCCATCTTCGTCCCGATGGAAACGTGCGGGATTCACTTTGCAAATCGGAGGAGGACGCCATCAGCGGGAACCCTCAGGTGATGAATCCGAGGTGCTCTCACTCTCCTCGGCAACATCAACGGGGGGCAGTGGAACCCGGTCCAGAGAGACAAACGACCGGCGGGTGGAGGTGAACTTGCCGGTGTCGTCTTCGGTGGTCACCTCGATGCGGACGCCATGGGGGAGGCCGTCGAGGTCGGAATCCCACTCGGGAAACCAGGCGGCTCCATCCGTGGCGGTGATCGAGAGCGCCCGGACCCCCTCGACGATTGCCGAGGCAATGCCGCCTCCGTCCTGCGATTCGTCAAACGCTGTGTCCGCGCGACGCCACAGCGCCTGTCCCTCGCCCGCCAGCGGGGCCACTCGGTACTGCACTTCAAACTCGTTGCCCTCCGGAATTCCGTCGATGCCTCGCAACGGCTTGGTGGAACTGGTGAGGAGGAGGAGCGTGTCGCGGGCCGCCACGCCGTCGCCCCCGTCCGTGATCGAGAGGCGGGCAAAGTAGAGATCCGAATCGCGGATGGCCGAGGTGACGTCGGCGGTCATGCGTTCGATGGCTACGGCGGCGCGACTGGTGGCCTGTCCCCGGGCGGTCGCGACGTTGCGGACTTTCAGAAGTTGCGAGACGGCCGCGGCGGCACCGCCGGCCACGAGCGCTCCGATGATGGAGCCGACCAGGAGTTCAATAAGCGTGAAGGCCGGGCGCAGCCCGGATGGCGGAATCATTCGGGTATTGTCACTCGCGTAAGACGGATTCCTCGGGTTGGCGATCGCGGTCCGGATCATCGCCCAAACGCGGCGCGATCCGGGTCTCGATGAGGATCGATTGGGGGCCTCGGGCCGATGACCAGTCGATACGCACGGCCACCGTGTACGGGATTCCGGATTCCCCGTCGGCAAAGTCGAGGCGATATCGGTAGTCGGTGAACGGGGCTTCACACGGACCTTCGATGGGGAACCGCGAGGCGTACGTGTCGGGCCCGCGCATCAGCACGAGGTTCAGTTGCTCATCCGCGAGTCGGGCCGCCGTACCGATCTGTTCGCCCATGTGCTGCACAGAAAGCGCGCTCCCCGACATGGAGATGAAGATGCTCAGCGCGACCGCGAGCATCACCGAGGCCAAAAGAACGTCGGCCAGGAGGAAACCGCGACGGACCGGGCGACCGCCCTTCATTCTGGCCTTCCTTCGCCAACTGGGGCTCGCGATTGGCCATCTGGCATTTGTGCTCACCACGCGTCGTCTCCCTTGCCCGCTGCGTCGAGATCGATGGCGACGTCCGTGTGCGCGTTCAAATCATCATTCGGGCCGGCGACCCCTGCGGTCAGCCGGCCCGCGGGAAGAACGACGGTGAGGGGCGATGCGGCATCGCTCCCTTGGACCGCGATGCGAATCGTGGGACGGGGGAAATTGAGGCGAAGGTCGATTCGGAAACGGGAGGGATCGACCGCATCGTCGCCGATATTCACTGCGGTCGGAGGGCACTCCGAAAGATCGACCGGGGCAATGAGCGGATCGGGAGCCCAGTCGGACATGGAGCCGGCCGCCGTCGACCGTTTCGAGTGGGCCGCGAGGCGGCCGGTGACACCGTCAAAATCAATCGCGATGGGCTGGCTGGAAAGTTGTTCACGCCGAGCGACCGCCGAGAGCAGAACGGCCGTCTGCTGGGCCGCAGCGCGGGTCTTGCCGCCGGAAATCGTCGCGAGACGGGGGGCGGCGACCCCGAGCACGACCGCCAAGATCACTAGAACGACGACAAGTTCAATGAGTGAAAAGCCACGACCCGAGCGGCCAAACTGCCGATCACAACAAACGAGACGCAAAGCGGACCGCGGCGGGCAACAGCGCAAGATGGTTCCTGATTTCATACCGGCTTTGATTCTGAATGATTCCGTGCCACCGTCGATGGATTCTCGCGCCGGCTCGCCGACGTTTAGTCTTTCTTGCCGTTGATGATGTCTTTGTTCTCGCCGTCGCCCCCGAGCTGGCCGTCGGCGCCGTACGAGACAATATCGAAATCGGTGTTGAACTGACCCGGAACAATCAAAACGAACTCATTGCCCCACGGATCTTTGAGTTCATCGGAGTTGTTGAGATACGGGCCTTTCCACTGATCCTCGGTCAGGGCGCTCGGGCGTTCCATCAGGATGCGGAGGTCGCCCCCGGAGTCGAGCGGACCCCCGTCGCTCATAAAAAGGCGGACGTTGGTCGCGAGCGACTCGGCGTTAGCCTTAGCCACGGCCTGCTTGGACTGGCCGACGCGCGAGAAAAGGCGGGGTGCGACGATCGAAGCGAGGACCGCGATGATGACGACCACAACGAGAATCTCGACGACCGTGAAGGCTCTGCGGATGTTCCGTTTGTGCATGGTGATGGACCGATCCTGAAAAAGCGGCGGAGGACGCCGGTGTGGGACGCAGAAACATTACATGGTTGAGACGCTCTCCTGGAACTGGAGCAGGGCGAGGATAACCGCCGCCACGATGAAGCCGACGATCCCCGCCATGAAGACGATGAGGATGGGGGGAAAAGCAGTGGTGAAGAGTTTGAGGCTTACCTCGGTGCGGTCTTCAAAGGCGCGGGCGGCCTGATGCATCATTTCGTCCAGCCTGCCCGAGCGTTCGCCCAAGTTGATGATCTGGATGAGCATCGGCGGGAAAAGCCCGCTTTTTTCCATCGGCTCCGCCAGCGTCCTACCCGCGGTGACCTGCTCGCACACATGGTCGATGACACGTTCCATCGCCGCATTCCCCAGGGTTCGTTTGGTCACCTTCAACGAGGCGAGGATCGGAATACCCGCGGCCGTCAGAGTGGCGAGCGTCCGCGTGAAACGGGCGACTGCGACGTCGCGGAGCAACCGGCCCAATGCCGGGACGCGGAGGAGTCGCGAGTCGATCCAGAATCGCCCGACCGGCGATCGATAGATGCGGACCAGCGACGCCACGGCGAGGGCGATACCGGGGAGGATGATCCACCAGAACCCCGAGAAAATTTCCGCGGAACCGCTGAGCACTCGGGTCGGCCAGGGAAGATCGGATACCGAGATCTGCCCCTTGAGCGGCTCAAGCAGCCGGGGGATCACGATCGTGACGACGGCGACTACCGCCCCCACGATGAGGACCAGCAAGATCAGCGGGTAGAGCGTGGCCCCCGTGATCGCGCGGCGGAGTTTGAGATCGCGGTCGAGCAGGTCGGATGCCTGCAACAGAACCTCGCCCAGTTTCCCGGAAACCTCGCCGGCCCGTATCAGGTTGATGATCAGTTCGTTGAACGGCCTTCCCCAACTGGAAACGGCATCCGACAGGTTGCGCCCCTGCTCGACCTGCGCGACGAGCCAGTCGATCATCTGTCGTTGGGCCGCCGAACGACCCTGCATCCCCAAGGTTCGCATCGCCTGCGTGAGCGGCAGGCCCGCGATCAGCGCGGTGGCAAGCTCACGAATGAACATCGCGGTTTCGCTTCGCGACATCGCCGCACCCGAGCCCACCCGAACCGACCGGCCCGCAGTGCCAGGCGAAATCGGTTCGTCCGAAGCACGAGTATCGCGGTCGGTGGTGGGGCGGTCGAACGGCTCGATCAAGACGGGAGTCTGGCCCCGGGCCAAGAGGGCCCGGGCGGCCGAGGCCCGGGTGGGAGCCTCGATCGTGGAGATTCCGGGTTCGCCCGCGAGCGTGCACGACCAAGTAGTCATGGCCGCGCACCGGCGTCAAACATCGCTTCCGGCTCGTCGGCATCCTGCGTGGCCCGGAGCACTTCATCGACGGTGGTCAGACCCTGCGAGGCCTTGATGATCCCGTCCCGCCGCATGGTGACGAATTGGGGGCCAATGGCTCGGGCCATATCCAGCGGGGTGGCGCGGGCCGCGATGGCCTGGCGCACGGCGGTCGTGGTCAGCGCGAGTTCGTAAAATCCGAGTCGGCCCTTCATGCCGCTACCGCGGCAGGCATCACAGCCGGCCCCGGCGAACGCGGCGTTGTTCGGGAAGAGCGGCAATTCAGCGGGTGCCAGACGATGCAGCGCGATATCGGTGAGCGTGACTTGTTTGCGGCAGGTGTTGCAAATCCGGCGGCCCAGCCGCTGGGCGAGAACACCCTCGAGCACACTGCTGAGAAGAAAGGGCTCGATGCCCATATCCAGCATCCGGCCGGGCGACGAGAGGGCGTTGTTCGTGTGGATCGTTGAGAGGATGAGGTGCCCGGTGAGCGCCGCACGCACGGAAATCTCCGCCGTTTCGAGGTCGCGGATCTCACCGACCATCACCACATCCGGGTCCTGGCGGAGAATGGATCGAAGCCCCGACGCGAACGTCAGACCGCGCTTGGGATTGACGGGGATTTGATTGACGCCGGAAAGTTCATATTCGACCGGGTCCTCGATCGTGATGATCTTCAGCGATGGATCGTACAACTTGCTCAGAGCCGCGTACAGCGTGGTCGTCTTGCCCGAGCCGGTCGGCCCGGTGACAAGGAACATCCCGTGCGGAAGATCGATCAGTTTCTGGACGCCCTCACGATCGGCACGCCCCAAGCCGAGGGAAACCAGGTCGAGCGTGATGGATTCCTTGTCCAGCACCCGCATCACCACGCTCTCACCATAAAGGGTGGGGACCGTGGAGACGCGGATGTCGATCTTCCGTCCTTCAAACCGGATCGTGATGTGGCCGTCCTGCGGGGCGTACCGCTCGGCGATATTCATCCCCGCCATGATCTTGATGCGGCTGGTGATCGCCGGTTGCAGAGGCTTGGGTGGCGGGCTCTGCTCGATCAGCACCCCGTCGACGCGGTACTTGACGGCCAGATGTTTCTCGAACGGTTCGATGTGGATGTCCGAGGCCCGGCCGCGGACGGCTTCCACGATGATCAGGTTCACAAGATTGATGAGAGACGGCTGTTCGGCCATCCGATGGAGGTCGTCGGTCTCGATCGCCGCAAGGTTGGAAACCAGGTCGTCGGCGGGGTCGCTGCCCCCCAGTTTCGCGGCCATCTCCGACGCCGTAATCCCGTACGCCAGCCGCAGCGCTTCCGCGAAGACCTCCCGCGTCACTCCGACCCGCACGACCGGGTGCCGCGCGAGGATGGAGACGTCGTCCGCGGCGGAATCATCGGCGGGGTCGAGCATGGCCACGCGGAGATGCCGGCCGTCGATCTCGAACGGGACGCATCCCAGGCGGATGGCGTTGTCAGGGCGGAGCAGCCTCGCCGCGCCCGACCGAATCTCCGGTACTCGGTCAAGCGTTGCAAACGCGGGCGGCGCGGCCGGGTCGGTGATGCGCGGGAGAACCGCTTCGCCGTGGGCGTGCGTCGTCGGATCGTCGGGAAACGCCGTCTGTTGGCCGCTCAATATCGCCCTTTTTCAGAAGTCACCCATGTGCCGAGGTCGCCGCCTTTAGGTCCCCTGGTCGTCGCCGCCCCCGTCGTTCCCCCCGTCACGGTTACGACGCTGGCGTCCGCCGCCGCGCTCTTCCCGCTTCGGCAGTTTCTCAATTTGATCTTCCCGCAGCAATTTCTGAAGGGACTCCACCGTGGATTGATCGAGCTCGCGCTTTTCGCGGCGGAGTTCCCCCGCTGGGTCTTCCCGATCGCTCCGACCAAACATTTGGGACGCATCGAACGTCAACTCTGACTCCTCGACCGCCTTGGTGAGTTTGTCGTTCAGCCCGGAAACCTGACGCTCGTACGACTCTTTCAGGGCGACGATTCCTTCCGTCTGGGTTGCGTCGAGATCCTCAAAAGCAGCTGCGGCGTCGATGGATCGGCCGGCCTGGGTGCGGCGGAATACTTCGGGGAAACTGGCCTCGCGGAAGCGGGTATCGAACGCGGGCTTGGCGTCATCGGGGAGTTGGTCCATCACCTGGCGAGCGTACTTCCGGTTGATGTCCCTGACCTTTACGGCGGTATCCCGGCCCTTCTCGATAAGTTCCTGCATGCTCTCAAAGTCACCGCCCTGACGCATCTGCATCATCTTCGCCATCGACTCCTCATACATCGCGTCGCGCTTCACCAGCTCGCGGGCCAACTCGTCGGCGTAGTCCTCAAGCGTCGGACGCAACGCCGTGACGGTCTCCTCGGGCAACTGGCCGTCTTCAACCAGCCGAACCACGTCCACTCGCTCGCCGGAAACAAATCCCCTGCGGAGGCTCTGCTCACGCTTGATCGTCCGTTCCACCGCGGGCCACTGCTCCGTCTGCTCGGGCGTAAGTACCGACTGCAGGTCGGCCATCAGGCCGGCATCAAGTTTCTTGCGGCCGGCCATGAGTTCTTCCCCGGCGCTCGCCATGCTCTCGAACACCGCAGGGTCGCGACTTTCACGGAACTCGGCCCGGGCGGCGTCGGCCTTTTCCCGCATTTTCTCGCCCGCATCACGAACCTGCTGCTGGTACCCCTCCAAAAGGGCTTCCGCTGCGGCCTTCTGATCGTCCGAAAGGTTGAGAGCGCCCGCGACGCGGGTCAATTGCTGCGCGGTCAGCGAAGGCCCGAAGGAATCTCGCATGCCCCCGCCCCAAC
>CAZJXA010000035.1:0-20777 GCA_964549785.1 uncultured Phycisphaeraceae bacterium | reverse complement strand
GGCCCCGACTCCGTTGGGCCCCCTCCGCGTTCACTCAACCCCCGCGCTCCCGTCCGATGCCGGCACGCCATCCCCGGCCGCCGCGCTGACGGTCGCCAACGGACCCAACTTCACCTGTGAATCCAGCCAGCGTTCCCAATCCCGCCGCGTCATCGGCAGCGTCGGATCATCCCACACCGATTCCGGGAGCGACTCAAAGAACCGCTTTGCGCGCGCGTTCGCGGTCGCCGCCTTCTCCAGTTCTCCCTGCGAGACCAGCGCGTTCACGATCTGGATCATTGCCACCAGCGACGCGGCATCCTTCGAATACCGCTCCCTCGCCCCGTCATACGCCCGGATGGAATCATCAAACTCGCGCAGATCGAAGAGGCAATCCGCCCGGTAGAAGTGGGCGTTCCGCAGGTACAGTTCCTCGAGCGCCGTTCGCGAGCGCATCCCCTCCAAGTCGGCCCGGACGCGCTCGAACAACTCCGCGCTGCGGCGGAGCCGTTCCACCCGTTTAGCCTCCAGATCACGCTTCTCGCCCTCGGGCCGGTCCTCTCTCGCGAGGTCGTCGGCGATCCCCGCCGCGCTCAGACGATAGCTGTCCGCCAGTCGGTACACCGTCACCGAGAGCGGCTCATCCGCGCCGTACCGCTGCACGTATTCCTCGAACCGCTCGATCGCACGCTCGTGCTCCCGTCCGCGGTACAGACTCGACGCCAGTTCCCCGAGCGCCGCGCGAAAGACTCCCGTCTCGGTCCCACCCGCAACGCCCGTCACCACCGCCGTCAGGAGTTCCTGGGCTTCGACGTCGTTACCCGCTTCCCCGTCCATCAGCAGCGTCTGCGCCAAGGGAACATAACTCGCATCCGTGAACGAGCCCGCACCCGAGTCCACGGCGGCTCTCGCCCCGATCAGCCCGCGATAGAGTTTGGTCGCCAGTTCCGTGTCGCCCCGCGCCTGATAGGCCTGGGCCAATCGAAACGTTGCCTCCGCGTGCCGACGATCCGAAGGAAAGTCGGTCGTGAACTGCTGAAACGCCGCAACGGTCGCGGCCAGATCCCCCGCCCTGTCGAACGCATCGGCGCTCCACCACAGGCTCTCCCCGTAGCCCCCCGTGTCCACCTGCACCATCGTCTCCGCGTGCCGCCGAAAATACTCGCCCGCCGCGAGAAAGTGCGTTCGCGCCGCCCGCTGCGTCTCCGGGTCGGCCTCCGCCACCGAGATCGCGCTCCCGTCCTTCGCCGCCGCCCGCAGCATCGTTTCCGCGACCGCTTTGTGACTTTCCGCCAACCCCGCGAAGACCGCCGGATCCGGCCGCTCTTTATCCATCACGCGTTCCGCCAGTTCCGCGAACGCCAACGCCCGCGAATGAGCGTTCTGCGCCGTCCAATCGCGATGCCGATCGAGAAGACTCGTGACCACCTCGTCCGGCGTCACATCCGCGTGCGCCTGTCCCGGCTCGCTCGCGTTCAGCGTGTCCGCCAACCGCGCGTAGGTGCTCAACGATTCTTCGGCCAGTTCAGGACGTTCGCCGCTCATCTTCGCATCGATCTCGGCGAGCCCCAGCAGGGCCCGCGGCACATCAGCGCTGTAGGGGAATCGCGTGACCACCACCAGGTATCTCTCGCGCGCCTCCGTCTGCCGCTCCCCAGTCCCATCCCGATCCACCTCCGCCCGCAACAGGTTGATCGTCGGCGACAACGCGTGTTCGTCCCCCACCGCAGCGAAAGCATGATCCAACTGCTTGGCGCACCGGTCCATGTCCCGCGTTTTCGCGTACGCCTTGGCCAGTCCCACAAACGCCCCCGCCAGCAAATCCCGATCGGCCCGCGCCTCATCCACTCCCACCAGCGCCCGCACACCTTTCGTGATCGCTTCCTCGGCATACCCCTGTTTGATCAGCAGGTCCATCTCGCGGGTCAATCCCCACAATTTCACGTCGCCGTCCGTCCCCGCCGCCGCCGACAGACGGGCCAGCAGATCCATCGCCCGCTGCTCGTTCTTGGTCGCCGGGTTCATCGCCCGCTCGATCATCCGCTTTAGAAGCGACAGCTTCGCTTCTCTTTCTCCCTCACCCAGCGACTCCGCCAACTCGGTCGCCTGGTCAAATTCACCCAAATTCACCAGCGCGTCCGCCAGAAACACCCGGTCCCGCCCGGTGACGTCGGCGTGCAACTCTTCCGCCCGTCCATACTCCGAGACGATCGCGCGGTTGTTATCCTCCCGATCAATCCCCAATTCACGCTGTCCCAAACTCAACGAACGCGCCCTCAGCAAATGAAACTGTCGCATCCGATCCGCCGAAACAAGGTCTGTGCCGATGTACGGCATGATCTTTACGTTGAGCGTGTCCAAGGCGCCGGCATATTTTCCCGCTTCCACCTGAGAGGCTGCATGCTCAAAATCCGGGGATACGTCGTGTACCGGCCGCGACTTCAACGCGTATACCGCTCCCCCCACCAATATCAGGCCCGCGGCCCCCAACACCGGCAACTGCCACGCGTCGCGCCACAGCGCTCGCCGAGTCGGCGTCGCACTTGGTTCCTGGGCTTTGGGAATCGCTTCGGCCACGGTCGGGGCGGACTCTCCATTGAACATCCCGGCGATCGCGGTCGGCCGCGCGAGAACGTCCTCTCCGTTATCGGGCGATTTTGGCGTGCAAGTTGATTCCCGATGCGCAAAGATCTCCCTTCGCGCTCTTGGTCTATGATTTCTCAACTTTCAGAAAGGTTTGAAACTTGGGTTACCTGCCCTATGCACCTCCACTTGAACACCCGAGCCACAGCATCGCGGATTCGGGATTTCTACACGCCGTTGCAGCCGGCGACGCCCGCCTCACGCCCGATCAGGCCCTCGACCTCTTCCGCGGCCTGTCGCTCCCCGCCTTGGGCCGGTGGGCCTCCGCCCGCGCCCGCCACATCCACGGTCCCACGTTCCGCACGTACGTCATCGACCGCAACATCAATTACACCAATGTTTGCACCGCGAAGTGCACCTTCTGCGCGTTCCGCCGCGATGCGGTAGACCACGATTCTTACACGCTCGACCACTCGGCCATCCTCGACAAGATCGCGGAACTCTCCGCCATTGGTGGGACCCAGATTCTCATGCAGGGCGGCATGAATCCCGATCTGCCGCTCGACTGGTACCTGACTCTTTTGCGCACGATCAAAGAGCGTTTTCCCCACATCCACGTCCACGGCTTCAGCCCGCCGGAGTTTGTGGAATTCGTCCACTTCTTTAGCCCGCCCGGCGGCTCCTTCGAAGACAAAGTCCGCTGGGTTATGGTGCGCCTCCGCGAGGCCGGCCTCGACTCTCTTCCAGGCGGCGGCGGCGAGATCTTTTCGACCCCTGTCCGCCGCAAGATCGGCCTCGGGAAATGCGATGCCGAGAGTTGGCTGACCTGCATGTATGTCGCGCACACCCTGGGCATGTTCACGAGCGCCACGATGATGTTCGGGCATATCGAGGGCCACGCCGACCGCATCCATCACATGATGCTCGTGCGGGAGTGGCAAGACCGCGTACTGCGAGAAAGTGGTCGAACGGTCGAGTCGTCCAGTGATCGGGTCGGGGGAAACAGCACGTCCGCCACCGGTCACTACAAGTCCTTCATCTCCTGGCCGTTCCAGCGGGAGAACACGCCCTTGGGCCGCGTGAAGGACTGGGGCCTGACCGACGCCGAACGCAACGCCGAGTTTCCCGGCGACGTCCTCGCACGATCCTTCGACTGGGGTGCAAACCCTGAGGTCGATTACCGCGAGCTGGGCCCCGCCGCGGCGGAGTTCGGCCGTCGCGTCCGCATGTCGGGTGCAACCGACTACCTCCGCACGCAGGCCATCAGCCGCCTGGTCCTCGACAATATCTACTCAATCGGCAGTTCGTGGGTCACCATGGGCCCGCACATCGGCCAGCTCGGGCTCATGTTCGGCGCGAACGACATGGGTTCGGTGATGATGGAGGAGAACGTCGTCAGCAGCGCGGGAACCACTTACTGCCTCGACGAAGCCGTCCTCTGCCGACTGATCCGCGACGCCGGATTCATCCCCGCGCAGCGCAACAACTCCTACGACATCCTGCGCATCCACGATGACGCCGACGCGCCCGACCTGGCCGTCACCGACTGGTCGAACCACCGCACCCGCCGTCTGCACATCCAGGCGCCCAAAGCACCCAGATCATCGAAGGCCAGCCTCACCGTTTCCGCGCAACGGTGATGCTCGCTTCCGCGGCATACGCCGGTGGGTACGCCCAACACGGGCTCACTGGGCCCGACCACGGTCTTTCATCGCCCGGATCCGCTCCGGAAGGCTGAGCAACTTGATGAAGCCCCCGGCGTCCTTCTGGCTGTAGATCTCCTCCCCCTCGAAACTCACCATCTTCTCGGCATAAAGCGAGTGCGGGCTGCGGCGCTTGATCGGTGTCGCGTGCCCCTTGAACATCCGCACGGTGACCTCGCCGTCCAGTTTTTCGGCCATTTTGTCGGCGCACGCCCACAGCGCCTCGCGGAGTGGGGTGAACCAGCGACCGTCGTACACCAGTTCGGCGAACGTCAGCCCGAGGTGCTCGCGGTAGTGGCGCGTTTCTCGGTCGAGCACGAGTTCTTCCAGCGCCCGCAGGGCTTCGACGATGACGGTGCCACCGGGAGTCTCGTACAACCCGCGCGACTTCATCCCCACTCGCCGGTTCTCGACAAGGTCGATCCTGCCAACGCCGTGCGGCGCCGCGAGTTCATTGAGCCGCAACACCAGGTCCGGCCCCGCGAATGGTCGTCCGTTGACCGAAACCGGACGCCCCTTCTCAAAGCCCACGGTCACGTCCTCGGCCACGTTCGGGGCCGTCACCGGGTCCGCCGTCAGCATCCACGCGTCCGCGGGGGGCGCATTCCAAGGGTCTTCGATCGCGCCGCCTTCGTGGCTGATATGCCAAAGATTCCGGTCTCGGCTGTAAATCTTCGTCGCGCTCGCGGTGGTCGGGATGTTCCGCTCCTTCAGATACTCCAGCATCGCCAGCCGACCCGAAAGTTTCCACGCGTCCATCCGCCAAGGAGCGATGATCTCCATCTCCGGCGCCAGCGCGGCGTACGCCGACTCGAACCGCACCTGATCGTTCCCCTTCCCGGTGCACCCGTGCGCCAGAGCCGTGCAACCGGTCCGCTTCGCGACGTCGACCTGCCCGCGGGCCAAAACCGGGCGCGCGATCGCGGTGCCCAGGAGATACCGCCCTTCATAAACCGCCCCCGTGATCATCGTCGGGAAGACAAATTCGTCCGTGAACTCCCTTTTGAGATCGACGACGTGGCACTCGGCCGCACCAGAATCCTTCGCCTTTTTCTCAACCCCGGTCAGTTCATCCGCCCCTTGCCCCACGTCGCCCACCACGCACACCACCTCCGCTCCCGGGATGTTCTCCCGCAGCCACGGGACGATGCACGAGGTATCGAGGCCGCCGGAATATGCGAGAGCGATTCGTTGAGTCGGCATGACGTAAAATCTCTTTCTTGACAAGCAGCCCGAGCCGCGAAACAGCACGCGGTGCTCCGGGCTCCGATGAACCGCCAACCCTATGCAAATAGAAGAGACAGCAGCCCGTTCTGGGCGTGCAGCCGGTTCTCGGCCTGGTCGTAGACGATCGAGTTCTTCGAGTCCATCACCTCGTCCGTCACCTCGACCCCGCGGTGGGCCGGGAGGCAGTGCATGAACGCCGCATCCGGCCCCGCCAGCGCCATCATCGAACCATCAACCTGGTACCCCTTGAACGCCTTCATTCGCTTCCCTTGCAGGTCGGCCTGGCCCATCGACACCCACACATCGGTGTAGACCGCCTGACACCCCTTCACATCGGAGGGATCGCGCGTCACCATGATCGACCCCCCGGTTGTCGCCGCGATCGCGCGGGCCGCCACCAGTTCGCTCGCCAGCGGTTCGTACCCCTCGGGCGTCACGACCACCAAATGGCTTCCGAGCAGGGCCGCCGCGTGCATCAACGAATGACACACGTTATTCCCGTCCCCCACATACGCAAGCCGCACACGGTGAAGGTCTCCGAAGCGTTCCCGGAGCGTCAGATAGTCCGCCAGCGCCTGGCACGGGTGATACAGATCGCTCAGTGCGTTCACCACCGGCACCCGGGTCGCGGCGGCCAACTCATTCAGCACCTGCTGGCTGTAAACCCGTGCCACAATGCCGTCGACCCACCGCTCCAGATTCTTTGCGTAATCAAAGACGCTCTCCCGTTCGCCCAGGCGCTGCGTCCCGTGATCAAAGTAGATCGGGTGGCCGCCCAGACGCGCAATCCCCACCTCGAACGTAATCCGAGTTCGTAGCGACGGCTTTTCAAAGAGCATGATGATGCTCTTGCCGGCCAAAGGCCGCTCCGAGCCCGGGGGCGCCGACCGGATGCGCTGCGCCTCATCCAGGATCGACGTGATCTCCGCGGGCGAGAAATCCATGAGCGTGAGCACGTCGCTCCCGGCCATGGCCGTGCCCGCCGCCCGCACCGGAGCGGGATAGGGGCGGTAGAGGAGCGGGGTGTCTTTCACTGCGTTCACGAGCGGGCACCCTCCGTCGGTACGACCCGGGTTCCGGCCTTTCGCCCCGCCGACCAGTCCGCCAGTGAGCTCGGGTTATTGCCCGAAAGAATCACGACCGGGACGCCTGTCGACGCCGCCGTGGCCGCCGCCGCCCGGGCTTTGACGATCATCCCGCCGGTGATGCTGCCCGCGCTGATCATCGCCTCGATGTCCAGCGCGGTGGTTTCACCCACGACCCGCTTGTCGCCGTCAAGAATCCCGGGTACGTCCGTCAACAGAATCAACGCTGCCCCGGAGAGTTCTCGTGCGAGCGCTGCGGCCGCATCGTCCGCGTTCACGTTCAGAAAGCCCTTCTCATCCAGTCCGATTGAACTCACCACCGGCAGAAAATGGCCTTTCAGCAGCACCCGCAGCAGGCCGCCATCGAAGCCGTGCGCCTGCACCACCTCGCCGACCCGCCCCGCATCAAACGCGTACTTCTTCGACCGGATCACCTTGAAGCTCATGCCATCGCTCAGGCACACGCCGACCGCCTTCACCTGGTGCTTGGCGAGTTCGCCGACGATCGACTTGTTGATTTTCCCGGCGAGCACCGCCGCGATCTCCTCGACGTGCTCCGGCGGCGTCACACGGATGCCGTCCCGCCGCTCGCTCGTCAGCCCGAGTCGTTCGAGATGCCGATCGACCGCCTGGCCTCCGCCATGCACAAGCACCACCCCGCCCGCCCGAGCCGTGTGAATCTGCGCGATGGCTTTCCACACGCTGGGAGCGGTCACCTCGTTTTCGAGCGCGGCTCCCCCGATCTTGATGATGAGAGGCGGATGGTGAGCCAATCGAAGGGACTCTCCGGAAGGATGACCGCGGCAACGCGACCCGCCGGACCACACATCCGGCCGTCAGCGGCGCAAGGCCGGAACGGTATGGTTCACTTGCCCGGCTCATCCGCCCGTTGGCCCCGGTTCTCAGCCTCGGCCCCATTCTTGCCGCCCAGTCCGGTCGTTTCGTCAAACCCGAGCATCAGGTTAAGGCATTGAACCGCCTGGCCGGCTGCTCCCTTCGTGAGGTTGTCGATCGCGGACGCGACAATCGCGTGGTCCCATCGCGCGTCCACCGCGAACCCGATATCGCAGAAGTTCGTTCGCCGGACATCGGCCACGGCAGGCCACTGACCAGCGCCGCACATCCTTACGAACGGCTCCGCGGCGTAGGCCCGGGAGTACGCGCCCGCGACGGCCTCGGCCGTGGTTCCGGGCACCAGATCCGCGTGAATGGTCGCGAGAATCCCGCGATCAAACGCCACCAAGTGCGGCGTGAAGAGCGTCTCCATCCCCACAAAGGCGTCGATCTCCGGTTGATGCCGGTGCTTCAACACGTTGTACGGCTGCAGGCTGACCTCACAGAACAGAGACTTCAACGTGGCCGTCCGGCCCGCCCCAGATACTCCGCTCGCCGCATCGATGATCGGCCGGGTTCCCTTCCGCACCAGCCCCGCGCGGTGGAGCGGAGCGAGCGCAAGAATGCTCGCGGTCGGATAGCACCCCGGCACGGCCACCAAGGATGCAAACTTGATCTCGTGCCGAAAATGCTCCGGAAGCCCGTAGACAGCGCCGGCCAGCCCGGCCCGATCGTGGTGATCAAACCCGTAATGCGTCGGATACAGCCCCGCGTCCTTGAGCCGATACGCGGCTGACAGGTCGAGCACCCGCAGACCCGCCGCCAGCAATTGGGGAGCCAGATCGATACTCGCTTCGTGCGGCGTTGCCAGAAAAACCGCGTCGGGGTTCATCGCAACCACCGCATCGATCTCCGTTGCCCGGATCGGAAGATCCAAAATCCCCCGGAATCGCGGCCACGAATCCGAGAACGCCAGAGCCTTCCCCGACTCTTCCCGCTTGGCCGACCCGAACAACCCGACAATCTCGACTCGCGGGTGCGAAACCAGCAACTCGGCCAACTCCGCGCCGCTATAGCCGCCCGCCCCGATGATGACGATCCGCGCCAGGTGTCCGGTCAACCTTACTCCCCTTTTCGATCACTCCGCTCTCTCTTCGCTGTCCCCGCGATCAACTCTCGATCTCTGCCACTTGGCCACTGGGCCACATCCCCCCACTTCGCCTTTTACAGATTCCCCCGCTTGTCCTGCTCCAACTCCAACGCCTCGAACAGCGCTTTGAAGTTGCCCTTGCCGAACGCCTGGCTGCCGCGCCGACAGATGATCTCAAAGAACAGGGTCGGGCGATCCTGCAACGGCTTGGTAAACAGTTGCAGCAAGTAGCCCTCGTCGTCGGCGTCCACCAGGATCCCGAGATCCTTGATCCTCTGATGGTCTTCCTTGACGTTGCCCTTTCCGTTGGCCTTCATCATCGGTTCGATCCGATTCCACACCTGCTGGTAATAGGTGTCGGGGATCGCCAGAAAATCGACCCCGCGTGACCGCAGCGCCGCGATGGACGCCAGTTCGTCGTCGGTCCGGAGCGCAAGGTGCTGAACCCCCGGCGTGTTATTGTGCCAGTCGAGGTATTCCTGAACCTGACTCTTCTTCTTCCCGGCCGCGGGCTCGTTGATAGGCATCTTGATGAGACCCTGCCCGCTCGCCATGACCTTCGACATCAGCGCGGAGTAGTCGGTTGCGATGTCCTTGTCGTCGAACGACATGAACATCTTGAAGCCCAGCACATCTTCATAAAACTTCACCCAGTGGTTCATCTTCCCCATTTCGACGTTGCCCACCAGGTGGTCCGTGTACTTCAGCCCGCAGGGGCTCTTCGCGTTGAAGTCATTGAGCCCGCGGAACAATTTCGTCTGGGTGAACCCGGGCATGAAGACGCCGACGCCGGTCCCGATGTCCTTCTTCACTTGCGGCAGGGAATACGGCCCGGACTGCGGCCGCTGTACGAAGGAATGAACGACCTCGCCATACGTTCGGATGGCCGCCGTGACGATGGTCCCATGGGCGTCCGTCAATTCCGTCGGGTCCTGCGCCGACGTACCGCCGTTGCTGATCGCCCGCTCCCACGCCTTGCGGGCATCGTGTACGGTGAACGCCACATCCTTCACCCCGTCCCCGTACAGGCCCACATGCCGCGACGCCGCGTGGTTCGGGTTCAGCCCCGTCGTTAGAACAAACCGGATATTCCCTTGCGTCAGGTAGTAATGGGCGCTCTCGCGGCTGCCGGTCGTCTGGTCGCTCACCTGCTCGCAGGTGAACCCGAAGCAATGGCAATAGAAGTAAGCCGCCTGCTTTGCATTGCCGCAGTAAAAGCGAACGTGATCCACATCGATCAGTGTCAGCGGGTCAGTGGAGGTCGGGGCGGGCTGGGGTTCCATGGCGGGAGAAAAAGTCGTCATGTGTGGGCCTCCGATAATTGGGACGGCGAAGTCTATTCCGCAATCGCGTCCACCAATCACGGAGGCTCGAACATCTGTGGCACCCGCCGTTCGGGCGTGTGAGAAATCGCTCACGCGATACAGCGTGATGTCGAGCCCCCCGTGACCCGGCCGCGCGGATTAACAGAAACCCTTGGCTCGGAACGGGCATTCTGCCGCAAAGAGTCGGAATCGGTGTCAGAGCGATTGGTGGCGGCCCCGATGACGAGCGTGCCGCCACGGTTGCCGCAGTCCTGAGACGAATCCGCGAGCGGTTCGCCTTTGCAGGTTGGGACAAGTCGCATGACTGAAAGGAACCGGCCCGAGGCTTCGTAAGCCTTGGGAACGGGTTCCGCGCGGAGATCGGTGCTCCAAGAATGCGAAAACGCCCCGCTCTTTGAAGGAGCAGGGCGTTGCCATCACTGGACTTAGGTTGTCAGTCAAGCCCGATCGCGTGTTTCCGCCCGCAATCGAGTCATAGGAGGAGAGAGAGACAAGACACCATCAGAAACCCTCTGATTCTGCGGCGAGTGGTTTCCGAACACCCGCTGCCATAAGGATTTCCATCAAGCCCGATCGCGAATTTCCGCCCGCAATCGAGTCATAGGAGGAGAGAGAGACAAGACAGCCTAAATGTGCCACAACTTTCAGTCCGTGCCACCCATTTAGAAAGAATTTCTGATACAGACCGCATATTCCGACGTTTCCTATTAGCCCAGCGGCACTTGCGCATGGGGATCACGAAAAACGCGAGGAGTCGAGCTTTGCGGGAGTCCTAACGGAATAAGTACGACCGCTGCGTCCGACCTGTTCACCCCTTGGTCCGATGTACCCGGGCCCGCTATCGCTTGCAGTCGAATGCACTGCCAAGAAGAGCGCCCTTCAACCCTGTCGTCGCCGCACGGGAACGCCTAAACTCTCCCCCAATTCGATGCGGTTGTGGCGGAATTGGCAGACGCGCTAGATTCAGGTTCTAGTGGGGTCACACCCGTGGAGGTTCAAGTCCTCTCAGCCGCATTTCCTTTCGGGCAGCCTTCGGGTTGCCCGTTTTTTTGATACCCAGGCAGCTTCTCCCACGCGCGGGCGCAACCATGCCGACCATTCTTGCGGGCATCGATGAAGCCGGCTATGGCCCGACGCTCGGCCCGTTGGTCGTGGGATTGGCCGTCTTCGAAGTTGGCGACGTCGCCGCCGGGCCGGAAAGCGAATCGCACACCCGCGTGCCCGATCTTTGGAAGTTGCTGGCCAAGGGTGTCTGCCGCGAACCCGGAAGATTGGGCTCTCGCGACAAGCAGGGGCGGGTGGCCATCGCCGACTCCAAGCGACTGAAACTTCCCAACGCTGGCGAGCGCGCCCACCCCTTGATCCATCTAGAGCGTGGCGTCTTGAGCATGTTGACCGCCGCAGGGATGGACGACGTCGGGTTTCCATCGACCGACGCAGAGTTGTTCGAGCGGGTGGGAGCAGCGCTGCCAAACCACGCGGCCTATCGCGGCGAGCCGATCTCGCTGCCGGTGGCAGTCTCCCCGGGTGATCTCGGAGTATCCCTCAACATTGTCCGGCGCGCGTGCGGGGTTTCCGGGGTGTGCGTGCGGGCGGTGCGGGCCCGGATGGTGGCCGAGACCCATTTCAATCACATCGTGGAGAAGACGCAGAACAAATCGGAGACGACGGCGCTGGCCGTCGGCGAACACCTGCGATACGTCGCCGACCGCTTTGTGCCGGGGACCAGCGGCCAGGACGGCTCGAAGCACCGGCTCGGGATCGTGTGCGACCGACTGGGCGGGCGTACTTCGTACGAACGGTTGCTCACGCGGGAGATGCACGGCCTGAACGTCGAGGTGGTGGAAGAGTTGGAAGAGCGCAGCCGGTACATCGTGAGCGACGGCGCCGGACGGCGGGCGGGTGTTTCGTTTCTGGTGGAGGGCGAGAAGCATCACATGGCTGTGGCACTGGCGTCGATGGTCGCCAAGTACTGCCGCGAACTCGCCATGCTCCGGTTCAATCGATTCTTCGGTGCCCAGCACCGGGACTTGACGGGTCGCGAAATACGACCGACCGCGGGGTATGCGCTGGATGCGCGGCGATGGTTGGAAGAGATCGGCGAGACCCTGCCACGCGTCGATCGGGATGAACTCGTGAGGCGGGCGTGATGAGCGGTCCGGGACTGAACGCCCTCGTCGCGCGGCGGATGCTCGACATCGCCGCCCGGCACGCGCTCCGGGCGGCGGGCCGGGTGGAGCCCAATCCGCTGGTGGGCTGCGTGCTGGTCAACCACGGGCGGATCATCGGCATCGGCCACCACAAGGTGTTCGGCGGATGGCACGCCGAGCGCGAGGCGCTCGCCTCCGCATCGCGAAACGGTGAAGACGTCCGCGGGTCCACGGCGTTTGTCACGCTCGAGCCGTGCAACGGCGTGGGCCATCAGCCGCCGTGCTCGCACGGGCTTCTGGAGGCCGGCGTTACCCGGGTCGTGTTTGCCGCCGAGGACCCCAACCCGGCCAAGGCGGGCGGCGCTGCGTTCCTCCGGGAACATGGCGTCGCGTGCGATCTCGTATCGTCCAGCGGCCTCGCCAGTGGGTTGGCGGCGCCGTTCACCAAGCGTCTACGAACGGGGCTGCCCTGGGTGATCGCAAAGTGGGCCCAGACCATCGACGGACGCGTCGCCACCCGGACGGGTGAATCCAAGTGGATATCGAACGAGCGGTCGCGGGCCCGCGTGCACGCACTGCGGGCCCGGGTCGACGCGATCGTGACCGGCATCGGGACCATCGTGGCCGACGATCCGATGTTGACGCCCCGCGGGCCGGGGACGCCCCGGCGTATCGCGAGACGGGTGATCGCCGATACCGATCTGGATATTCCGCTGACGGCCCGCGTGGTGGCGACGGCCCGGGAATGGCCGACCATGCTGGTGTGCGCTGCCGAGATGACGACGGCCGAGGTGACGCGGGCGAAGCGTGAAGCGCTGGCGAACGCGGGTGTGGAGGTCGTCGGCGTGGCGACCGGGGTGAAGGGTGGGGTGTGCCTGGCGGCGCTGCTGCGCGAACTGGTGCGGCGGCACATCGCGACCAACGTGATGGTGGAGGCAGGGCCCGGATTGCTCGGGGCCTTCTTCGCCGAGAACCTCGTGGATGAGGCGGTCGTGTACATCGCCCCGATCGTCCTGGGCGATGAATTGGCGCGGGCCGTGGCGGTGGGCCGCATCGCAGAGCGCCTGACCAACGCGCGGCGGTTCGAGTTGTGCCGCGTGAAGGCCCTCAGCGGTGATGTTGAATTGACGTATCGGGGGAAACCGGCGCTCGGCGGGTAGGCACCCCCTTGGCACCCTTTGGCACGCCGTTCAGTCCGGGCGCGGCGTCCTTGACCAGAAACGGAGCGTCGGCTGCACCACGCCGCGAACCGGCCCACCCTCGGTCATGGCGATAAGCACTGTCCCGGGGACGATGTAGTTCCACTTCACCTGTCCGAACGCGATCGGGGTCGCTCCCAGCATCGGGCTGAAGGTGGAACTCGTCACAACTCCAACCGCTTCGGAAACTTCGGAAGGGTGGAGTTGCGACCCGGTGACCGGTTGGCGCGAGGGCTCGTCGGAATCGAGTTGAACCGATTCAAATTTGATCGCCACGAGTCGCTGCTTAGGGTGGCCGCGATGGGCGATGCGGGCGACAATCTCCTGCCCGGGGTAGCAACCTTTCTTGAAACTCACGCGGTCGTCGAGAACGCCCGATTCGCCCGGTTGGCTATCGGTGCCGAAGTCAATATTGAAGAGTGGAGTGCCCTCTTCGATGCGGGCGATGTTGAAGGCGTGCCAGCCGGCCGGGCGGAGGCGGACGCGGCTGGCTAGCGTGCGATCCGACGCCACGCTGTCGCCCTCATCCCCGTCAGGCAGGCGGCCCATCGCGAGGAGTTTCTCATAAATTTCGGCGGCCCCGGCCGCGGGCGCGATGAGTTCGAGGCCCGGCTCCCCGGTGCAATCTTCCCGAAAGACGACCACTTCGTGCCCCGCCACGCGGATGACCGTGGCCGTGCCCGGTTCGAATTGGTCAAAGAGCGGGCCCGAAGCGTCCGCGCCGGTGGTGAGTTCCGCCGCGAACTTCAGCAGTTCCAAACCGGTGGGTCCGTGCAGAGCGAACCGGTGCGTCTGTTCGGTCCTCGGACTGATGGTCACGTCGTCGGCGATGATGTGGGCGTTCAACGTCTTAAGCGTCCGGTCGGCCGCGTGAATATCGACGTCAAGGAGCGTTCGATTCGGAAGGTCGATGACGCGGACGTCGGAATCGATGCGGCCCTTCTTGTTGAGCCAGAATGCACGTCGGACGCGGTGCGGCCCCATGTCCCGCAGGTCCTGAGTCAGCATGTTGTTGAGGAACGCGAGACGGTCGCGGCCGACCACCTCCAACACGGCGCGGTTCGGCTGGTCCAACAGGACACAGTGCTTGCGGAGGGCCGCGTACTCAAGTTCGAGTTCTCCGTAGGTTTCAACGAGTTCCACCGTGCCGTCGGCGTGGTCGGCGGGGCCGTACGAGACGAGCGAAGCCTCGGCTTCCTGGTGGCGACGTCGGAGCGGGCTGATGCGGGCCATGAAGGAATCGTACCAAAACCGCCGCCCTAGCGGAGGTGGATCGCCCGCAACGCGCCCGCCGCGCCGGGATGATCCTTTTTTCGTGATTTGCACCGCTCCCTCCCCCCGGGAAGCCGATAGAGCGATCGTGATTCCCCCGTTCCCCCATCCCGCCTCGCACAACCTCAGCCAAATCCTCGGGCTTCAGGTCCCAGTGATCGTGCGGATGGGCGAACGAAAAATGTCTGTCCGCGACGTGGTCTCGCTGATGCCGGGGGCGATCATCGAACTCCCGAAGAATGCCGAGGCCGATCTTGACATCTTTGTCGGCAATAAGCATGTCGGCTGCGGGCAGGCCGTGAAGGTCGGTGAGAATTTCGGAATCCGGCTGACGTTCGTCGGCGATATGGCCAAACGTTCGGAAGACCTCGCCCGTCCCGCGAATGTTCTTGACAATCCCGCGGAACCCACGCTCGACGGCACGTGACGAGCGTGCCACAATCAACGTCGTAAGTCCTGAATCCTGTCGCGCCATTTGCTATTTGAAGTTTTCCCCCCCACCCTCTCCCTATGGCCCGCGATATCCCAGTCGGCAACGGCGACCTCCTCGTCACCTTCGACCGCTTCTATCGCGTACGCGATATCTACTACCCACATGTGGGCCGCTACAACCACACCGAGGGTCATCTCCAGCGATTCGGCGTCTGGGTGGACGGCAAGTTTGCCTGGATCGAAGATGTTGGCTGGACGCGCCATCTGGCGTATCGAAAAGACACCCTCGTCACCGAGGTCGTCCTCACCCACGACACCCTCGGCCTCGAAATCACCTGTAACGACGCGGTCGATTTCCACGAGCCGGTCTATTTCCGCCGCTCCATCGTCCGCGACCTGCTCGGGAAAGAACGCGACGTCCGCCTGTTCAGCCACTGGGATCTCAGTATCCGCGGCACCCCCGTCGGCGACACCGCCAACTACGACCCCGCCACCAGTTCCGTCGTTGTCTACAAAGACGATGCGTACTTCCTGTTCAACGCCTGCGACGAGAATAAGTGCGGCATCGACAACTGGGCGATCGGCACTAAACGCCTGGGCGGGGCCGAGGGAACCTGGCGCGACGCGGAAGACGGCCAGCTCGGCCGCAACGCCATCAGCCAAGGTTCGGTCGACGCCACCATCGGGTTCAATCTTCAGGTTCCCGCGGGCGGCACCGCCCACGTCACCAGCTGGCTCGCGTGCGGCAAAAGTTACCACGAAGTGCGGGATCTGAACCGCCGCATCCTGCACAAGTGGCCCGACCGACTCATCGCCCGCACCGAGTCGTACTGGCGGCTCTGGGTTTCCAAAGGGCAGATCGATCTCGCCGGGATGCCCGAGGGCGTCATGGACCTTTTCAACCGATCCCAACTCGTGCTCCGCACCCAGATCGATAACGGCGGGGCCATCATCGCCGCCAACGATTCCGACATTCAGGCGTTTGGCGGAGACCACTATTCATACTGCTGGCCCCGCGACGGAGCCCTCGTCGCCTATTCCCTCATCCTGACCGGCCAGTCAGAACTCTCCCGTAACTTTTTCCGCTACTGCGCCCGGGCGATCAACCCCGACGGCTATTTCCTTCACAAGTACACCCCGAACGCCGAACTCGCCAGTTCCTGGCACCCATGGATGCTCGAAGGCCAGCGCATTCTGCCCATCCAGCAGGACGAAACGTCGCTGGTCATGTGGGCGCTCCGCCGCCACTTCGCCACGTTCAAGGATGTTGAGTTTATCAAGCCACTTTACTCCCCCTTGATTGCGCACCCCGCGGAGTGGATCCTGAAGTATCGCGATACCAACGGCCTCCCCAATCCCTCCTGGGATCTGTGGGAAGAACGCCGGGGCGTCCACACCTTCACCGTCGCCGCGACCATCGGCGCCCTCGACGCCGCCGCGGCCTTCGCCACCGATTTCGGCGAGCCAGACCGTGCTTCATCCTTCCGGGAGGGTGCCCACCGGATGCGAGCCGCCATGCTCAAGCACATGTGGAGCCCGGAGCACGGGCGTTTTGCGCGGATGATCACCCCGCTTCCGGGGGGCGGATACCGGCAGGACATGACCGCCGACTCCGCCAACTTTGCCATCTTCGCCTTCGGCGGGCTTGATATCGATGATCCCAAAGTCGAGGCCGAGATGCGGGCACTCCGCGAACGGCTCTGGGTCAAAACCGCCGTCGGAGGCTGCGCCCGGTACGAACACGATTACTACCACCAAGTCGAGCGACACAATATCGGCGAGGTGCCGGGCAACCCTTGGGTCATCTGCACGCTCTGGCAGGCCCAGTACACGATCGCCAAAGCCCAGACTGTTCATGAGCTGGACGAAGCCATGAAACTGCTGGAGTGGACGGTCGAGCGGGCCGAGACGTCGGGAGTGCTCGCCGAGCAATTCCACCCGTACTCCGGGCACCCGATGAGCGTCAGCCCTCTGACCTGGAGCCACGCCACCTTCGTGATTGTCGTGATGGAATATCTCGAAAAACTCGCCGCCCTTCGGGCCCGCACACGCGCCGATTCTTTCGACTCCGTACGCCCGGCCACAACGTCGTTCACCAGCGGTCTGTGACCGGTGCGGGTTCCGCGGCCAGCGCAGCGGAGCGTCGGGGTCGGAGCAGCCGCTGAGATGGCTCTTCAACACTCTCGGCAGTGGCGGTATCGCGCCTTCAACACCTGCGCGGCCACGGGCGTTCCCGGCGTCTAGAAAAAACAAGGCTCCCCCGATCAGGGAAGCCTTGCGAAAAACGTTTCAAGAATCTGCTGAAAATTCGAGAGGTTCAGTTCGTGAACTTGAATTCCTTGCCGTCGAAGTCCACACCTTGCAGGCCGCCGCGAGTCCAGCGGTAGAACCCGACGAAGGTCGCCGCCGGCGCAAAGCCGCCGCCTCGGAGAGGCGATTCCCACGCCTCGGGCTCATAGGTGTACTGGGTTGGGAAGGGGTTCAGAGGCAGGGCTGGCCTGAAGCCTTCGTTGGCGTCGGCCGGGTTATTATTGCCCGCGCCAGCTTGGACCGGTCCGGTGGTTTTCAGGCGGACGGAGGCATCATAAAAGCCGATGGTGACTTTCGAGTCCGGGTACGCGTACCACTGCGGTGTCTTGTAGCCGTGACGGGCCGACGAATCGTACAGATACGCCTTCTGAGAAGGAAACCCGACGTCGGCGTATCGACGTTTGCCGAGAACGCCATTAAGGTCGCCACTCGACCCGTACGTTCGATGAGTGCCCCCTTGGATGACGGTGGGTTGGGAATCGCCGCGATCGGGAGAATATGAAGCGGGAACCGTCTCGTACGTCGAACTGTACGGCCAGCGCGACTGATCGCTTTCGCCCGTTCCCGCGCCCAACGGATAAGGCCCCAGCGCGCCCGCGTCGAAAGCCCGCGGATCGGTCTGCCAGTTCAGACGCACTCTGTCCTCGGCACAAGCGACTGTCTTTTCCGGCAGACGTGCCGCCATGTAATCCTGAAGGACGAGATGATTGTACAGCACGTGCGGAATCCAAGCGTCCGGAATCGGCATCGTGTAACGATCACCGCGCGTCCGCAAGATGTAGATGGCCTGGGCAGTGGCGGCGCGAAGGTCACTGGCTGCGGCGATCCCCCGAAGGTCCGAATTGGGGCCACCCTCGCCGTCGGGCATAAGTTGGCCATAATAACCAGCGTCGCGGCTACCCTGAATAGTAAACGAGAACTGCCGGTCCTTGAACTCCGAAGCGTAACTCGCCGACGCCGTCAACAACTGCTTCAGATTAGACAGACAGATCGCGGTTCGGCCCGTGGCCCGGGCTTTACCCAGAGCTGGCAGTAAAATCCCGATCAGAAGTGCGATGATCGCGATGACCACCAGCAATTCAATCAGGGTAAACGCGTTTGCTTTATTGGAACGATTGCGACGAAGCATTCTACGAGCCAGTTGGACCACCATTTTGGGGCCTCCATTTTAAACCGCGAATGCGGTTTGGTGAAAAACACCAAGCGCACTGTCACCAGAACGGGACGCACGCCACCTACGGCACAGGATACCAGACTTCGGGGGGCGAGTCGAGAAAAATCCGACCCTTCACGAAAGACGAAGACGTCCGACGCGAACACCCCCAACCCGCAAAGGCCCGGTCTGAGGGGAATTGCCTTCCCGGAGGCGGGAACCACCTATCCGTAGGGGCCACGAATCCGCAAGGGCCCCATCATACCAGAAAAGGAATGAGCGGGAACCTCCAGTGACCATTCGACTGAAAAGGCCACACGGTTTCCAGAACGCACCCTGATAATCCTTGGATTCCCGCGGTTTTTTAAAAATCGCGCACAAAGTTCGGTGGTGAGCACTCTGCGGTTCGTTTCCCGCCCCGCGATTCTGGTCCGGAACGCACGTCTTCCGTGAACCGCTACCGTTGCCACTATGAAGTTAAGGCATTCGGTGGCGGTCCTCGGATGCTGGGCCATGGTCACCGGCTGTGATTCCGTCAAACCTGGAGCCGCAAGCCGACCGGGGGAAACGAGGCCCCGGGCCGTCGGCGGCGGGACCGGCCGCCCGCTGGCCATCGTGGCCGGGCAGTCCATTCAATCGGCCGACCTGCAGCCTTATTTGGCAGAGGCCGCCGGGGCCGCGGTCTTGGAGGAAATTGTGTTGGACGCCGCTCTCGGCAAGGAACTCGGGGTTCCGCTCTCCACCATCGAGCGAACGGAGGTGGAGCGCGAGCGCAACGCCTCGCTGGCCCTGATCCGCGGCGAGACGGGTTTCACCGAGTCCCAAGCCCTTGAACAGTTGGAGCAGTCGCGGATCGACCGGGGACTGGGCCCAGCGCGGTTCGACGCCTTGCTGCGACGGAACGCGGCGATGCGGCGGCTCGTGGCGGCGGAAGTCACGGTAACGGCCGACGAACTGCGGCTCTCGCGCGATGTGAATTTCGGCGACCGCGTGCGCGCCCGGCTGATTGTGTTGCGGAGTGCACGCGAAGCGGAACAGTTGCGGATGCGGCTGAGCGGAGGGGGCGACATCGCTGCGGAATTCGCGGCCGTCGCCAGATCCCGTTCGATCGACCCCAGCGCCGCCGACGGGGGCCTGCTGGAATCGGTGAGTTGGCAGGACCCCGCAGTGCCACTGCCGCTCCAACAGGCTCTGCGGGACACCCCCCCGGGCTCGATTACACCCGTCGTTGCGCTGGACGGGGCCTCGGCGATCGCGTTCGTCGAGCAGCGTCTGGGCGCGGCGGATTCCGGGATCAGCAACGCCGAACTGGAGAGCCGTATCCGTCTTCGCAAAGAGCGGGTGGCTATGGATGCGCTCGCGAATCGGCTGCTCGCGGGCAGCCGCGTGACGGTGTTTGACGAAAGCCTCAGGTGGGCTTGGGAGACGCGCGGCAAGTGATTATCGAAGAATCACGGCCCGGGTTGTTGGGTGGCATACCGCGGTTGGGGTAAATAATCGCCCGCCGCTTGTCTCCGGCTTTTCCAGGCCGGGAACGCTCGCCGCCACCCGGCCACATCGTCCCACGGCAGTTCCACGCTTAGCACTCCCTCGTCCGATTGCAATTCGCCCAGCACGTCGCCCCTGGGCCCTACCGCGATGGAGCCCCCCGCGCATTCCGTCGTCGGCTCGTGCCCACAACGTGTCACGCCCAGCACGATGGCCTGGTTCTCGATTGCCCGCGCGATCAGGAGTGCTCGCCAATGGTGCAGGCGTACCTTCGGCCAGCAGGCACTCACGCAGTAGAGGTTCGCGCCGAAGCGGAGGCTGTCGCCGAACAACTCCGGGAATCTAAGGTCGTAGCAAATAATCGGGGCCAGAACCCGCGCGCCCGGCGTATCGCCGATGTCCACCACCATCGCGCCATGACCCGCGATCAACGGTCCGACCTCTGTTGGAAAGAGATGGGTCTTGTGATACTCGGCCGCGATCTCGCCCGTGGGAGTGGCAACAAGGGCCGCGTTAAAACACGCCGAGCCTTCGGCGGACACGGTGGTTCCGGCTTGGACCCAGCACCCGAGTTCGCGTGCCACCCCCTGCACCCAGCGACGGGTTTCGCCAGCCCGATCGGCCGTGACCGCGGTGTGGGTGGAGAAACCGGTGTCGAACATCTCGGGCAGGCAGACGAAGTCTCCCGGGGTGACGCCTGCGTCGCGGATCAAAGCACCCGCTTTGCGCAGGTTGGCGCTGCGATCTTCCCACACGCTGTCGATCTGGACGAGGTGCGCTCGCTTCATGGCCGGAACGGTAGAACACGCCGGTCGCGCGGCACGCGGGGCTTCACTTTGCTTCGATTGCTCGGGCTTCGGCGGGCGTGGAGGGTCAGCGGATTCCCC
>CAZJXA010000034.1:0-20965 GCA_964549785.1 uncultured Phycisphaeraceae bacterium | reverse complement strand
AAAGAACAGGAACGTCGTCAGCAGCACCCCGTGATAGATCCACCAGTTCGCCCCCACCCACCCAAATTGCGTCTCGAAATCGCCGTCATGCCCCATCGTTTGATGCGTCAGCCCCAGCAACACCGCTGCCGCGGCAAACACCGCCGGCGGCAAACTGCCCCATGTCCCGGAAGCCGGTTTGAGGTGCCCGAGCCCGAACGAGGTGATCGCCATAAGTCTTGGCTTCGTCAAGTTTTAGAAACTCCCGTTCGAAACGCCCCGGCCATACCGCGGACAACATAGGGCCACCCGCTGACGGCCGTCACTGCAACTGTCAGCCAGACCAATGCATCGATCACCCAACGCCCGGTTGTCCCGCGTGCCACCTCAAACGTTCCCAGCACCAGCAGAATGATCGGGATCACGCAGGCTTGGACGATCATCTTGACCTTGCCGCTCCAACTCGCGGAAAAGTCCTTCCCCTCGTCCTCCATCACCGCGCGAATCGTGGTCACCAACAGTTCTCTTCCCAGAATCAGCACCACCATCCACGGCTGGACCCCGGAAATGTGCAAGATCGACCCGTCCGGCATCTCGGCCCCAAACCGCGGCCCCGACAACATCACGAAACTGCCCACCACCAGCACCTTGTCGGCGAAGGGGTCCATAATCCGGCCGAACTTGGAAACCACCTTCCACCGTCGTGCCAGCGGCCCGTCAAAGGCGTCGGTCGCGGCCGCCAGCCCGAACAGAATCGCCGCCCACACATAGGCCCACAACGGCTCTCGGGGCGAGATCGGGCGGTGTTCGATCAGCACCCCAACCGGGTACGTCCACAACGACAGCAACGTAAAAAAAGCCAACGCGATGAAGATCCGGAGGATCGTCAGCGCGTTGGGTACAAACCGGCGGTAATCGCCGGACGGAAGGTCAAGGGGTGCCTGAGAAACACTGGCCACGCGCAGGCATGGTATTGGGTCGGTCCCGTCGGTGCCTCGTTAGCAGCCCGCCTCGAACGCCGCAAAGAAGCCGATCACGTCGTCGGAATCGGTGTCACCATCGCCATCAAGATCGCCTTCGCCCGATTCAAACCCGGCGAAGAACAGCGCGACGTCGTCGGAATCGGTATCACCGTCCTGATCCCAATCGCTCGGGCACGCGCCCGGGAGCCCTTGCAGGTAGGCCAAAGCACCGGGTGCCTGCACGTTGCCGAAGCCGAAAAGGTCGTCGCGACCGGGGTCACCCAAATCCTGCGCGGTGCTTTCGAGCGCGGTGCGAATCTGCGCCGCCGTGAACCGCTGCGGCAGCATGTTGCCGATGATCAAACCCGCGACGCCAGCAACGTGCGGCGTCGACATGCTGGTGCCGCTGTAATTGGCGTAGCCGTGGCCCGTCGCGCCGATGCTCACCGTCGTGACAACGCCGCTCTCGGCTTGCAGAACGTCGCCGTCAGACTGGGAGATGCCAAGAACCGGGATCGGGAACGAGCCGTTCAACGTTCCGTTGAACAAACCCCCGTTGTTGTTGGAGACGATCAGGCCGATCGCCCCCGCGGCGATGGCGTTCTGGGCCCGCGTATTGAACGTGATCGCGTTGCCCCGGCGGCAGTGAGCGATCTGGCCGTTGACCGATGCCGGGAAATCCGAAATGTCGCCCCCGAATCCGCAATAAATAGCCTGCCCGGTCACGGTCCCCGTCCCGCTCCCTCCCAGCGCGTTGCCCTGACGCGTTTCGCCGTTCCACGTCGCGAACGCACCGATGAGAGGGATTGTCGAACGCACGTTCACCCCGGGCCCGGAAATATCAACCGTGGGGCCGAAGTTCGAGAACCCCGCCCGATTCTGCCCGGAATCGATCGCGGCCACACAGATCACGGGCTCATACGAGCCGGGATAACTGGGAACATCGGAGTTGCTGTTGCCCGCCGCGGCGACCACGACCACGCCCGCATCGACGGCCGCCTGCACGATGTCAAGGCCGGATTGAGAGGCCCCTCCGCCGCCCAGGGACATCGAGATGACGTCGGCCCCGTTGAGGGTGGCCCATTCGATACCCTGGTTGACCGAGCCGTCGGAACCCGAGCCGCCGTTACTCAGCACCTTGCCGATCATCAACGAGGCCTCGGGAGCGACGCCGACTACGCCGATCGTGTTGTCGAGCGCCAGCACGGTGCCCGAGCAGTGCGTTCCGTGGCTGTGCAGATCGTTAACCAGTTCACCCGCGATGAACGACTCGCTCAGCACGACCGGGGGGAGATCGGGATGCCCAAAGTCGATGCCGGTATCAAGCACCGCGACGACGGCGCCCGCGCCTTTGCCCTGAGGCCACACCGTCGGGGCCCCGACCAACGGGATGCCGAACGGTGTTTCCTGGACCATCACGTGGCGGTAATACATCACCTCGGCGTATGAAACCAGCGGGTCGACCGAGAGAACGGCCACGGCGCCTTGAACCGTGCCCGCGGGAACTTCGATCGACATAAGCCCGGGCACCAATTCAGACTGCCAAAGCACGCGATCGGAACCAACCCGCTTCAGCGACTCCGACATTTGGCCCACCGTCGCGCCGGGATGAAACCGCACCCACATCTGCGAGAGATGAGTGGCCCCGTCTTGAAAACCGTCCACCACCGTCGGGTCCCAGAACGTGGGAGAGCCGCCGGAGACCGTTTCATCGGCGGCCGCGGCGAAAGCCGCACTAGCGCACAGGCCGACGGTGGAAAGCAACGAGCGCACGGAACCAGTCGTCATATTGAGAACCCCTAAACCCAAAGATTGAAATGCGTTGCACAACCCGAGACGAAGCCCGAACGGGCCCGCAAAATACCGCCGCTCGGCTAAAGAACCCGAGCCTCTGCTATTCGTTGAAATCCGTCACCGGGTTCACGAAATCGGCCGCATGCGGAAACCAGCCACCAAATTGGGGGAAGCGTCTGCTTTCGGTTATCTTGGAACGGCGAACATCCCACCCTTGGTCCCGTTCGCGTCCGATCCTGCCGCGTGCTTCGTCGCGAGACGCAAATCGTCAATCAGTTCGGTCCGCATCTGCGAAGCCCGATCCTTCCCCCGCAGTACCGCCGACGGGTGCCAAGTCGCGAGAAGCGGGAAGGGAAAGGTTTGGGAACGAATGATCCGGCCGCGGCTGTCGGTCAGTCGGAAGGCCGGTCCCATAAGTGCTTGTGCCGCCGTCGCTCCCAAGCAGACAATCAACTTCAGTGTGGGCGATATTACCGTCAACTCCGCGTCGAGCCACGGACGACACGCGCGGACGTGGAGGGCCGACGGTTTCTTGTGCAGTCGACGCTTGCCGCGAGCGTGCGGGATGAAGTCCCCGTGCGAGCCCTGATCAAACGCTTCTTCGTCGGAACCGACGAGAACATGATTAAAATGCTTGACGGCGTTCGTGACGTAGAGAGCATCCCGGTCGATCCCCGCCTCCGAAAGGCAACTGTCCAAAAGGCGCCCGGCCGGGCCAATAAACGGGCGTCCGGCCCGGTCTTCTTCATCCCCGGGCTGCTCACCGAGCAGCATCATCGAAGCGTGAGCCGGACCTTCGCCAAAGACCGTCTGCGTGCCGAGTTCACACAGGTCGCACCCCTCGCAATCCTGGGCCGCCTTCGCCAATTGCGGAAGCGTGACCCCACCAGCCGGGACAAACGGCGCGGCGGTGATCACATCGTTCACACGCCGCGAAACCATCGCTTCGACTCTGCCCGGCGCTTTGGAGAGCAATTCATTGATGATGCTGGTTTCGGGCATCGTGCTCCAATAGCGGAACGGCATCTCCTTGAGCATCGCCCCGGTCTTGATCCGCGCGGGATTGAAGATGCTCCCGTAATACGTCTTCCACAAATCTTCCAGACCGTCTTCGGCCACCACATCACCCCGAGGAACTCCTCCCCCCAGCCGCAGGGTTTCGCCGTTCCAATCGGCGGATTCGTGCGGCGTGAAAATGGTCCATTGCATCACGCTGAAGCGACGGGCGAAGAATGGTGCCACCAGCCGCAGCACACGGTGCTCGGGCCGGTGCCACGCGACGTAGCGGTCGGGGACCGCCGACCCGTCACCCGTTATCTTCCGGAATCGCACAAACGCCTTGCACTTGTGCGCATCGAATCGGACCGCCTTTTCCATCCGGCCCGCGGCGTTCACATCCGGGTCGGTCGCGTCCGAAAGCACCCCGGCATCGGGCATCCCATCGCGCCCTAAGCAGACCTTCCACAACACTCGGTACAGCACGTCCCATTTCTTCGGGTCACGGTGGGCCGAAACCGTGTCGGCCAGGGGAATGAACGCTCGCGGCACCGTGAGGACGCGGGGCGAGCCTGCTGGCAGTTCCAACTTCGTCGCGTTCAGCGACCCCTGCCCGTTCGACGAATCGTGCCACACCACTCCCTCCGGCGCCAGGCCGTGCATTAACGCGGCTCGCGACAGGGCTCGCCACAGAACGAAGTCGCCGGCGCAATCGAGCACGATGGGGGCCGCCGCGGATCGGTGACTGGGCATCAAAACTCGCCCGTCCGGGCGGCTTTGCGGGCGGCAACGGCGGTCGGAGACGGCTGGTCAAAGAGGGAGCCCGTGGTGAGGCGGGGGGCGCGGAACTTCTTATCTAGCCGAGGCGAATCGAGCAGGACGCCGTCGGGCGAGTGGTCGGCGCACACTAAGAAGGGCAACGCCCGATTCATCGCGATCTTCAGTCGCTTCAGATCCACAAGCCGGAGCGCACCGCGCCGGCGGGCGGCGAGAATGCGTTTGACGTTGCGAACGCCCACGCCGGGGATTCGAAGGAGGGCGCCCCGACCGGCCTTGTTGACGTCGACGGGGAAGTAGCCGCGATTGCGAAGCGCCCAAGCGAGTTTGGGATCAATGTCGAGCGGAAGGTTTCCCACGCCTTCGGTGCTGCCCAAGGCGATCTCCGCTGCGGAATAGCCATAAAACCGCATGAGCCAGTCGGCCTGATAGAGGCGGTGCTCGCGGATCAGAGGCGGCGTGCGCCCGGGAAGGACGGCGTCATGGGCTTGAATGGGGCTGAACGCCGAGTAGTAAACGCGACGAAGGCGTTGCGTGCCGTAAAGATCGGAGGCCGTGGAAAGGATGGCGGTATCGGTGGAGGGCGTAGCGCCGACAATCATCTGGGTCGATTGACCCGCTGGGGCGAAATTGGGTGCCGATTTGAGGGCTTTCCGCTCGTCCACGGCTTGCTCGCGCCGAACCTTGATGGCGGACATGCTGAGCGTGACATCGCTCATGGTCTTTTCCGGAGCGAGGGCCCGGAGATCTTCGTCCGAGGGCAGCTCGACGTTCACGCTGAGGCGGTCGGCGAGCAGCCCGGCGCGTTCCAAGAGCACCGGGCTCGCCCCCGGCACGGCCTTGAGATGGATGTATCCGAAAAACTTCTCCTCCTCGCGGAGAAGGCGGGCGGCCTCGCACAGTTGCTCCATGGTGTAGTCGGGAGATTGGATAATTCCCGACGAGAGAAAAAGCCCCTCGATGTAGTTGCGTTTGTAGAACTCGATCGTCAGCCAGGCGACCTCGCGGGCGGTGAAGCGGGCCCTCGCCACATCGCTCGACACCCGGTTCACACAGTACTTGCAGTCGTACACACAGTAGTTGGTAAGCAGAATCTTAAGGAGGGAAACGCAACGACCATCGGGCGTGTACGAGTGGCAGATCCCGACGCCGTCCGTGTCTCCCAGCCCAAGGCCCCCGTTGCCCCGTTTTGAGCCCGACGAGGCGCAGGAAGCGTCGTATTTCGCGGCGTCGGCGAGGAGAGCGAGTTTGGAACGGATATCCACCGCGGTACCGTACGTTTACCTATCGTACGGGGTTGTGATTCCGGGTGTTTTTTCCGCGGTGTCGATTGCAAATAGTCAAAACCACCCGCGTTGTGGTATGCTCTACCGACCATGGCCAAATTCAAGACGTTCGACAAAATCTGGCGTCTGGAGGGCGGTGCGGCCGGAAATCCCGGAAAACTGCGTGCCGTTTCGCCGCCATCTTTGACGATCCAACTTCTTGAATTCCAGAGACTTGACGCCGAATCCGTCATTCTCGTAATGATACGACTGGGGTTCGCACTGATCCGTGAGGAGCCGTCCTCGATTGACTTCCGGTACACCGGAGCACCGGCAGATGCCGGAACGATCTGGTTCCGAAAACTCGGGGGGGCATTTGCCCTTAAAGACGTGGAGACGAACTACCGAAATTGGACACCGCTTTACGAGTACTTCGATTGGGCAGGAAGTGTGCCATAGAAGCGGCGAAATCCCCCAAAATGGGGGAAACTTAGCGAGATCTTTGCGAAATCGGAACATTTGTGCTAGCGTCTTGCTATAGAGCTGGTAGACTGCGAGCGCGTGGTCACAAGGGGTTTGTAGAAGGGTTCCATCATGAGCACTACCTTGGAGCTGGGGCGTTTGACGTGGCGATTCGAGCGGAATGCGGACCCATGCCCGCCCGCCGCCGGAGAGGATCGCTTTTACGCCTGGTGTGAGGAGTTTCCGGGGCTTCGCGAACAGGGGCCAACGATCGAAGAGGCCGTCAAGCGGGCGGAGAGTCTGGCGGCAGCCGAGATCGCGCGAATCCAAAAGGTTCCCAAGCCACATATTCGAAAGACAATTCAGATGAACGTTCGCGTCTCGGCCGCGGCAAAGGACGCGATTGAGCGGGATGCCGACAACGCGGGGCTATCGCTGGGCAGATACGTGGAATCTCGGTTGTTTTCGGGCGCTGCTGGGGAGGCGTCGACCGACAAACAAGTACGGGTCGCAGCCCAGAAGTCCGAAGGTCAGAGAGGAAGTAGTACTCGGGCCGGGCGGATCGGACTTGCAAAGACCGACAAAGGCAAGCGCCTTCCCGCATGACACTGGGGCGATGCTCTTCGGCCGTGTCATTCCTTTAGCCCCGCCCCCGCCATGCCGGAGATCAGTTGCCGGCGGGCGAGCAGGAAGACAAGAAAAACCGGGGCGATGACCATTGTGCTGGCCGCCATGAGCAGGTTCCACGGCGTGTTGCCCGATTTGCTCTGGTACAACTGCAAGCCCAGGGCAAGGGTGAAGTCGTCGCGGTGCGTGAGGAAGATCAGCGGGGCAAGGAAGTCGTTCCACACATAGATGAAGTGGAAGAGCGCGACCACAGCCAAGGCGGGACGCGAAAGCGGCATGATGATCCGCCAGAAGATGCCCCAATGTGAACACCCGTCGATCGTGGCGGCTTCATCGAGTTCCTTGGGAATCTGCATGAAGAACTGACGCAAGAGGAAGATGTTGAAGGCTCCGCCGAACCACGCCGGAACCCACAGGGGTTTCAGCGTCCCTATCCAACCCACCTTCCCGAACATGATGTAGAGCGGCCCCATGATGACCGGGAACGGGATCATCATCGTCGCCAATAGCAGCGCAAACATCGCGGCCCGCCCGCGGAAGCGCAGGCGGGCAAAGCCGTAGGCCGCGACCGCGCTCGACAGGACCATACCCGCGACACTGAGAAACGCCACGATGAGGGTGTTGCGGAGGTACAGCGGGAAGAAAACGGCGGGGTCGTTCCACACATCGGTGTAGTTGGCCGCGGCTTGGCCGATGGGGCCGAGCCGCCGGATGTGCTCCTGCGTTTGGGTCGGCGTGTGGGCCAGCCCGTTCTCGGGGTCCGTCGGTACCTTTGGGGACGTCTCCGGATCGGCCGGCGCCGCGATCGGCCCGTCGTTCGCGCTAGCGCCGTCGTTCGCGCTAGCGCCGTCGTTCGCGCTAGCGCCGTCGCTCGCGCTATCGCCGCCGCCCGCTGCGGCGGAGGGGGTCAGCGTGGAGGTGTAGACCATCCACGCGAGCGGAGTGAGGAAAAGCACTGCCGCGATCGCGAGGAGCGCGATAGCGGGGAGGCTGGCGGATTGGCGGCTGCGGTCAGACATAGTGGCAGTGAGTCAGGGAGTTCCCACGAACCGCTCGGCGAACTAGGCGATCGACGCCCCCGCAGGAATGAAGCGGAGACGACGGACGGGGCGCCGCGCGATGATCGGCTTGTTCTCGAAAACATCGGACACACAGCCGTCGTCGTATCGCGACCCTGCCCACGTTCCCCGGGCTTGACGCTCGATCGTCGAACGGAGGGTTGGGCCGGTGAAGCATCGGTAGAAGATAACGGAACGCGACGGGGATGCAAGGTGTCATTCGGGCGATCGCTCACGAAAAGGTGATTTTCTTAGAGCGCTCCCCACCAGCGTGCGCCCACGTTTGATCCCCTCGGCCCTGAACGGTGACCGCGGCGGAGTACCCGACACACCCCGACACACCCCGACACACCCCGCACGGCCCGCGGGGCCGGACGCGGACCAGCCCGGCACCGCCGACCCAAGGGCGCGCAAGCGAGAATTCTAGAGGTTTGTGTGCGGCGGCTGCGGAGCCGAGAGCGGGAAGGGAGGGCGAACATGTGGAGAACCAGCCGCACCGCATCCCGACGCCTTATTTCTCGATGTCTTTCGTTCTGATGCATTGCGTGCATTATTCAGACTCACGAACCGCACGATGCACCGTGAGACCCGGATACCTGAAGATAAAAAGAAAAACTGCAGAGTTTTTCTTAGACTCGTAGCAACTGCTTTCAGAATAACGAGTTATAGACTTTCCATGGTAATTTACGTCCTATAAAACGCTGTTTTAAACGGTATGAAACGGTCGACGGAATTTCTCAGGTTGCTCTCACTGGAACACCTGTCGCATCTGTGCATATTGTCCTATGTGAACGCACAGTTTGCATGGCACGGTCAGATAAACGCACGAACCGTACAAGGAGTCTCGCACATGGAAGATCGTCGCTCGTCTTCAGTCGAATCGGAAACCTTCTCCTTCGATCCTCGCCAAGTCGGGAGTCGTCGCCACAGGTGCCGGACGCGCGGCTCCCTCGTCGGCTCGATGGGGATCGCCGCCGCCCTCCTCACGTCTGTGGTTTCCGGCCTGCACGTCGCGGGGTTTACCTGGGACGACCGTAACCCCCCGCCTTCAACAAGCGTCTCGTCCAGCGGGGCCAGCGTGCCCCTCGATGCGGGCGCGATGCTCTCCCTCAACCGCGTCGACGACGCCGCGGACTCGATCAACAAGAAACTCTGGGAAGCGCTCCACCAGATCGAGGTGCTGAGCGTGCGAACCGAGCAGGCCAGCCAAGGCCCCGAAAGCGAGGCGGCCCTCCAACGTTCCCAGATAACCGAGGCCACAACCTCGATGATGAACATGTCCGCCACGACGCACAACCTGACCAAGGCGATGGAAACGGTTCTCGCCGAGGCGACGGCCCTGCGGCTCGCCTTGGCCGAGATGCAGACGAACGGAGCGCGGCTGAAGGCCGACCTCAGCGGGGTTGATGCCGCGGTGAGCAACGTAGACCTCTTGGAGCAGCGAGCGGCCCGGCAGCGGGCGGCTGTCTCAAAGTAATCGGTGAAATCGATGCCCGGCCTCAGTGTTGAGGCCTGGTGCGGCGAGGGGATTTCCGTCCACCCTCGGCGTGAAGTGTGATGGGCGGTTTCGGTGCGGCCGATGGCGGCCGCTTAGGAGTGCGGCAATGAAGACTCTCAAGATGGCGGTTGTGGCGGCGGCGGCCTTGTTCCTGGCTTCTGGTTCGGCTTTCGGTCAGGCCCAGGTGCGGGGTAACCTCACCTCGACGACCCGGGCCGAGAACGTTGTGGTGGTTGCCATCGGGCAGAACGCCCACGCCCAGGCCGGCGGAATCTCGATCCGCGGCAGCAGCGAGGTTCGGGGAAACATTACCTCCAACGTCACCATTACCAACGGTGTTGCCGTGGCGATCGGCCAGAACGCCTGGTCCCAGTTGGGCGGCGTCGCGATCCAGAACTCGCAGGTCCGTGGAAACCTGGTGGAGCGTTCGACGCTCACCAACGTGGTGAGCGTCGCCATCGGGGCCAACGCCACCTCCACCATCGGCGGCATCATGATCCGCAACGCCAACTACCAGGGCAACATCAACTCGACCACCACCGCCACCAACTGCGTCTCGGTCGCGATCGGTGCCGGCGTGAGCGCCCAAATTGGCGGCGTGGTGCTCGACGGCGGCGTCTGAATGAGCCGGATCGGATCGGAAAACGGCGAGCCGGGGAAACCCGGCCCGCCGGATTGTATCGAACACCAGAAAAGGAGTGGCTCAATGACCAAAGTTCCGGTATTCCTCGTCCTGTTCGTGGTGACCGTCGCGAGCGCCCAGATGGATGCCCCACGTCCGGGACAGGTCGGGCGTCCGGGCTCGCTCGTAACGAGTTGGGGGAGCAGCAGCCCCGCTGCCATGACCATGGTCACGAGCCGGGCTCGGGCCTTGGGCGGGGAAGCGTCGGGCAGCGGCACAAAGTACGTGGCGGTAACATCAAGGGATCTGAACGGGTTGACTCCCGCGCAGATTCTCGAGCGGCTCGCCCCCAGGGTCGAGGCGGGCGAGGGCGTCAAGCGGGTGGCGATCGTCGTTCGGCTCGACCGGCCTCTGCTCCTCAAGGTCCGGGAGGACCAGCCCGCCAGGATTGGCACGGCGGTCGTCGACTCGCGGGTCAAGGACATCCGCGTGGATGCGGTGGTGGAAGTCCGTAAGGTCACGGTGATCAGCGTCGGTCGGCTCGGCAAGCAAGAAGGGAAGTGACTCGTGAATCGAATGATGCGTGGTGGGTGGTGCGGGGTCATCTCGGCTGCGGCGTTGGCCCTGCTGGCCAGCTGCAATCACAGCAAAAGCCTCAAGACACTGGAAGCCCAGAGCAAGCGGCTGGACCCGCCGCAAGCGGTGCGGCGACCCGCCCGGGAATCGCTCCGCGATTTCGGTAAGATGGTCACTGCGTATACCGGCGCGAGGGGAACAACCCTCATCGAACTCGACATCATGCCGAATGACTCGGGGATCCAGAAAGAACTCCCCCAGGATCTGAGCGTTTACGCCCAAAACGTGATCGCCGACATGGGGGGGAACCTCAGGACCACCAACGCCATTCCGGCCTACGCGTTGATTTCGACCGCGTACGCGAGCGGGCTCAACTCGCACGATCACCGCAAGGGGCCGCCGCCCGCCCTCCGGCTGAGGGGCCGACTGCTGGGTTTCCACGAGCAGGTGGCGAAGTCCAGGGAGATTCGCGCGGACGTCCTCGCCGCGATCGGCAGTGGCAAGGGGGACGGTCAGGCGGCGATGGATGATCGGCGAACGCTCACCAGCCTGCGCATCTCGCTCCAATTGGCCGACGCCGACGGTGTCAACCTCCCCGGGCCGGCGGCGGTCTATGAGTTGTTCCTCCTGAAGGACGAGCAAGGGGCTTCGCTTGGCGTCTATTTTGACGGGACGGGCGTCGGCATGGGCAGCAAAGTCCAGGTGGCACAGAACGCCCGGGACGCGATGTACGATGCGTGCGCGGCGTGCGTGATGCAACTGATGGGCCACGCGTTTCTTATCCCGTACTACCGAAGTTCCTCGGTCTTTGTCCCCGACCCCGACTTGGAAGCCCGGTACCGATCGTACCTGATGCGGTCGACCACGCGTGACCTCGATCTCACGGCGAAACGGCTCCTGTTCTCATCGGGTTCGCCGATGGACGCCGGCGACGCCGAAATGACCCCGAACGATGCGGCGTTGCTCGCCGCCCAGTTTCAGCGGGCGGGCGTGGACGCGGGCAACCATCGGAGCAAGGTGGATTTCATCATGGAGTTGTGGAGAACGCTGGACTACGCCGCTGGGGCCGCCCGCATGGAGACGTTCGAGGACGACGCCGAACGCGCGGCCCGCGAGAAGGCGGCGTTGGCGCCCGCGGCGACCGGTCAGATCGAAGGCTCGGCCGGGAGTTCGGCCCTCCCGGACCCCGCCACGGAATGGGGCTTCCCGGCCGGAACGCCGGTCGTCGTGCTCGATTTCCGAAGGGTGCTTTCCTCGCGTGAACGCCAAGTTCTGATCGACGTCCTCGCGAGCAATCCCAGGTGCGGCGAAGTGCATGGGGATCCGAAGAACGAGGGGCTTTACGGCGCTCACTTCGACGGCGCGGCGGGTGACCTTCAAAGTGCCTGGCGGGCCCATCCCGACCTGCCGCCGATGGACTACATATGGGTCGGGAACGACTTTGCGAAACTCGTTGTAGTGCCCAAGTGACCGGTACGGGCCGGGTTGACTCCATAAGGTACGGTTCATGGCAATGCGGCTCGGAGAAATGATTCAGCACTGGCGGGAGATTCGCGGAATGTCTCAATCGGGCGTCGCCCGCGAGGCCCAACTGTCGGCCTCGATTGTCTCGAGGATGGAATCGGGGAGCCTGCCGCGCCGCGAGAACATGCAGAAGGTCGCGCGGGCGTTGCGGGCCGAAGACGTGCTCATGAAGGCGTATTTCGAGGAGGTGGAGCAGGAATCGGGAACGTCCACGCGCGAGGGAACGGTGGTTGCGGCCCCGTACTCCCTGTTCATGCTCCCCCTGGCGGCGGTGGAATGTGAAGGCATCGAGATCGCCACACGCTTTGAGTCGGAGGCGACCGCCGCGAACGATGAGACCGACGACCGCGTGGCGACCGCGTTACGGCGGTTGGGGGGGCTCGAGAGTCGGCAGTTGCGCAAGGCGTTGAGCGCGGCGGCCTGCCAGTGCGTGGTGTTCGCCGGGGTGGGGGTCGACGGCGGACGCTCCGACCCCATGGAAGGGTATCTTCGGGTCGCGATGCTGCAGTGTTATATAGGGATAGGGGTGGCAGAACTCGTGCTGTATCAGAAGGGGAGCCCGGTGTCGAGGATCACTCCGCAAGAACTGCGGGAAACCCATCCGAACGCGGCCCTGCTGTACGTCCGCGGGAGTGAGTGCGACACGCTTCTACGGCGTTCCGGGCTTCCGGATTTCACCGAAACCGACGGGATCAAGCGGTCGCTCGTGGCCGTTGAATCGGCGTTGGCGATGCACGCCCGCGCCTCCGCAATGTCGATGGAGCCGGGCTCCGACGGAACGGCCGTGTGCATCACCACCGAGCCGTTTTCGTCCCTCCTGACCGACGCCGACGGGCCGGTCGGTTTGGCCACGGGCGATCCGCGCCGCCTGATCGTGCAACACGACGTCATTATGCGTGACGAAACCGATTTGCGTGCGAATCTCGATCCGATCCGGCGCTGGCTCGGACGGGTTTCGGAAAAATTGGCCGACTGGTCCGAGACTTCGGTCTCCAACGAGCCGGGGGAGAACGCCCCGCCCGTCGGGCTGGCTTCGGCTGCCCGGGCGATCGGCATGTCGCCGGGCATCGCGGAACGATTCGTGCGGGAGTTCCGGCCCCGATGGACGCTCCTGCTCGGCCCGGTGTGGCTCCGGTTTCTTGCACAGGATGGGCGGTAAACCGATGGTCGCCACTCTGATAATCATCGTTCTGGTCATATTCATCGTCTTGGTGTGGGTCGCGGTCGCGTTGCGGCACCGGCTGCATGGGAGCCTGACCGCCGCCGGGCGGGGCGTCCGATCCATTCTTCGGCCGATTATTCGCAACGTACGACGGAGCGCGGGCGTTGGTCGGGGCATCTCGCCGCCTTCGGGCGATGTGTTTGTCTTCGAGGACTCAGGTGGTTTGGGGCCGTCGGCGGCCATTCGGCGGACTCCTTCCGGGGTCATCTCCCGGCCGGATTCCAAATCGGTGGTCGTGCCGCAGGCTCGCGGGGCCACGGTGGTGGTTAGGCCGGCGTCTCCCAGTGTGACACCTCCGGTGCTGCAAACCCACCCTGGCATGGCCGATGCGCGACCGGCACCGAGCCCGCCGACGCAGCCGCCGGCCGCCGCAGCCGGGATCGGCGAGGCAACGGCGGACAACGCGCTTGCTCCACCGTCATTCGTCCCGGCGGAACCGTGCGGGATGAGCCGGATGGACCGTCTCGTGGGCACGGGCTTCATCACCGGCGCGGGCGGCTGGGTGCCCTGTGCATGCGAGAGCCCGGAGGGCAAGTGGTCCAAGGCGTGCGCGTTCCCGGGCGGGGTCGGGTTCGTGGTCCACGCCAGAGACACGACCGGGGCCGAGGTGGCGCTCAAAATCTACGCGCCGTCGGACGTTCAGAGCCTCTTCGGCGCCGACGGCCTCGCCCCGGTCTTCCGTCGGTTAAAGCAGTTGAAATCGCCGGCCCGCGACTGCTTTGTCGGGGTCGAGTTTCACGCCGCGGGGTTGCGCGTGCGCGAACGCGACACCGGGCGCGAACACGTTTTCGACGTCGCGGTCATGCCTTGGCTGAACGGCCCCGGCTTCCTGGGACTCCATACGTTCGTCGAGAAATTCATCGCCGATCCTGAGCAATTGGTGCGGTGCGCGGCGGCCGTCCGCCAAGTTTGGCGTGATCTCACCGAAGCGGACATCGGGCACGGTGACTTGTGCGCGAAGAACATCGTCGTCGAGCGGAAGTCCGACGGGAGTCTGCGGATCATCCTGATCGACACCGACACCGTGAGCCTGCCGGGCAACCCGTCGCCGGTCACCGAGCGGACCTCCGGGCAGGCGGGGTTCCAAACCTCGGGGCGAATGAAAGATCCGCGGGCGTACGCGAAGGCGTGCCCCGTCCCCTCGATGGTCGACGGGCCGTCGCAGTTGGTGATTTACCTTTCGCTCCTCGCGTACGCCTCGGGGCTTCCATGTCTCGCCGGATCTGGCGGCGGGCAACTCGCCTTCCGGGAGGACGATTTCGACTCGCTGGATCAGGCCGAGAGCCTCATCAACTGCCTGATGAAGGAGATGGAGGAGCGGTTCCCCACGATGTATCTGGACTACATGCGGAGTCTGGTCGAGTACCTCCGGCGGCACGCGGCCAGCACGACCGGGATCGATGCCGGGCTGGCGATGCCGTTCTGCGCCGGCCCGCAGCATTCGGCGTACGCCGCTCTTGAGAAGTCGATATGTGACAGCGCGCTGGCGCTGAAAGTCAGGAAAACCGCTTGATCGGCCGGATAATGCTGGAAAGGGTGCTTGAATGAATTTCAAACTGCTGAAACTAAACCTTGGGAGCGGAGACCGGGCCGACAAGAAGTGGCGCGACGTTCCGTCCCAATACACCGCCGCCGAGCCCGGGCTGCTCATCATCCTTCTGGATCAATCGGGGTCGATGAAGAACGGGTGGGGCGCCCTCAGCGACAAGCGGATCGACCGGGCCACCACCTATGTGAACGAGATGATCGACCGGGTCGTGGCCGATTCGCGCGCGGGGAACATCCGTGAAGAGCAGATTTTCGTCGCGGTCTTCGGGTATTCGCGGAAGAAGGAAGGCGACCGACCGGACCAAGTCTGCCGGCTCCTCGTCGACGGGTGGCCGGCAAAACTGCTGCAGGAGCAGGAGAACGCGCTCGCCCGCGAGCGCCCGCTGATCGAGCCCTACGCCTACGGCGAAACGCCCTACGTGACGGCCTTCCACACCGCGCTCTCGTATATAAAGCAGTTCTTGTCGAAGCCGGACCTCAAGGACCGGTTCAGACGAAGCGCCCCGCCGGTGATCCTGAATATCACCGACGGCGAAGCCGACGAGGCGACGGCGGGGAACGTGGACGAGGGACGGCTTGAAGACCTCAAGGACGTGATCCACGAAATACGCAACCTGGAAACCCCGAGCGGGTTCCCACCGCTGGTGTTCCACGTCCAAATCGCCAGCAAGGACACCCAGAGCGTGGTGCTGCCCTCCACCGACAAGTCGCTGGATGAACACGGGAAACTCCTCTTCTCCCTGGCGAGCGCCATTCCCTCACGATGGGTGCAGGCTCTAAAGGGACGCTTCGACCCGCCCCTCCAGCCCGGGGCCGTGGGACTGATGATGAACGCCGGGCCCGGCGACCTTTGGAACTTCCTGCGGCTCGCGAGCCGCCCTCACGCACGCGACTAAGCCGCTTACCCGCAGTCATTTTCGGAAGGGACCGATCGGTGAACGCCTCTCTCCTCTTTCAGCACACCCTGGGTAAGAACGACGGCCGCGTTTGCGAGGACGCGTTCGCGTCCGACCCGCCACGGGGCCGATTCGCCGTCGCCGACGGCGTCACTCGCGAGTCGTTGCTCTCGGGCTACTTCGCGCAACGGCTGGTCGATGTTTTCCTGGGCGCCGACAACGCGACCCTGGATCACTTCTTCGGCGTCGCCGCCCAGACGCCTCCAGCGGGCCCGATCCCCGGTCGGGGGGACGGGGGTGGAGCCGTCGGCGGCGAAGACCCGTTGGCGGGGTTGGACCCGTTCGCCTCGCTCATCCGCGACGCTTGGCAACGCGACGTAACGAGCGTGTACACGAAGAACCTCGATGACCGAAACCGACGGGACTGGCAGGAGGCGAAGCTGGCGTCCCACGCGACGTTCGCGGGTGTTCGGGTCCGTCCGGGTACGGACGGGGGCTACGACCTCGATGTCGCGGTCGTGGGCGACTGTTTTGCCTTCTTGTGTGACCCGCGCAAGGGTCTGCGTGTCGTGACGATGGCCGCGACCGGCGACGGACCGGTCGTGCACGATACCGCCTCGGTGCGGGTGGGCAACGACACCCGCGCGGTCTTCGCCGGGATCACGCGGACCACACTTCAGGTCAGCGCGGGGACGTATGTCGTGCTCGCCACCGACTGGATCGGACGCCGGCTCCACAAACTCTTCGGCGGGGCCAAAGAGACGTCCGGGGTGCTGGCTGACCTGATGAAGTATCGCGCCCGGTCAGAGTTTGTTTCGTGGATCTGGAGTTGCCGCACCCAACCCGACGACAGCGACGATGTGGCGCTGCTGATGGCCTGCCTCAATCCGGGGGCCACTCCGGGTTCCACACCCGGGCCCCCGCCAGCCGGCGTCATCGGCTTCGGTGGGCTTGTCACGAAGCCTTCCCCTCCGCCCACCTCAGATCCGGGAGTCCGCGCGATGGCGACCATTTCTGGGGCATCAGACGACCCTTCGCGTTCGACGCCCCCGGCCTTGCCTCTTTCAACGCTCCCCTCGGCGCCCCCTCCCGCGATCGACCCCGAGAACTCCGAGTTCTTCCGGTTTGCCCGACAGCTCAGGAAGAACAACCCGGATCTTTGGCCCCGGGTGAGGGCGCTGCAGGTTCACGGCATCCGGGTCGAGTTGGACCCGTCGTTGCCGGTCGCGGAGGTGGTCCGGGCGACGCCCGCCGCCGCACCGGCGGAGGTCGCGATGATTGTCCCCTCGTCGCCCCGCATTGATTCCGCATCATCACGGCAACCGGCCCGAGCGGGAGCGCGGCAGGACCGGCCCATCCCGGCCGGGAACTTCGCGGCGGCGTACGCAGACCCGGCGGTGCTGCGGTACGCGGTGATCGGTTTGACAGCCGTCTGCACCATTTTGATGGTGCTCGTGGTCGGTCGGGCACTCTGAACAGCTCTGGTCACTTGACGACGACGCCCAACTCACTGAAGAGGAACGAGTAGACGTCGACGTTCTGCTCGATCCGCTCCGAAAGGGAGTTGCCGCTGCCGTGGCCGCTGCTGGCGCTGGTGCGGAGCAAGGGCGAGGATGGAAAAAAGCGCGAGGGTGGCGCGGCATGCGGGTCATCGTGGGGGGTCAAGGGTGGGTCAAGAGCGGGTCTTTAGAGTGGAGGGAGTGTAAGAGAAAGCGACCGTACGGGGAAGGGGGCGATGGTCTTGAGCAAGGTGCGCAACCGGAACCCTTTGCGCATCTTGCTGTGCTCGTTTTTCACTTGGATTCCGGCAAGGTGCGCAACTTCGGGGAACCCTTTGCGCACCTTGAGTTTGGGGTGTTTTTTGCTTAGAAATGGGGCAAGGTGCGCAAATTTTCGGGAATGTGTGTGTGCGGGCTGTGCGCGGGTCATCGGAGATGTTATTGGACGTGTTACACGGGTTCGGTGTGATTGTGGCTGGATGCATGGCATGGTGGAGGATGGCGGTTGAAAGGGGTCCGGTAACGGTGAGACGGCACGAGGACGTAAACGGGAGACGGCGCGGGGGGCGTTTTTGGCAACTGGCGGAGGACTTGCAAGGTACTTGATTGGCGCGAAAGTGCAAGGGCTTGGCAGCATTTGGGGCTGAATCGACCGAAAAGGGACGCGCCGACGGGCGATTTCGGGCGCGCGATGACTTCGTCCTGGCGGTGTTGTTCCGCTCGGCCGCCGCCCTAAGCCCCGGCAACCGGAGGCCAGTTTTTCAGAAAATATAAGCAAATATACGTTGTGCTTTGCCGTCCTTTCAGTACACTGTGCCGCCCGAGAATGGATTACCACGAGAGGAGCCGGCGATGAACCCTGCGAAGAAGTCCATGCACGCGGCCGCGGCTTTGTCGGCCGTCCGGTGTGCGTTAACACGCCCGAGGACGATCTTTGGTGGAACGGGGCGACGGTCAAATCAGATGATTCTGTGCTACCTCATGCGGGTACTCCGTCCGCTCGTACTGGCGGCACTCGCGCTGGTGTTCGATGGGCTTGGCGGGGGCGGGGCCAGCATCGCGCGGGCCCAGTGTCCGGAGGGCTGGCTCCAAGGCGGTGGCGTACCCGGCTTCAGCCAGCCCGACGGGTTGGTCGGATCGATTCGAGAAACGATCATGTGGGATCGTGACGGATCGGGACCACAAACACCGCTCTTGATCGTCGGCGGCGCGTTCAATCGAGCGGGCGGTGTCGCGGCACGAAACATCGCCGCATATAACCCCCAGTCAGGAATCTGGTCGGCGTTGGGGGTCGGAATAGACGGCGAGGTGATTACCTTGGCCGCGCTCCCCAACTTCGACCTGGTCGCGGGAGGCCTTTCGGGAGTTTCCCGGTGGAACGGCTCCGCTTGGGCACGCCTCGGTAATGGAAGTCACGGCGTTGCGCTGGCACTGACGATCCGCCCCAATGGCGACCTGATCGCAGGGGGCGGATTCTCTTCCTTCGCGGGCGTGCCGGCGAATAACATTGCCCGTTGGAATGGCACGGCTTGGTTCCCAATGGGTTCGGGGTGTGACAACCAAGTGCGCTCCTTGATCTGCCTTCCCAACGGCGACGTGGTCGCGGGGGGACATTTCAATTCCGCCGGGGGCGTCTTTGCAAGCCGCATCGCCCATTGGAACGGTACGGCTTGGTCGCCCTTAGGTTCACAACAACTGCTCGGCACCGCGGTTTCTGCGCTCGCGGTCGACGCCGATGGCTTTTTGATCGCTGCGGGCGACTTCGTGATTAGCTTGGGCGAGGGTGCCTATGCGCACAAGATCGCCCGTTGGAACGGAACAACTTGGTCCGCACTGGGCCTCCCCGATATCTACGAAGCCCTCTTCGCCTTGACCATCCTCCCCAACGGTGATGTGCTCGCGGGAGGCGCAGACCGCGGAGGCGTGGGCCGGATTCACCGCTGGAACGGTAGCACTTGGTCCAGCCTGGCCGGCGAGATTTACGGGCGGGTGAGCGCCTTGACGCAACTCCCAAGCGGCGATGTGATCATCGGAGGAGATTTCAGCCAAATCGGGGCCATCATAGTTGGAGGAATCGCCCGCTGGAACGGCGCAGGGTGGGTTCCCTTGGGAACGGGAACAAACGGCCCCGTCCGGGCTCTCGCCACCCTCCCCAACGGTGACGTCGTCGCGGCGGGCTCTTTCACCGCTGCGGGGGGTGTCGCGGCCGCCCGCATCGCCCGTCGGACTGGCACGGTTTGGTCCGCCTTGGGCGGTGGATTCAATGCGGAAGTCAACGCGTTGACCACCTTTCCCAACGGCGACGTTGTCGCGGGCGGCGATTTTTCCAACACCGGGGGCCTCGCGGCCACCAGGATTGCCCGTTGGAACGGGACGGCGTGGTCGCCCATGAGCAACCCGGCGTTCACTTCCGTGCGAGCGTTGACCGTCCGCTCCAACGGCGACTTGATCGCGGGGGGCGATATCTTCCTGCGCGTTTACGATGTTGGTCGTGTACAACTATGGAATGGTACGGTTTGGTCGGCTTTGGGGTGGGATTGGGGGACCGCTCTCATTTATGCCGTTGCCACCCTTCCCAATGGCAACGTGGTAGCAGGGGGTACCTTGAGCGGTGGAATCGCACGCTGGAACGGGACCGCTTGGGTTCCTCTGGGCACTGGGATGAACGGCACTGTGTACGCCCTGACCACGCTCCCGAACGGCGACTTGGTCGCGGGGGGCGCCTTCACCACCGCCGGGGGCGTCCCGGCCAATCGCATTGCACGCTGGAATGGCACGGCTTGGTTCCCCGTGGGCGCTGGGATGAACAACGCCGTGGAAGCGTTGATCACCCTCCCCAACGGCGACGTAATCGCGGGGGGCCGTTTCACGACCGCCGGCGGCGTCGCGGCCAACCGGATTGCCCGTTGGAACGGCACGACTTGGACGCCCCTAGGCACTGGGATGGACGCGCGGGTGGCTGCCCTGGCCACCCTCCCCAACGGAAACGTGATCGCGGGGGGCGACTTTACCACGGCGGGGGGGAACGTCTCGGCCTACTTCGCCACCTACACCTTCGGCGGCGTCGCGCCGACGATCACCTCCCAGCCCGAGTCTCAATTCTCGTGCGCCAGCGACTCTGCCACCTTCTCCGTCACCGCTGGGGGCACCGGCCCTGTCACCAGCCCTTGGCAGTGGCGGCCCGAGGGCACGGCCGCGTGGCTCAATGTCGCGGACGGCGTGAACAACAACCCGCCACCCGCGCCGCCCAATCAAGCCTCGTTCGCCGCCGCGGGTTCGCGCTCGGGCAATCTCACCGTCGCGGCTATCGGGGCCTCTTGGACCGCCCGCGGCCCCCGGCGCGAGTTCCGGGCGGTCGTCTCCAATGCCTGCGGCAGCGTCGAGAGCGAGCGGGCCACACTCTCTATCTGCATCGGCGACGCCGACTGCGATCAGGACACCGACCCCGACGACGTGGTCACGTTCTTCTCTTCGTGGGACTCTGGCGAAGCCGGAGGCGACGCCGACGCCGACGGTGACACCGACTCGGACGACATCATCGTCTTCTTCGCGGCGTGGGATGGGGGTTGCTGAGGGAGGCGTCTTGCCGGGATCGGTTCAGCGCTTGATCCCGTGCGTGGTTCGCCGCGCCGGTCGCGTTCGGCTCGAACGGGCCGTTCG
>CAZJXA010000033.1:0-20975 GCA_964549785.1 uncultured Phycisphaeraceae bacterium | reverse complement strand
CCGGAGGCACCGAAGCGCTGCGAGAAATCCTCACCAGCCTGCCGAAGCAGACTCCCGGAATCGTCATGACCCAACACATGCCAGAGGGCTTCACCGCATCGTTTGCTCAGCGGCTTGATTCCCTTTGCGAGATCGAAGTGCGGGAAGCTCGAGATGGCGACTGGGTCTCGCCCGGGTTGGCCCTCCTGGCCCCCGGAAACAAGCACATGCGGCTCTCGCGTGACGGTGCCCGTTACTTGGTCCGCGTCTGCGAAGGCCCCCGGGTCTGCCGCCATCGTCCGTCTGTCGAGGTCCTGTTTGAATCGACCGCCCAATACGCGGGCGCCAATGCCATGGGGATCATCCTGACAGGGATGGGAGATGATGGTGCCAGCGGCCTGCTTTCAATGCGCCGGGCTGGCGCCGTGACCGTGGCTCAGGACGAGGCCAGTTGCGTGGTCTTCGGAATGCCCCGAGAGGCCATCGAGCGTGGCGCTGCGATGGTCGTTTCGCCGCTTCGCGAGGTCTCGCGCCACATTGTCGACTTCGCTACCGGGGCCATAAGCAACACCGCATGCTCTGCGTGACGGCGACCCACTCCTGAGATCGAGTGCGCGAGATGAGTTCGACCGGCCGCCCAGCGCATTGAAGATCGTTCGGACCCTCTTGCGCCCCGTTCTTTGGCTTTTTCGATCTCGGGAGTGGATCCCGTCGCGTGGCCGAAGTGGAGGCGAAACGGGGGCACGAGCCGGACGGCGCCCGGGGTGCCTATGTCACTTGCAACGGGTACATTGCGAACTTCGCGTTGGTTTGCACCAAGCGATCGGGGCGATCTGATCGAGGCGCGATTACGGCGTGCGATCCAGGCCCCGCAGAGTGCCGATGAGGGCGGCGCGGTCCAGCGCGGTGGCGGGCGTCCCGTCCGCATCGATATCGGTGTGGGTGCCGGAGCCGCCTTCGAAGGAGTACAGGTCGTCGATGGTGGCGCGGCCGTCGGCATCGACGTCGCCCGGAATGAGCAGATCCAGCCAATTGATATTGATGTCGCGGCCGGTCGGGCCCGTATTGGTGAGTCGGAGAACCTGGACGCCCGCGACCAAGTCGACCAGGACGCGCTGCGTTCGATACGTCTGCCAGCCCTGTGTTGCGGTGACGGCGGTTTGCGGTGTGATGTCAGAGCCGTTGGACGAAACGCGGAAGGACCCGCCCGTCGTGGGCGTGGCGAGCCGGAGGCGGAGTTCGTAGCGACCGGTGTGGGGCACACCGACGGTAAACTCCATCCACTCGGTTGGGCGGAACCATCCCACGTTGTGGCCACCCTCGGAGCAGACCTCGATATCGACGGCTTCCCGCGTTCGGATTGACGCGCCGACGTTGGCCGCGTCGGTATCGAAGTAGGCGAAGGTTGCTCCGCCGACGTCAAAGGCTTCGGCTTGGATGCGGCCCGGAATGGGCACGGGCGTGCCCGCCGATGGCGCTTGGGGCGGGCGCTGCTCGACGCGCAGGTAATCAATCTGAAAGGTGGCGGGGAAAACGGTTGTGCCGTTGGGATTGCCAGGCCAATTGCCGCCGACCGCGAGGTTCAAGAGAAAATGGAAGGGCCGGTCGAACGGAGCCCGGGGGTTGCCCGGCGCGGCGGTGCTGAACCAAACGGCGCTGGTCGTCTGGAAGAATTGCTCGCCATCCACGTACCAGCGAATTTCGTCGGGCTCCCACTCCATGGCGTAGGTGTGGAAGGCGGCGTCCCAATCGCCGTTGCGGGAACCGCCGGTCGAGACGTTGTTGGGCCACTGACCGCCGTGGTGTATGGTGCCGTGGGCGGCGTCGGCCGCGTTGATGGTTTCCAAGATGTCGATCTCGCCGCTGGAGGCCCAGCCACCGTAGGTCGACGTGCTAGCAAGCATCCATAGCGCTGGCCAGATACCTTGACCCGCGGGGACTTTCATCCGGGCTTCGACACGCCCGTAGGTGTAGTCGCGGCGGTTGAGAGAGCGGATGCGGGCGGAGGTGTAATTAAACCCGCCGAAACTCTCCGCCCGGGCGATGATACTGAGGATCCCGCCGGAAAGGGAGACGTTCTGTGGGCGGCCGGTGTAGTACTGGAGTTCGTTGTTGCCCCAGCCGGGATTGCCGTACGCCTGACCGTTGCCGGTCATGACTTCCCAATTGGCGGCATTGAGGCTGGTGCCATCAAACTCGTCGGCCCACGTAGGCACCCAAGCCTGCTGGGCCGAGGCGGGGACCACGGAGCCTGCCAGGGTGGCCGCGGCGAGGATTCGGAAGTAGCGTGTGCGGTGGTATGAGGACATGCGATCTCCGGAAACAGATAGTCGGGCGGTAAAATGTTACTTTGCCTGGGCGTCGGGGGCGGAGGACATGGTGCGTTTGGGGGTCCGGTCGGAATTGAAGACGCCCCAGTGTTTCTCGACCTCGTCGGGTGACGATCCGCCCTTCCATTTCTCGTCGAAGGCTTCAAAGAAGAAGTAGGCGAGTTTGCGATGGCCGGCCCAGTCGCGGAGGGCTCGGAAGAATAGTTCCTGCTCGCCCTCACCGGGTACGCCGACGACGCCGATCGCTTGGTAGCCCTCGGTTCCTTTCGCGGTCGCCCAACCGATTTCGGTGACGACGATGGGGACGCCCGGGTGTGTGCGCTCGACATCCGCGAGTTTTTCACGGGTCCAGTCGAGGGCATCGGGCAGTGCCTGCTTATTCCACATCGCGTAGAGGTGGAGCGCTACAAAATCACATTCGTTGGCGACGGGCCGGCTCTCCGGACTGGTCCAGTACGCGAAGTCATCGCAGGTCGTGACCGGGCACGTGGTCGCCGAGCGAACCTGGCGGAGGGCGGCGATCAATCGCTCCTGGGACGAGCGATGAACCGACCACGAGACCTGGGTTTCGTTGCCAACTCCGATGGCCATGACCACCTCGGGATATTCGTTGGCGAGACGGATGGCCTCGGTGATCTCGGTGTTGTTGGCCGCGACCAGATCAGGAAGATCTTGGCGGACGCTGTCCGTTTCCTTCCATTCCGGGGCGATCCACGCGCCCACCATCAGTTTGAGTGGGATGCCCCGCTCGCGGATCAGTTTGCACATGGTTCCGGCGGCCCCGCGGGAGGCGTAGACCCGCACCATTCCCCAGTGCCGGCTGATGATCTGCAGGTCTTCCAGAATCTGCGATTCGGTGGGCTCGCTGATCCCCGGGGATTGGTCGTCACGGTGGGGTCCGTAGGCGATTCCCGATCCGATCCATGCGCCGCCTCGGGTGGCATCAAACGGTCGGCGGGCGTCGGGCTGTGCGGACGAGTGGACACCGGCTGGGGCGCTTTGACGCCCCCCTGCGAATAATAAAACACTGAGCATGGCAACTGCGGCGAAGAGGACTCCCGTGACGTTTCGCATGAAACTCCCTTTAAATCCACCCGGCTGCAACGACCGGACGGGGTTGCCAATTCAGCGCTACGGAGCGAAACCCGCGCTCTCACGGCGTCGGCGGCCGACGAGCAGGAGCCGACCCGGCACAATGCCGCCTGCGCCGGGAGCGGGTCGAGACGGTTCCGGCGGTGCGCGTGTGTGGATTTTTGAATCAGGCCTGACCGGAGCCGCTCCGCAGAGCAGAGGGTACCACTTTCCAAGTTTTCTGCAACTGTTTCATTGCCATTTTCATGATTTCGGTTCGAAAAGACGGTTGACCCGGGTGGCGTCATAGCCGATTTTAACAGAATTTGCTGCCTGATTAACATTTTCTTAGGAATTCGAGTCAAATGGGCTTGCAACCAGAAACCGGTTTCGGTAATCTGGTGGCGCAACGGGACTGAATCTGTTTCAGTCCCCGATCAAAGGGATTCGCTCCGTGTCATCTGTACGCGCCATCGCCCGCCAACTTGCTGTCTCTCCCGCGACCGTGTCACGGGTTTTGAACCATCACCCCGACGTCGATGAAGACACACGGGCCCGCGTGATGGAGCGGATCCACGCGGTCGGGTATTTTCCCAAGGTGGGGCTTCGGGTGTCGAACGTGGTCGCGTTGGCCTATCCGGAAGATTCGGTGGGGACGGAGTACGGGTCGTTCGAGTCGTCGCTTCGAACCGGGATCATGCGGGGTTTGGGAGAGCAGCAGTTTGACCTCAAGTTGATCGGGATCCGGCGGGACAAGAACCCAGGCGAAACCTATTCGCAGTTTTTCCTGCGGAAGGGCGTGCGAGGGGTGATCCTGCGGTGCTTCCGTCACACGCGCCAGATTATCACCGAGATCGCGGCCGAACGGTTCCCCTCGATCGTGGTGGCCGAACACTTTGATGATCCGCTGGTCAGATCAATCCGGGCGGAGTCGTATTCAAGCAGCCGCCGGGCGGTGGAACACCTGATCTCGATCGGCCACCGGCGCATCGCTTTGGCGATCCACAACATCTCGGACAGCGATCACCTGGACCGGCGGCGGGCATATGACGACGCCCTGCACTGCGCGAGGATTCCCGTCGACGCGGGTTTGATCTTCGAGTTTCCGGCCTCCCTTTCGAGCGGAGAACGGGCGCTGGACCTGATCTTGGCGGCCAGCCCGAAGGTGACGGCGGTGTTCGCGACTAATCCGATGACGGCGTTGGGCATCATGCGGCGAGCCCAGGAGCGGGAGATCGCGATCCCGCGTGACCTCTCCGTCGTGGGGATGGACGACAGCGATATACGCATGCACGTGTGGCCCCGGCTGACGGCGGTGTGTCAGGACGCGACCATGCTGGGGCAGGAAGCGGCGGCGTGGCTGTGTCATGCGATCGCGCGAAACGGCGGTCGCGATCAGCCGTTCAAGCGGACGATCACGACCGTGTTCGAGATCAACGGGACGACGGCCCCACCGTTCGCGCCACCCCTCTCCATCCCGCGCTCGCCTTCACACTCGCCGGTAGCACCGTCGCCCGTGGCAGGTTCGGTGGAAGTCGGCGGTGTGGCCGGGGAGGCTGCCGGAAGCGACATCGGATCGGCCGCGGGTGCACGGAGGCCGCGGCGGGCCGCACGCGGGAGTTCGAAGCCGAAGGAATGAGTTTTTTTCACGCCGCGTTCCCCCCGGGTGGGGCACCGGATCGATTTTGGACCTGTCTGTTTCAAGAGCGGACCAACACTGGAGAATGACGATGCGTAGGACTTTGATGCTTGCGGCGGCGTGCGGGATGGCGTGTTCCTGCGGAGTCGCGAGCGGGCAGCTCATGAACCCGAGTTTTGAGGTTCCGGGAACCACCAGCGTGTTCGACGGCTGGACGACCTTCGAGAACGCGGTCCCCGACTTCAGCACAGTCCGAACGGGCGTGGTGAGCCTGAAGGCGTTCGGCAACTTCGGCGGTGCGTTCAACGCGGCGGGCGCTTTCCAAGATGTTCCCGTCATCTCGGGTCGCTCCTACGCGGCGGGGGCGTGGACGTTGCACACCGCGGCGGACCCGGTGCAGGGCTCCAGTTTCGGGGCGGTCAACATCGAATGGATCGATTCCGGCGGCGCGTCGATTTCCTTCGTCAGTTCACGCGCGACGGACGCCGCGAGCCCGCTGGACACATGGACGCAGACCACGGTGACGGGGAACGCCCCGGCCGCGGCGGTCAGCGCCCGGGTGGTGATGCTGCATATCCAAGGCCCCGAACTCTTGGGCGGTTCGGTGTACTTTGACGACGCGACGCTGGTCGAGACGGTCCCCTCGGGCCTTGTCAACCCCGGATTCGAGAGCGATTTTCAGGGCTGGACGTCCTTCAACAATGCGTTCATTGAACCGGGGTTCGTCCGCTCGGGCTCCAAGGCCGCGAAGTTCTTCGGTTGCTTCTGCCAGCCTTTCAACGCGACGGGCGCGTTTCAAGAACTGCCGGCTGCGCCAGGAGAGGAATGGGAAGGCAAGGGCTGGGTGGGGACAACTTCCGGCGACCGTATCGGCGGTGCCAACTTCTCGGTGCTGAACATCGAGTTCCGGGATGCGCTTGGAAACCTGATCGAGTTTGTTTCGGCTCCGGGTGCCGATGCGACCACGCCGCCCGATGAGTTCCATCAGGTGACGGTGACGGGGATCGCGCCCCCGGGCACGACCTCGGCCCGGATTGTTCCGCTTCACATCCAGCCGGAATTCGCGGGCGGGGCGGTGTGGTGGGACGACATCGAGTTCGGGCTGGCGGGGGGCGGCACCGGCTGTCCGTGGGAACTTTCGGGATGCACCGCCGACCAGGACGGTGACGAGGACGTCGATTCCGACGATATCGCCCTCTTCTTCGCGGCGTTCGAGGGTGGGGATAACTGCGGTGATCAGGACGCGGACGAGGATGTTGACTCCGACGACATCAACATCTTCTTCGGCCTCTTCGAAGCGGGGGGCTGCTGAACAAGCGGCGATCGCCATCAGGGCGGCCCGAAACAGGATGGCAACCCTCACACTCCAGAACCTTTCCAAGACCTACGCCGGCGGCGTGAAGGCCGTGGATTCCATCACCTTGAACGTGCCGGGGGGGTGCTTCTGCGCCCTTCTCGGCCCGTCGGGGTGCGGAAAGTCGACTCTGCTGAGGATGATCGCGGGGATTGAATCGGTCTCGGGTGGCGACGTGTTGCTGGACGGTAGCGCGGTAACCGACTGGCACCCCAAGGACCGGGACATGGCGATGGTGTTTCAGAACTACGCGCTCTATCCGCATCTGACGGTCGAGGAGAACATCGCCTTCCCCTTGACCATGAGGAACGTCCCGAAAGCCGAACGCGCGCGGAAGGTGGCCGCGGTCGCGTCGCAATTGCAGTTGGGCGAGGTATTGAAACGGCGACCGGCCCACCTCTCGGGTGGGCAGCGACAGCGGGTCGCCGTGGCCCGGGCCATCGTTCGCGAGCCGAAAGTGTTTCTGTTTGACGAACCCCTCTCCAATCTCGACGCGAAACTGCGGCTCAGCACCCGGGCTGAGCTCAAGCGGCTGCACCAGCGGCTGCGGGTGACGACCATCTATGTGACGCACGATCAGGAAGAGGCGATGGCCCTCGGCGACTTGGTCGTGGTGATGTCGGGGGGACGCGTTCAGCAGGTTGCGCTGCCCTTGGACGTTTACGATTCACCCGCGAACCGCTTCGTGGCGGGGTTCATCGGCTCGCCCCCGATGAATTTTATAAAGGCGTCGCTGCACGGTGTGCGGGACACGGCGGGGGGCACGGCGGGGGGCACGGCGTCGGGCAGCATCGGAGGCGGCGCGGCGAAACTCCGGACGCCGTGGGGATCGGCCGTTCGGGTCGCGCTGGCGCTCGACGACTCTCGACGAATGCCCGGAAACGCTGCGAACGTCGTGTGGGGGATTCGGCCGACATCCTTCCGCACCGTTTCGGCCGACTCGGCCGGCGCGGTCGCCGCGACCATTGAATCGGTTGAACCCCTCGGTGAGACGATGGACCTGGTGCTCCGTATCCGCGATGAGCGGGTCGTAGCGCGTGTTGCGGCCCAGCGCGACCTCCGGGCGGGTGATGTGCTCTACGTCTCCATCGACGTGGCGCGGACGCACCTATTTGAAGCAGTGGATGATGGCGAACGTATCGCCTGCGGTCTGAGTCCGGATTGTGCAACAACACAGGAGTGCATCGCATGAATACGCCATCCGTGTCCGGGTCGGGTTCGGGGTGGGGGCGGGGCCTTCGTCGCCCTCGTCGTTACCGCGGGTTCACGCTGATTGAATTGCTGGTGGTGATCGCGATCATCGCCCTCCTGATCGGCATCCTTCTGCCGGCCCTGGGGGCGGCCCGGGAGAGCGGACGCAACGTCAAGTGCCTGTCGAACATGCGGGGGATCACGCAGTCGCTGCTCGCCTATGCGAACGACTTCAAGGGGCTTTTTCCGCCGGTCCTGCACGACATCCCCGATCCCGAAACCGGGCGTCTCAGCATGCAGTGGTATGACGAAAACCGGATCGGCCGCTATCTGCCGCAGACGGATTACACGAATATTTCCGAGGGCAATACGCGGAGCAACACCGTGGGCGGCGGCGTGATGGCGTGCCCGAATCACCCGTCGGGGGGGCGGTCGTACACGCTTAACTTCTGGGCCTCGTCGGCGGGAAGCTGGCAGACCGACAGCGGCGGAAGAACACGCACGTTCAGGCCGGGCGCCAATCCGTTTGACGCGAGCGAAGCGAACCGAGGGCGGGCGTTCGACACGGCGGTGGAAAACTCTTCGCTGACCCTGCTCCTTACGGAATCGTGGGGCCTGTGGCCGTCGGAAGCCAATTTCGGCAACGGGATCACCTGGTTCAGCATCGGCTCGGCCGGCTTCTCGGCGGCCCCGGCCCAGCGCTTCGGCGCGGGCTTCGGCGTCACGTCACCGGGGGCCTTCTCCGGGCCCTGGTTCAACGCCGCACCGGAACTCGCCGGTCTGGCGGCACCCTTGGAACTGCGGAGTTTCGTCCCGTTTTACCGTCATCCCAAACAGAAGGGCAAGCCCACCGAGCGCAAGGGGAGCGCGAATTTCGCGCTCGCGGACGGCCACGTATCCCCCCACAAATTCAACGACCTGGTCACGAGTGCGAACCAGAGCACGCGGAAGGTCATCTGGTCGGTGAAGGACTTCGAACTCGCCAATTGATGTAGGTATTCCCCCCTCGTGAAACCTACCCCGTCCACTGCTTCGAGCCGCCCCGTCGCGGCGGCGTTGATCGGCGCGATCGCGCTGATCTCGAGTGCTCTCACGCTCACGCTGGAAACTCCCGATCAGGCGGGCGCCAAGATGTGGACGTTCGCGCGGCTTCATCACGAGATCTACGCGCCGGCGATCAAGCAGTGGAACGCCTCGGGCAAGCCGCCTGTTTCTTGCTCGGTGCTGGGCATCCAGGCGATCGAACAGCGGATGCTCTCCTCGTTTCTCTCCCGTACGACGAGTGCGGAGTTGCTGGAAGTGGAACGTCGGATCGCGGCCCGGGCCTTCGCCGGCCCGCCCGAGGCGATCGGCTTCCTCGATCTCACGGACCGGTTGAAGTCCGAGGGGCTGCTCGACCGCATCAACGGGCCTTCATTCACGCCTTGGACCAGCCGCGGCCGAATCTATGGCCTCCCGCACGATGTCCACCCGGTGATGCTCGGATACCGTGCGGACATCATCGAGGCTGCGGGGATCGACGTCTCAACGATCGAAACGTGGGACGACTTTGTACGAGTTCTTGAACCACTACTAATGAATGCAGACGGGAGCCGGCGGTCGGACCGGTATCTGCTCAACCTGTGGGAAACGCACATGGACGCGCTGGAGGCGCTGGTGCTGCAGGCCGGCGGCGGCGTCATCGCCGAGTCGGGGTTGCCGATGCTCGATGATCCGATCAACGCCCGGGTGCTCGCCCAGGTTGCCGCGTGGGGCCACGGCAAAGACCCGATCGCGGCCGACGCCCCCTACTTCAACGCGTCGGGCAATCAGTTGCTGCTCGACGGGTTTGTCCTTGCTTCGTTCGTGCCGGATTGGATGTGCAATCTCTGGCGGAACGAGATCCCGCAACTTTCCGGCAAGGTGAAACTCATGCCGCTTCCCGCGTGGGAGCCGGGCGGCCGAAGGACCAGTGTCTGGGGCGGCACGATGCTGGGCATCTCGCGGGAAGCCGCGAACCCGGATGAACTGTGGGAGTTCGCCAAACACCTGTACCTCTCGCCAGAACTGTCCCGCCGGTTGTTTCTTGAAGGCGACATCATCAGCCCCGTGCGGGAGTTCTGGAACGACCCGGTCTACGACCAGCCCGATCCGTTCTTCATGGGGCAGGCCCGCGGCAGGCTCTTTGTGGGGTTGGCGGATGATCTTCCGCCCCGCCACAACTCGCCGTTCGGAGCGATGGCCGTCGAACGCTTGCGGGCCGCGGCGAGCGAACTGGCCCGGGTCGCGGACGCGACGCCTGAGGCGCTCGCTCCGGACCTTCTTCCGCACGCGTCACGTCTTTTGGCCGAGGCCCAGGCGGACGTGATGCGGCACGTACGGCGGAACCGCTTTTTCAACGCGGAGTTGCCGCGGGATGGTGCGGAATGAGACGCGATCCGGGCACCGGGCGGTTTGCGCCGTGGCTCCTGCTCGCGCCCTTCCTGGCGGTCTTCCTGCTGTTCACCATCTATCCGGCGTTGTCGTCCGTGTGGCTCTCCACCCGCCAGACGTTCGGCCCGGGCGTCTCCGTCCCGGTGGGGCTCTCGAATTTCACTTCCTTGGCGCACGACCCCTCCTTTTGGACGGCTCTGCGCAACACCACGGTCTTCGCCTTGGGGAGCGTTTTCATTCAGTTGCCGCTCTCGTTGCTGCTGGCGATGCTGCTGAACCGCCCCGATATCCGGGGCCGTGCATTTTTTCGGGTGGTGTTGTTCTCGCCGGTGCTGGTGGGTGTCGTTTTCGTTGCCATGCTGTTCTCCGTCCTTTTCGAGAAGCGCACTGGGTTGGTCAACCGCGTGCTGAACGGCTCGGTGGGGTGGGATCTCGATTTTCCGTGGCTGGACACCTATGTGATGCCGGCGTTGATTGTGGCGTCGCTATGGCAATACGTCGGGTTCAATATGATTTATTTTCTCGCCGCCCTTCAGAACGTTCCCAAGGAACTGGAAGAGGCATCGATGATGGACACCAACGCGGCGTGGAAGCGGTTCCGCCATGTCACCCTCCCCGCCATCATCCCGGTGGGAACGTTCGTGGTGCTGCTCTCGATCATCGGCAGTTTCCAGTTGTTCGAACTCCCGTACATCCTGATGAACGGGACCGGCGGGCCTGAGGATCGGGGCCTGACGTTGGTCATGTACCTTTATCAAACCGGCTTTCAGACAGGCGACCTGGGCTTCGCGTCGGCGATCGGCTGGATCATGGCCTTGGTGCTCATCGGCTGCGCGGTGGGGCAACGGGTCCTGAGTCGAAGGGCGGAGCGAGCATGAACCGGCCACCGCACGCCCAACCCGACCGTTCGTCGGCATCTGGCCCGGGGGGCTCTCGCACCGCTCTTTTCGTGAGCCATGCAGCGCTGTGCGCGGCGGCCTTCGTCGTTCTCTTGCCCTTCGTATGGCTGGTGTGCTCAACGCTGCGTTCCGGTCCCGACTTTTTCTCGTCCATGTTCCTGCCGCGCGGCACGGGGCTTTTCGGAGTGGCGTGGGATCGACTGACCTTGGACAACTTCCGCGCACTCTTCACCACGGCGGGGTTCGGCGGGTCGCTCTTGAACTCGCTCTTCCTCGCTTCGGTCACGGCGGTCCTCGCGACGCTGGTGTGCGCGATGGCCGGGTACGCGCTGGCGCGCCTGGACTTTAGAGGTCGCGGCTTCATCTCGGCGATCGTGATCGGGGGGCTCGTCATCCCACCGTCGCTGCTCGTTGCTTCGGGCTTCAGGGTGCTTTTCAATCTGCATCTCCTGGACTCGTTTGCGGGGCTCATTATTCCTGCAATGGCCCCGGCGTTTGGCGTCTACCTGTTCCGGCAGGCGGTGATCTCGAGTGTGCCGCGGGAACTCCTGGAGGCGGCGAGAAGCGACGGCTGCGGCGAGATCAGAGCGTTTTTCGGGCTTGTGCTTCCCCTCGTGAGGCCGATGACGGCGGCGTTCCTTCTGATCACGTTCCTGGGGGTCTGGAACAACTACCTCACGCCGCAGATCGTCCTTCAATCGGAGGGCAAGTTTCCCCTCGCGGTAAAGATCGCCCAGATGAAAAACGTGTACTACCAGGATTACGGGCTGCTGATGGCGGGGACACTCGTCTCCATCGTCCCGCTGGCGGGGCTCTTCCTTTTTCTCCAGCGCGACTTCGTCGCCGGGCTCACGTCCGGCGCGATCAAGGGCTAAGACATGCGGACCACAGTCAAGACCTCAGATTTTCCGGCCGGCTTTGTGTGGGGAGCGGCGTCATCGTCGTACCAGGTCGAAGGTGGATCGAGCCCCGACTTGCGGGGCGAGTCGGTGTGGGACGCGTTTTGCCGAAAGCCGTCGGCGATCTACGGGTCGCACACGGGCGAGCGCGCGTGCGACCACTTCAACCGGGTCGAAGGCGATGTGGCGCTCATGGCGGGCATGGGCCTGCGGGCGTACCGGTTCTCGGTCTCGTGGCCGCGGGTCATGCACGCGGGCGCCGGGCCGGTGAGCGAGGCCGGGCTTGGGTTCTATGACCGTCTTGTCGACACGCTGATGGCAAACGAGATCCAACCTTGGGTAACGCTATTTCACTGGGATTATCCGCTCGACCTTTTTCGCAAAGGCGGCTGGTTGAACCGCGATAGCGCGCAGTGGTTCGCCGACTACACCTCGGTCGTTGTGCGACGGCTCTCCGACCGTGTCACCCACTGGATGACCATCAACGAGCCACAGGTCTTCCTGCAATTGGGGCACGGCGAGGGGACGCACGCGCCCGGCATTCGGCTCCCGTTGCGGGAACAGTTGGTGGCCGCTCACCACGTCATGCGGGCGCACGGACTGGCGGTGCGGGCGATACGGGCCGAAGCGCGGGCTCCGTCGGTTATTGGCTGGGCACCGGTGGGGCACATCGAATTCCCCGTGAGCGAGGACGACGCCGCGGTTTCCGCAGCTCGATCGGGAACCTTCTCCATCAGTAAACGCGACCTCTGGAACAACACCTGGTTCGGCGACCCCGTCTGCCTCGGGCGTTATCCCGACGACGGTCAACGGCTCTACGGCTCAGACTTCCCGGTCTTCCCGTCATCCGACATGGCCGAGATTCACCAGCCAATCGATTTCTACGGGGTGAACATCTACACGGGAGAGCCGGTGCAGCAATCGGGCGGCGTCCCCACGCCGGTCCCTCCGCTGCCGGGAGCAGCCCGAACGGCGTTCGGTTGGACGATCGAGCCCGCGGCGTTGCGTTGGGGGCCGCGGTTCCTGGCCGAACGCTACAACCTGCCCGTGTACATCACCGAGAACGGAATGTCGAGCCACGACTGGGTGGACGTGGATGGGCGGGTTCTCGACACCGCACGGATCGATTACACCCGTCGCTACCTGCTCGCGCTCCGCCAGGCGGTCGCCGATGGAGCCGATATCCGCGGCTACTTCCACTGGTCGATCCTCGATAACTTCGAGTGGGCCGAGGGCTTCAAGGAACGCTTCGGGCTCATCCATGTCGACTTTGAAACCCTCGCCCGCACGCCTAAACTTTCGTCCCGTTGGTATCGCGACATCATCGCCACCAACGGACGATCCCTGAAACACCGCGTAGCGCTGGAGGCCGATTCCTCGGCCCCGGGAACCGGGGATCAGCAACTCAAACCGCTTCAACCCCCGACTGTTGGCGCGATGGTGTGATTCAGACTGCGGTTGTTCCACATGGCTTCCGCGAGCCGGCGCGGAGCGGGTGCGAACGGGCTGCGAGACCTCGCACGTAGGCGATCCGAGGCTCGAACAGCCTCAACTTCCTTGGGGCAAGTCCGGTGGTCGGAGATCACTACCGCAACAGCCGCGGCGGACGGGGCGACGGTGGCGGTGGAAGCCGTTCGGCTGGGCTTGACCCGATCGATCGGGACTCTATACTTGCACAATGGTGCAACTACGCAAGAGACGACCGAGCACGCCCGTGCAGGCCGCCAAGGTCACGCGGCCCATCGACGGGTTGCTCGACGCCGACACGTTCAAGGCACTCTCTGACCCCACACGGCTTCGATTGCTCGCGTGTCTGGCAAAGTGTGGGCGGGCCTGCGGCGTGGGCGAAGTAGCCGAGTGCTGCTCGGTGGACCTTTCGGTCGTCTCCCGGCATTTGTCCGCCCTTGCTGCCGCGGGGATTCTCGAATCTTCCAAGCAGGGACGCGCGGTCTCCTATCGCGTTCGGTTTGTTGAGATGGCCGCGACGTTCCGCTCGCTGGCCGATGCGTTTGACGAGTGTTGCCCCGAGCAACGCGGCCACCCGGATCCGGAAGGGGGAGCCTGTGGCCCAGGGTGCTGCTGAATTCATTGCCGATCTCCGTGTCCTATCCGCCGGGCGTCCTGATCGCCAGGCCAAGCCCATCCCACCACTGAAAGGAATTCGAGATGGACCAAACTAGACCCACCTCTCCATCCCGCGCCGGTTGCCGCGACGACTGCTGCCCGACCGACGCGTCTCCCGCCGCTCCAGCCACCACGCGCGGCGACATCCGCGAGATGGTGCGCGAGGGGTATGCCAAGATTGCCGAAGCCGGATCGTGGTCGGCGGCGCAGAACTTGCCCAAGGCCGCCGCGGGATGCTGCGTCGCGGCAACGGAGTCCGCGAGCGCGAAGGGAGCCGGAGGTGGCTGTTGCGGTCCTTCGACCTTTTCCCCCGCTGACCTTGCGCGGGCCATCGGGTATTCGCAAGCGGAACTGGCCGCTGCGCCGGAGAGCACCAACATGGGCCTTTCCTGCGGCAATCCCACCGCGCTCGCCTCCCTGCGATTGGGGGAAATCCTGCTGGACTTGGGCAGCGGCGGTGGCTTTGACGCCTTCATCGCGGGGCCGAAGGTCGGAGCGGCGGGCCGCGTAATCGGCATCGACATGACAGCGGCCATGATCGACAAGGCTCGGGCGAACATCGCGGGGTACACGGCCCAGACAGGGTTGCAGAACGTGGAGTTCAGGCTGGGCGAGATCGAGAACCTCCCGGTCGCCGACGCGAGCGTGGATGTCGTCATCTCCAACTGCGTCCTCAACCTCTCGCCCGACCAGCCGAGAGTTTGGAAGGAAATCGCCCGCGTACTCCGACCCGGCGGGCGCGTCGCGGTGTCGGACCTTGTACTGCTCGGGCCGCTGCCCCCGTCCGTCCGGGCGGATGTGGAGGCGTTGGTCGGCTGCGTCGCGGGTGCGTCGCTGGTTTCGATCATTGAGACCATGGCTCGCAACGCCGGACTGACAGATCTCCGGATCGAACGCAAGCCCGGCTACGTGGACGCGATGGTCGATTGGCAGGACCCCCTGTACCAGAAGATCATTGCAGCGCTCGGACCCAATGAGCGGATCGGCAACTTCGTGACCAGCGCGAATATCACGGCGGTCAAGGCGGGATGAAGAGTCTGCCAAAGGGCGGACGCCGGGGGATGCCGCACGCCCTCGCCTGCGCCTGCTTCAAGCCGGGCGTGCGTGGAAAAACCGCCGTCTACGTGGCCGGCTAGATGCACAACCGCGACGAAACAGGTCGGCGATCGGAGATTACTACCGCGACAGTGGCTGCGTAAGGGCCGACTGTGGCGAGGCGGAGGACCAAGGCGGCGACCGGAGGAGCCTTTGACGCGGGGCGGCCTCATGGATGCTCACGGACCCGTGTTCGCGGGTATCAGAGTTGATTAAGCGCGGGGTGCAAGGCTTTGTGGAAGATGACCTTGTCCTCGCCCGCCTTGTAGAAGTCGCGGATGACGGCCTCGCGGGTGTAGCCGTTATCGAGATAGAACGAGCGGGTGCGTTCAAAGTCCGGCAGGCCGGACGTCTCGACCAGCAGCACGCGCTCGCCGCGAGCGGCGAGCAGGCGCTCGATGTGCAGCATGAGCGATGCACCATGGCCCATGCTCTGGAAGTCTGGATGAACGGCGATCAGGTACAGATTCCATGTGCCACTCGTCATGCGCTCGGGGGCGCAATAGGCCACGGCGATCGGTGAGCCCGCATCGATCGTGAACCAGTGATCATCGCACTCGGCCCCGCCGGCAAAGTACGCCCCTGTCATCGCATCGAGCATCTCTGAAGGAAAAAGCCCGGTCGCATCAATCACCGCCTTGAGCGCGGGCATGTCGTCAGGCGAGACGGGGCGGATGTGATGCATTGATGAACAGCACGGATCGCTTGCGATCCTCACCCAGGGCGGAGAAACGGCGGTCTCCACGCCGCGCTGGTTCACCACGGGCGGCGAGAAAGGGCCGTGGCCGGAGACTTGTAATGCGACCGTGTCGGCGTGGCCTGTCCGCGGGCGCTCGGTGGTGCCGCGATGTAAAGCGGACGGCTCAAACAGACGATGGAGAAGGATCAGATCAAGGAGTTGGCCCCTGAGCAGCAGCATCGCGACTACAAGCGAGACGACTCTCGGCGAAGCGACGGCTGTCGTCGGCCTCGGCTCGCAGCGCACCTTGAAGTCGCGCCGGCGAATCCTGTTGGCGACTCTGTGCGTGCAGGCGCTGCTGCTGGCCGCGGGCTGGACGTTCACGTTCCGCGAGGTGCGGTCGCGCGTGGGCGAGAAGTTCAAAGACGAGATTGTGGCGAGCAACATCGCCACCGCCGAGGCGGTGAGCCGCAAGCTCGGCGACATGGTCCCCGACCGACTGGAGTACAGGAGCGGCCATTGGGAGACGGCCCAGTCCGTCATCGAGAGCCTCAAGCTGCCCGCGGGTGGTTTCGCGTGCATGATCGATGACGAGGGAATGCTGCTGTGCCACCCCGACATGCGCCACGATCCGGGCCTGCGCGATGTGCGACTGGGCGCCGAACGCCTCCGCGCCGACGGGAACGCGACGGCGACGACGCTGACGGACCTGCCTCGCACGGGCGTCTCGACTGGCAGGGTCGTCTTTAGCGGCGTGATGACGCACTACCTCGCCTCGACGTATATGCCGGGCATGGGGGCCCGCCTCCTGGTCCATCAGCCCGAGGATGGGCTGCTCAGCGCGGGCGAGGCGTCCACCAGCGGGCTGCTATGGACCGCCGTGGGCATTGGGAGCATCGTGCTGCTCTCGACCGGGCTGAGCACCGCCCGGCTGATCGGCCGGCACGACCGCGAGTTGGAAGCGATCAACACCGGGCTTGAAGGTGAGGTGTCTCGGCGTGTGGATCAGGCGATGACGTTCCGCGACTCGCTCATCTTCGGGCTGGCGAAACTCGCCGACTACCGCGACACCGACACCGGCACGCACCTGGAGCGGATCGCTGACTACGCGGAGCTGCTTGCGCGGCAACTGGCGACGACCAACCCCGAGATTGACGAGGCGTACATCCGCCGCCTGCGGGTGGCCTCGTCGATGCACGACATCGGCAAGGTGGGCGTCGAGGATGCGGTGCTCCTCAAGCCCGGCACACTGACCGAGGCAGAGCGCGCCCGGATGCAGCGGCACCCGATCATGGGCGCGGACACGCTGTTGGCGATCCGCGAGAAGATGGGCCACGACGAGCTGGTGGAGATGGCGATCGTGGTGACGCTGGAGCACCATGAACGCTGGGACGGCAAGGGGTATCCGCTCGGCCTCGGGGGCGATCAGATTCAACTCCCCGCCCGCATCGTCGCGCTTGCCGACGTGTATGACGCCCTGACCAGCAGGCGCATCTACAAAGCCGCGATGAGCCACCAGGATGCGATGGCGATCATCGTCAAGGAACGTGCGACGCAGTTTGACCCGTGGGTGGTGGACGCGTTCATCGCGTGCAGCGCGAAGTTCGCTGAGGCGCGGATGCGGCTGCAGCCGCCGGAGGCAGGGCCGGCGGTGGCACCGTTGGCGGCGTAAGCAACTGCTCGGAGTCCTTAGAGCCCGGCCCGGTTTGATGCCGACACCTGGGCTCCTCGATATCCTTTGTCGCGGTCCGCGCCAGGCCCGCCGCGAGTGGGGTAAATCGTTTCCCCATCGCGCTCACTTTTCTGCCCAAGGCGAGCCGGCGCGTCGCAATCACCGGGCGGCGAAAAAGGGACCGCCATGCACGATTCCCTCACCGTCGGCCTCGCGCAGATCACGCCGGTGTGGCTCGATCGCGCCCGCACAATCGAAAAGGTCGTCGCCCAGGTCCGCGGAGCGGCGCAACGCGGCTGCAAACTCGTGGCCTTCGGCGAGGGGTTGGTGCCGGGCTACCCCTTCTGGCTGGAGCGCACCGATGCGGCCCGGTTCGAGTCCGCCGTGCAGAAGGAGATCTTCGCGCACTATCTCGACCAGGGAGTGAATATTGATGCGGGTCATCTGCGCGAAGTGTGCCAGGCCGCGGCCGATCACGGCATCGCGGTCTACCTCGGCTGCATCGAGCGCGCCGCCGACCGTGGCGGCCACACGCTCTACTGCTCGCTCGTCTACATCGGGCAGGGCGGCGTGATCGGCTCGGTCCACCGCAAACTCATGCCGACCTACGAGGAGCGGCTGGTCTGGGGCATCGGCGACGGGCACGGCCTGCGCTGCCATGCGCTCGGCGCGTTCACCGTCGGCGGCCTCAACTGCTGGGAGAACTGGATGCCCCTGGCGCGGGCCGCGCTCTCGGCAATGGGTGAGGACCTGCACATCGCGGTCTGGCCGGGCAGCCGCCGCAACACGCAGGACATCACGCGCTTCATCGCCCGCGAGGGACGAAGCTACGTCCTGTCGGTCTCATCGCTCATGCACGCGGGCGCGGTCCCCGCGAACATCCCGCATCGCGCATCGATAATCGCCGATGGCGGCTCAGCCTGGGCCGACGGCGGGTCGTGCATCGCCGGGCCGGACGGACAATGGGTTGTCGCGCCGGTCGCGGAGTCCGAGACGCTGATCGTCGCCGAACTCGACCACGCCAAAGTCCGCGAGCAGCGCCATAACTTCGACCCCGTCGGGCACTACGCCCGCCCGGATGTGCTCTCGCTCACGCTCGACCAGCGCCGCCAGTCCGCGATCACCATCGCCGAGCGCGGGAGCGGCGACGCACCCGCAGCGGCGATCAAATAGGAGCGAGCGGCCGCCGCTCTCGGCACGGCTCTGCAGACTTCTGGCAGGCTCATATCTCCGCGCCGCGTGGCGGCCTTCGGTTCTTCGGGCACAGCGTTCATCTTGTCGGCGTCGCAGGGCGTGACGCCATCTTCCCGGTAATCCTCGGGCGAACTCCTGCTACGCTGGTCTGATGAGCGTGAAGGCTTCAGACCAAGCAGCGTCCACCCAACTCGCGGATGCACTCTCGATGACCGAGCCTGCGTTGATCGGCTTGCACATTGTGTCGAGTGATCTTGACCCCGACGCGACACGCCAGGTCTTCGGCAGGCTGTCACGCGACTCCGCCGCCGCGGTGATCGCCGCGATGACCGATGAAGCCCGCGCCCGTGAGGTACTGCTCTGGCTGCCGCCGGAGCAATCCGGTCCGATCATGTCGGCCTTGGATCCGGCCCGTGCCGCGGGCCTGGTTGCCGGGCTTCCGAGCGACGAGCGTGCGGACCTCCTCGCGGCCGTCGAGCACGACGCTCGCACCACGATCCAGTCGCTGCTCCCCGCGGAGACCCAGCGCGACGCCGCCCGCCTGCTCTCCTATGCCCCCAACACCGCGGGCGGACTCATGGAGACCGAGTTCCTTTCGTACCCCGCGGCGACGAGCGTGCGCGACGCCATCCGCGACCTGCGGGCCAACCAGCAGCGCTACGCCGCCATCGGTGTGCAATACGTCTATCTGCTCGATGATGCCAAACGCCTGGTGGGCGTTGCACCCGTGCGCGATCTCATGCTCTCGCCCGAAGATGGGATGCTTGCCACGTTGATCAAGCGTCCGCCCGCGTCGGCCCTCGACACCGCGTCCCTGCACGATGTCGCTCTCGCCTTCGACGAGCACCCCTTTCTTGCGCTCCCCGTGGTTGATGTGTCGGGCGTGCTGCTGGGCGTGATCAATCGGGCCGATGCCACGCAGGGCGAGCAGGAAGAGGCCGAGGACGACTACCGCGTCAGCCAGGGCATCGTGGGCGGCGAGGAACTGCGATCGATGCCGATGGGCACACGCGTGCGCCGCCGCGGGGCCTGGCTGGGCGTCAATCTCGTGCTCTGTCTGGGCGGCGCGGGCGTGATTGCCTTCTTTCAGGACACGCTCGCCAAGGCGATCGTCGTCGCCGCGGTACTCCCGGTGATCTCCGCCACGAGCGGTAACGCGGCGATGCAGGCCGCGGCCGTGAGCATCCGCGAGTTGACGCTCGGCGTGATCGACCCGAACGCGTGGCGGCGGGTCCTCGTGCACGAACTCCTGCTCGCTGCGCTGCTGGCCCTGCCGCTGGGAGCGGCGGTGGCACTGCTCGCCACGCTCTGGGGCGCCGGCTGGATGGTCGGCGCGGCAGTCGGCATCGCCATGGCCCTCAACGCCGCGATCGCCGTGGGCCTCGGGGCCGTTTGCCCGCTACTGCTCCGTCGCTTCAACATCGATCCGGCCCTGGCGAGCGGCCCGATCAGCACCACGCTGGCGGATGTGAGCGGCTTTGCGCTGACTCTGAGCCTGGTGGCGCTCGCAACCTGAGAGCCATGCAAGCGACCCGGAACCGAGCGGACAGCGCTTCGCTGGGGGCGGCACGGGATGCGCGACGGTGAACATCGGAGGCCCGTGCGGTCGATCCGGCGCGGCCCGCGCTACGGCCGGAACCCGCCGTCGGCGTCGATGACCTGTCCGGTGATCCATGCCGCGCTGGGCCCCGCGAGGAATGCGACCAGCGGCGCGATGTCGCGCACCTCGCCCACGCGTCCGAGTTTCGTGCCTTCGCTCACCTTCTTGCGGAACTCGGGCGTCATGGCAGCGCGGTTGATGTCGGTCTCTGTGACCCCCGGGGCGACAGCGTTGACGCGGACGCCTTTGGGCCCCAGTTCCGCCGCGTGGCAGCGGGTGAGGGCTTCGGCGGCGGCCTTGCTCGCGCAGTAGACCGACGCTCCGCCCCAGTGGGCCCGGGCCGCGACGGAGGTGATATTGATGATACTCGCCGTCCCGGGCGGATTGTGCTCAGCGGCGGCGATGAGGTGCGGCGCGGCGGCGCGAGTCGCGGCGAGCAGGCCGATAACGTTGACGCCGAAGATCCTCGCCACGAGCGCGGGGTCGGATTGTTCGAGCGTCGAGCCGGTGTAGACCCCCGCGTTGTTGACCAAGGTGTGGAGGGCCCCGAAGCGCCCGACAACGCGTGCCACAAGATCCGCCGCCTGCTCGGGGATCGCGACGTCCGCCGCGAACGTGTCTGCGCTACCCCCTCGCGAAGTGATCGACTCGGCGACGGCGCGTGCCGAGTCGGCATCTTGAACATAGTTGATCGCTACCGCAACGCCGGCGGCGGCGAGTTCCCGGGCGATCTCGGCACCGATGCCGCGCGACGAGCCGGTGACGAGGGCGATGGTCTGCGATGGGCGGGGGTGAGCGCGGGGGGGGGGGTGTACCAGTTCATGACAGGCATGCGCG
>CAZJXA010000032.1:0-21470 GCA_964549785.1 uncultured Phycisphaeraceae bacterium | reverse complement strand
GGAACGATGCGGGTGGGTGGGGTGAAGATCGCTTCTCGCTCTTTGCACAGAACGTTCCGATTTTCAGCGAGACGTTCGCGAACCAGCCCGGTGTAACGCAGACGTTCGCCGGGGTTCCCGCGGTGGGGCCGGTGCCTCTGGCGTGGAACCGCTACAACGATTCGATCTACCGGGATATTTCCGCGAATTTCGCGTACGAGAGCGGCGACATCACGCTGCGGTGGATGGACCACGGGCTCCAAAGTCTTGATGATGAATCGTGGGGGCTCGACAACGTGCGGGTCACCTATTCCGTGGTACCGGGGCCCGGTTCGGTCGCGATAGCGGGCGTAGTGGCTGCCGCTGGTTTCGCGCGGAGGCGGAGACGGTAATCGGGGCTAGGGACTATCAGGGCTTTGCGCTACCAGGGCCTGGAGCGAACAGGTGGTCGGAGTTTGATCCAAGGCTGCATGAGATTCTGGTGAGTTCCGGTTCCTCGCAAGAAGTCCGGCGTCAATGCCGCATCATCGAGGCCGCGGAACCCGCCCAAGAGAGTGCTGCCCTCCGGGGAACGGCGCGAGTGGGCAAACGCCGAGCCGACGTCCCCCGAACCCAGCAGGATCGTGGCGTTCGGGGTGCGGGAACCGAGCAGCAGGGAAGCCTGCCCGCGCGAAGCCGCTGCCAGTTCGGTCACGTTCGCCGAAGCGCGAGCGTCGGCGGTGGGCGAACGGCCGGCGAGTGCCGGATGATCGGGGCGTGCCGAAATGCTTTCCATGATCGAGGGAATCCCGACCGACTGGGCGACAAAGACATCGTGGGTCCGACGGAAGGGCGATTCGAGCGAAGCCTCGTTTGCAAAACTGAGATACACATCGGGTTTCGATCGCTGAGAATCGTGGGGAATGAGCAGGTCGGGGGCGAGCGAAACGGTGGGCGAGACGGCCGCCAGCGTGGACGGGCGCGAGGTGACCGCGAGCCGATCGTCCGCCGATGGGTTGCCGAGTTCGCTGATCAGGTATCCCCCGGTGATCAAGCCGAGAAGGCTCGCGGCGAGGGCCACTCGCCAAGCGGAGATCTGATGGCGGGTCGAACACGAGAGGAAGGGCCGCCGGTGTTGGGTTTCGGCGAGGATGCGGGATGTGAGGTCGGGAGCGCAGGGTGCCTTGCCCAGGGGCCGGAGCAGGCGTCGCAACTCGGCGACATCGCGGTCGGCCCCGGGAGCGACCTCGGCGGAAGCTCGGATCATGGCGCGCGCCATGCCGACATCGCCTTCGACGATTGAATCGAGGCACTCGTTCACCAGACGCTCGCGTAGCCGGCGTGCCTGCCCGTCGTCTTTCGCGGCTTTGCGGGGGCCGGAGCGGCCGCCCGCCGATCGGAGGGGACCCGTGTTCATCGCCCGACCTCCTGCATCTTCAGGGTCTCGACGCCCAGGGGTTCCGGGCGATGGGTCAACCCATCGCGCAACTTGATCCGGGCTCGGTGCAGATGGCTCTTGACGGTGCCAACGGGCATCCCCGTATGCTCGGCGATGAGGGCGATAGGCCACTCGTGCTGGTGGAACAGGACCACGACCTCGCGCTGGTCGCTTGGGAGGCGCATTAACTCAGCCTGCAGAACGTCGCGGCAGGCGGTTGTGGTGTCCGCGCGATCGATCCGACCGTTGCCCGAGTCGGACACATCACGCCACGTCTCAAGCCCGGCGCTGTCGGAAAGCGGCTTCTTCTTTTCGCACATGTTGAAGTAGACGCGCCGCCCGATGGTGAACAGCCAAGTTGAAAAGCGGAAGCGCGGATCGAAGCGGTCGAGATTGGTGAGGACGCGTACGAAGGCCTCCTGGACGACGTCCTCGGAGACATCCGGACGGCCGGAGATTCGCAGGATGTAGCCGTAGAGGGAGCCTTGAAAGGTTTGGACCAGCTGCTCAGCGGAATCGCGATGGCCCGCCGCGGCTTTCCGGATCAGCCTGAGTTCCTGGCTCTTGTTCATGATTCACCATTTCAGAACGGGCGGGGGTTTCTAACGGGGGCGAGAAGGCTATTGAAGATTTACTGGACGCGCGGGGTTGCGGTTGCGGGAAAGCCAGAGGATGCCAATAAAAAAACCGTGCCGCCCGTTATTTCAGGGCGGCACGGTTTGGAGGAGGGGGAATCAATCGAGCAGCGATCAGGCAGCCTTGCGCTTGCGAGGAGCCGCGGCGGCGAGCGTGAGCCGGCCGGCGACTTGGCGGACGGGCGGAACGGCCCGGAGAGGCTCGTCGGCGAGCATTTCCACGAGTTCGAGCGGATTGGCGACAGAAAACTCAATGCCGATTTCCTCGGCGAGGCCTTCGGCACGGTTGAACACGCCCCCGCCCACGACGATTCGGGTGGACTGACAGGCACCGATCTCTTTGAGCCTGTCGACAATGGCCCGGATCTCGGGAAGGTCGCTTGCGGCCGAGGCGAACATTAGGAGGATGTCCGGCTGGCGTTCCTGAACCTGGGCGATGATCTCGTCGCCCGGGACGCCGCCCCCCGAGAAGGCAACGCTAAATCCGGACGATTCGAGAAGGTCGACGGCCATTTGGGCCGCCAGTTCCTCGCCCTGACTGGGCCCGCAGACCGCGAAAACCGTGCGGCTTCTGAGGGCCGGAAGTTCGAGTTTCGCGGCGACCTGATCGACCATTACCCGCAAGAGCCGGGTACTGAGGTGGTAGGCCATCTGGTCCATCTGATCGGCCCGGTGAAGTTTCTCGATCACTTCATGAACGGGCCACAACAACTGATTGATCACGGTCTTGGGCGAGGATGCCCGAGCAAGGGCCTCCGAGACAACGGCGCGGGCCGCATCCCGATCTCCGCTGACCAACGTTTCAAGAAATCGATCGACTTGAACTTCCTGTCTCATTCGGGGGTTCTCCGGAAGCGTGGAGGCAGCGGGGATTCCACCCGGGCCGCTCGTGTCTCGTCGTTGCTCAGGTCCGGATCCGCGGTCCCGGCCGATGCTCCCGGTTGGAACGTCGGCCGACTGGTATCGACGGCGGCGGCGACGTTTGACAACAATGGACGGTGGCTAAAAAAACACTCATTCGCGGCGTTTGCGGCCCGATAACCGTTCTAGCACTTGACTTTGCACCTGACCGGGTGTCGAAAGGGACGTCACGAGCCGCGTGTGCCCCGATAACATTGGCAGATCCCCGGAAAGAGTGTCCGACTCCCGACGTCTTCGAAACCGCTTCTGAGCAGGAGGCCGACCATCTTCGGAGGATCCATAAAGGTGCTCACAGACGATGGTAAGTACTTGTAAGCACCAGACTTGTCGCCGCTGATCCAGGTCGCTGTGCGGGGCATAACAAGCCCGCAGTAGACGCTGTTTAGCCAGCGGACACAGGGGTTTCGAGGGGTGCAAAACTCCAAGATGACGATTCTGCCGCTTGGGCGGAGAATCCGAGCGCATTCGGAGGCGACGCGGGCGGGATCGGCAACGTTACGAATGCCGAACGCGATCGAAACCACGTCGACTGAAGCGTCCTCAAGCGGCAGATGATGCGCATCGCCTTCGACGTACGACACCTTGGCGCGAGAGGACGGCGGCAAGGCCGAGACCTTGTGACGGGCAACATCGAGCATGGCGGCGGTGTAGTCGAGACCGATAACCTTCGAACTCGGCGAGCGGGCGAAGGCCATAGTGAGGTCGCCGGTGCCGCAGGCTAAATCGGCGACCGTATCGCCGGGTTGAACGGCGGCCTCGCGCACTGCGACTCGGCGCCAGTATTGGTCCATCCATAAGGAGTGGAGGCGATTGTTGAGGTCGTAGGCGGGCGCAATCGAAGTGAACATCCCCCGAACCTTGCCGGCCTTGTTGGCATTGAGGTGGGGGTTGTCGAGTTCGTCGTCGGCCCAAGAAAACGGAGGTGGCGGCTCGGACTCGGCGGGCATGAGGCGAAAGAATAGGAAAGAGCGGACGCGGGCGGGGAATTCCGAGAAGACGCCGGCGACGGTCGTTCACGAATGAGCGAGGATTCATGGTCGTCGGAGGATTTCAGGATGGCGGGTTGGCACAATAGAGCATGAACTTAAGCATCAGAAAAGTGGCTCAGATTGTCGCGATGTCAATGGGGGCCGTGGTCGGGGCGGGATTGGCGGGTTGCAGCACAAACGCGACCACCGGTCGTAGCCAGTTCAACGCGCTTTCACGGGAAGACGAAATCGCACTCGGGACTCAGGCCAAGGCGGAGCTGATTCAGCAGGAGGGCGGCGAAGTCGGCAACCCGGATGTCCGGGCGTATGTCGTCGAGATCGGGTCGAAGTTGGCGGCCGTCACGGAGGGGGACAACCCGACCCTTCCGTGGGAGTTCACGTTGCTGAATTCTGACGTGATCAACGCGTATGCGTTGCCGGGTGGGAAAGTGTTCATGTCGCGCGGCTTGGCCGAGAAGTTGACGAGCGAGGATCAATTAGCGGGTGTGCTGGGCCACGAGGTGGGGCACGTCACGGCCCGGCATATCAACGACAAGATCGCGCGTGAGACGGGAGCATCGTTAGGACTCGGCGTGGCGGGGCTGGTTTTAGGAGATTCGGGCGGCACATTGGCCCAGCTCAGCGGCCAGACGGTGCAGATCGCCCTGATGTCGTACAGCCGAAAGCAGGAATTGGAAGCGGATGAACTGGGCATGCGGTACATCGACCGCGTCGGTTACAACCCGGCGGCCCAGGGCGACGTCATGCGGGTGCTGCTGGAGGCGAGCGGCGGAGAGGGCGGGAGCGATTTCTTCTCCACGCACCCGCACCCGCAGGCCCGCATCGAGCGTGTGAATGAGTTGATGCAGCAGACGTACGCGGGCTCGGCGGGTCGAGCGCAGAAGACCAGTGAATATCGACAGCGCTTTCTGTCGAAACTGGCGATGGAGCCGCGCCCGTTGCACGGGCGGGCCTTTGCGTTCGCCGACGCCCGGACGTGGTGCGGGGTGTGTGCCGCCGCAGCGCCGATGCCTCCGCGTTAACTTCCATCACCGTTCGCGGGGCGTTCAACGACTGCCGCGCCATGTTTCCAGCAATTCCATCACTCCGATGATTTCCGGACTCGCGGCGATGTCGTCGGCCGCAGCTTTGATATCGGCGTGGGCGTTCGAGGGACAGCCAAATCGGGCGACGTGCTGGCGGATGGCCAGGTCTCCGGGCATGTCGCCGATTCCGGCGAGGCGAGGTTTGGTGAGGCCTGTAAGCTCGAGCAGGCGGGCGATGCCGGTTGCCTTGCTGACGTGCGCGAGGTCGCAGTTAATCCAGGCCACGGTGTCCGACACGCGGAAGGGCCATCCTTCCGACTCAAACTGTGTTCGGAGGGCAGGCATGATGGCCTTCAGCCGCGGTGTGTCCGGGTGCCACAGCGAAATTGATGCGGTCTTGCCCGGCTGCATCACAACGCCTTGCGAGCCGTACTCACGATCGATGTAGCGTGCGGCATCAGCGACCGCCCGCAGATGCTCGGGGAGAATCGCCGGATCGCGCAGGTACTGGTTATTCCGAGGGTCGTAGAGCCAGACACCGTTCTCGCAGATGCAGGGCAACCGAGTGTTCGCGATCACGCGGCAGAGACACTCGCAATAGGGCTGGGGACGGCCCGAGCAGACCGTGACCATGGGTCGGTCGCCCGCGGTCGCGGCGAGGCGGTTGTAGTCGGCGAGTGCGGCCAGCGCGTGGGCATCAACGGGCTCAGAAGATTCGGGTCCGAGGCAGCCGTCGATGTCACTGATGACGGCGTCGAAAGTTCGCATTTCGGAGGGTACTCGGATCATTCCGCGACGGACGTCACGGGCCGAAAGATCGACGACGACGGATTAACGCGTAATTGTTGTACCCAGCACCATCGGAATCACGACCGTAGCGGGCTGTACCTGGCCCCTTGTCGCAATCGACCCGTGGCCACTCGCTCCTGCTACAGAAAAGTGATTCAGCAATCCTTCGACGCGCCCCCCGCGCCTGGTCTGCCCACCTCCGTCGCCGATGACATAAGAAAATGCCCAGGAGAGGACTTGAACCTCCATGCCCTTTCGGGCGCTACCACCTCAAGGTAGTGCGTCTGCCAATTTCGCCACCTGGGCCGGTGGCCGACGCCTGTGAGAGCCGCGCCGGGCCGCAAGTGTACGCGCCTTGCCACAATCGGTCACCTTTTCGCCCCGATTCGCTTCCTCCGAGGACCGAAAACCAGTTTTGCTTTGCTATGATGCTCTCCACCCGAGGCTGTGAGAGCGGTGCGGATGCACCCACCCGTATTTTCGGCCTAAGTGTAGTTTTTACAGTACGTTGGCCTTCCCCCCGATGGACGTTTCACCAGGGTCAAAACCGTCCCCGCTTTCGCCCTCCGACCTTGAGGCGATCACCCGCGCGCTCACCGATTCCGGCCAGTTTGGCGAGCCCATCGGTCCTCACGTTCGAGGTCTGCAGGCGCCCGCTACCCGCGAGTCTGCGTTTTATCGCCTGCTCGATCATCCCGATGGCCGTTTCGTTTCCTTAGTCACTTCCGATCGCTGGCTCAGTCAATCGATCGAGCAGCAATTGGTCATCTCGGGTGACAAACTCGAAGACCTTCTCGAAGAAGAACTGATCGATCTCGATTCCCCCGTCACGCGGCTCAAAGTCGACCACTTCCGCGACGACGACAAACTCTTCACCTTCCGCTCCCCTGTCCCCCCCGGTTCTTCCGTCGCCGCGATAGGCCTGATTTTGCGCGGTTATGAAGCCTGCTTCCGCCGCTTGGGCGACATGGAAGGCGGCGACGAGGGTTGACCGCGCGCTCACGGCCGAACCCGGCCCGGTTCCTGTCTGTGTTTCTCACTCACGGCGGTCAATTCGCCCGGCCGCTCGTTCCGTTCTCCTGAATGTTTCCGCCTTCGCTCGTTTCAAGGACAGATCATGCGTGTTCTCATGCTCGGTTGGGAGTTTCCCCCGTACATCGCTGGCGGCCTCGGCGTTGCCTGCTACGGCCTTACCAAGGCTCTTGATCGCATGGGCCATGAGGTGCTCTTCGTCCTGCCCAAGGCGGTGGACCGCAGCCACAGTTCGCACGTCCGCATGCTCAGCCCGGACATGCTCTCACGCCCGGGCGTTGGGGCATCACCCGAAAGCGACCTGGTCGAGCTCGCGATGAACATCCAGCCCGAAGACGAAACCGCACTCGATCCGTCGGGAACGCCCGTTTACGCTTTTCAGCGCACCAGTTTTACGGCGATCCCGGCCGGGTTCAGCAGCCCCTACGCCGGCGGCCGGCCCGTCGATGGGTCGCGAACGGCCGCCTTGACGCGGCTTCAAAGCGAGATTCTGTCAGCGGCGGAGCGCATGGAACTCGAGAAGGTGGTTGCCGGAGCGACGCTGGACGACGCCGTCGCGGCCCATCCCGCCCAAGCCCACACCGCGTCCATCCCCGAATCCCGCGGCACGATCGGCGGCGGGGCCGGCATCGCGTACGAGGGACTCGACCTTCTGCAGGAGACGGAGCGCTACGCCCGCCTCGCGGTGGCTCTCACGCGCAAGAGCGACTACGACGTCATCCACGCGCACGACTGGTTGACCTACCCCGCGGGGCTGGCCCTGAAGGCCGTTTCCCGCAAGCCCTTGGTGGTCCACGTCCACTCAACCGAGTTTGATCGGTCCGGCAACAACGTCAACCAGAAGGTCTACGAGATCGAGCGGGCCGGGATGCAGGGGGCCGACCGCGTCATCGCTGTCAGTCAGCTCACCAAGAGCATCTGCGTCCGCCGCTACGGCGTCTCGCCGGGCAAGGTCGATGTGGTGTATAACGGCATCGAACGCGAGATACAGCAGCCCGTCGCCTCGGCGATTGAATCCACCGATCAGATCGTCCTGTTCCTGGGCCGCATCACTATGCAGAAGGGGCCGGAATACTTCATCGCCGCGGCCCAGCGTGTCCTCGAGATCCTGCCCGACGTCAAGTTCGTGCTTGCGGGCAGCGGCGACATGGCCCTCCGCATGATCGAACTCGCCGCCAACATGGGCATCGGGCACAAGGTTCTTTTCACCGGATTCCTCCGCGGCAAGGACGTCGAAAAGGTCTATCGAATGGCCGACTGCTACGTCATGCCCAGCGTCAGCGAACCCTTCGGGCTTGCAGCGCTCGAAGCGATCAATCACAACGTCCCCGTCATCCTCAGCAAAACCAGCGGGGCCAGCGAGGTTCTGCAGCACGTTCTGAAAGTTGATTTCTGGGATATCGACGAGATGGCCAACAAAATCGTGGCCGTTCTGCGGCACCCGCCGCTCTCGGACACGCTCAAAGAACACGGCAGTTTCGAGCTGCATCGCCTCACGTGGGAGGGGGCCGCCGAACGCTGCATCCGGAGTTATCAGGGCGCCAGCGCGGTCAAGCACGCCGTGGCCTGAAGGCGGGCGCGGGGCATCAGGCCGCCTTCCGCGACTCCGCTGTCGACCCGGGCACGGCGATCGCCAGCACCGTGACATCGTCCGCCTGATGCAGACTCCCCGATTGTCCATCGACAAGGCTTGACAGACGGGAAGCGAGCGGAGAGGTTGTGGAGCGATTGCGAACTGATTCGAGGAGCGCCGCCAAGTGTCCGTTGCGAGCAGCGGGGGGTGGATTGTCGGGATGGTCGAATGCGGCTTCGAGCCCGTCGGTGTAGAGCACCAGCGACTCCCCGGCATTGAGTGTGAAGGTCGCCTCTGTGAACTCAGCGTCGGGGAAGACGCCCAGCAGCGGTCCCTCGGTTACGATCTCTTCCTGCGTCTCGCGTCCCACGACGATCGGGTACGGGTGGCCCGCGCCCGCGATCCGCACTTCGAGCGTGCGGCGGTTGATGACACCGTATACCGCCGTCGCGAACCGGGCGTTCTCGCCCTGCACCTCGCAAAGCCGCGAGTTCAGCGTTCGCAACACCTGGGCGGGCGAAAGCCGTGCGAGTGCGCCTTCGGTCATCGGGTCGCGCACGACACCGCGGGCACCGGGGGCGTTCCTATCGAGGCCGGCGAGCGAGTTGGCGAGCACCATCGTGAGGAGCGCGGCGGGGACACCGTGCCCGACCGCATCGGCGATCAGAAACCCAAGGTGATCATCGTCGATGGGGCGGATCGCGTAAACGTCTCCGCTCACGAAGTTCACGGGTCGGAAGAGCACCGAGAACTCAAGCCCGTCGATCTCGGGCAGAGGCGCGGAGGTAAACTCGCGCTGCATCGACGCCGCGAGGTTCAGTTCTTCGTGGAGCCGCTCCATCGCCAGCCGCACACCTTCCTGACAGCGATTGGCGAGGGTGACCTCGGCGGACAGGAGGCGGACCGCCTCCTGGCGTTCCGAGAGCGCATACATCAGCGCGGCGACCTTGGGCAAGGCGGCGTCCGGGGGCTCGAAGAGCACGCCGTCGCGTTGATGGGCCCGCCATGCCTCGTGATCTTTGACAAGCAGAACCCCCGACAATCCGTTCACCATCATCGCCTGCATGAAGCGGTCGATGAACGCCGCCGAGGTCGCGTCGTCCGACACCAACAGCAGCGCGGCGGGCTTCAAAGTGTCGAAGTCTGCGCGCTCCATCTGTGTGAGGAGCCATTGCGCGGCGACCACCTCGCACCGGGGGGTGCGACCCTCGGGCCAGAACGTCGGGGCGAACGCGGCAAGCGTGGAGCACCACCCCTGCGCGAGAGCGCCTTTCAGCGACGTGTCGGCGATCAGGATGGTTCGATCGGCCGGGTTCATCGGCTTCTACAACTCCGGGGTTGCGGCATGGGCACGGGGAGACGAGGGGTAACCCCTCTTCGGGTGTTTTCGGTCTACTCCGCCCGCTTCTTGAGGGCCAGGGTGTCGATCTCGATCTTCTGGCCTTCCTTGAGTCCGAGTGTCTTGAGCGTGCCGCCTTTGAGTTCGATCACAAATTGGCTCGCGTACTTGCTGGGGTACTTCTTCAGCCGTCTCTCGTAGGCCGCATTCTGCTTCGTCCAGTCGGGGTTGCCCGGGACCACCGTCATCACCTTCTCCTCCTCGGTCCGCGGCGGCTCGGCGGTCATCTCGTGCATCGCCACAATCCGCGCGGAACGGTCGAGATAGATAATGTCGATGGGGATCGGGCAATCGCGCATGACGAACGATTGGGGGGTGACGTCGCTGTCGGCGAAGACAAAGAGCAGCCCTCCGTCTTCGGGAATCTCGGTCCGCCCGGAAAGACCCTTGAACCGCGTTTCGTCGGTCAGCGCCAGGTCGAGCCGGAACGGCTTGCCGGCTAATTTCACGACTTCCACCGTCGCGTCCTCCCCGCCGGTTTCGGGCTCGGCGCAGGCTTGCAGCACCGCCAGGCAGGCCGCCAGTGCGATACACAGAAGCGTGATACTTACGGGCTTTGAACGGCGTGCCGCAACAACCATTGTTCATTCTCCGCGGTGAAAACTACATTCTCCCGAGGGATGGTAGAGAGCGAAAAGCGTGCACGGAACTGCTCGGCGTCCATCTCTTCCGGGGTCTCGGTCACCCCGCACCAGACCGCCATCAGGCCGATGACTCGCTTGGGGGTCACGCCGCGGAGGCGGAAGGTGTCCAGACGGGTATCGCCATGACGTTTGGCCAGACGGCGACCGTCGGTTCCCACGATCAGCGGGAGATGGGTGTAGGTAGGTTCCGGGGTGAGGCCAAGCCCGCGGTAGAGCAGCAATTGTCGCGCGGCGGAGTCGAGAAGGTCGTTGCCGCGCACGATCCGCGTGATTCCCTGGCGGGCGTCGTCCACGACCACAGCGAGTTGATAGGCGGGGGAGTTGCGTTTGGTCCACACGACAAAGTCGCCGATGGTCTGTGAGGGCGTCTCCGCGCGGGGTCCCGCGAAGCCGTCGATAAACGAGACCGAACCGGGCGGGGTGGCGAAGCGCCAGCTGGTTTCTGAGTTCTCGAATGTGTTCGGCATCGCGGCCGGGCGCAGGTGGGCGGCGAAGAACGATTCGCCCGACCCGTCCTGGGGGGCTGAGGCGGCGGCCTCGATCGCGGTTCTTGAGAGATCAGAGGGGTAGACGCGGCCCCTGGCGGCCAAGATCTTCATCGCCGAGTGATACGGGGCGAGATCGGCGGATTGAATGATCGGCCCGACGTCCCAGTCAAGCCCGAGCCATCGGAGAAGGTCGATGGTGAGTTGGGTAACCCCAGGCTTGATACGCGGGCCGTCGAGGTCTTCGATTCGGAGGACGATTCTCCAGCCGCTCCGGCGGGCGATCGCCCAGTTGACGAGGAAGGTGCGGGCGTTGCCGAGATGGAGTGCGCCGGTGGGCGAGGGCGCGAGGCGGGTCACTTCAGGACGTGCCTCCGGCACCGGATATGGGTTTGCCTCGGGCATGATTCGCTACGGTACACTTGGGGGGACCCCTTTGAGGAGCGGCAGCACCATGGCCAAACTGACACCATCGGAAGTCGAGAAGGCGTTGACGGGCGTTCCCGAGTGGCACGAATCCGGTGAGACGATACAGCGGACGTTCCAACTGAAGGATTTCGTCGAGGCCATGAGGTTTGTGAATCAGGTGGCGGAGGCCGCAGAGGCAGCCAACCACCACCCGGATGTGTTGATCCGCTACACCCGCGTGACCCTGACGCTCGCGACGCACGACGCGGGCGGTATCACCGAGAAGGACTTTGATCTCGCGAAAAAGGCGGATGGGCTGCACGGAGCGATGGTGCCGCCGGCGGCGGCGAAGAAGAAGCCGGTGACCAAGCCCGGCGGGTGACGTCGGGTCTCCCGCTCCGCGATTCGTGGTCCGATTCGGAATGTACGGGAAACGTCCGGGCCTGAAGGACGGGTGCGTCGGCCCTACTTCTGATTTTCCAGCGCCTCAAGCCGACGCCGATGGATCTCTCGGTCCGGTTCGATGATCGTCAGTGCCTTCAGTTGCTCCAGCGCACCGGCTTGGTCGGCCCGTCGCAGGGCAAGCGTCGCGGCCAACTCGCGCGGGCGGGCGTCGTACGGGCTGATGCGGGTCGCCCGCAGGGCCTTTTCACGACTCTTTTCAAACTCACCCACCGCCGCATAGCGCCGGGCCAGTTCCATGGCCCACGCCGGGGAGTGCTGCTCACGAGCATCCAAGAATTCAAGGTGCGGGATCAACCTCGCGTGCGCGGTGCCCGCGTTCCTCGGCAAGAGCGCATACTGGGCGAGCATCCGCCGGGGCCAGGGGTCCACCGGCCGGGCCGCCGCGTACGCCTCTAGCTTCCCAAGGGCATCGTCGGCGATCGGACCGCCGCGCCCGTTGTCCGGGACCGCCCGTTGCGCAGCCAAACGAAGCAGTTCGACATGCGCGGGGTACGACTCCAGCAGCCGCGCGAGGGCTTCGTCATCCAGGTCCGCGGCATCGTCGACGTTCTCCCCCTCCAGCAGTTCCGACAAGGGAGGCGCACCCTCAGGCAGTTTCATCCCCCACGCGACCAGCTGGTCCCGGGCGTAATCCTTGAAACCCGCGAGAAACTCTTCCCGTGTCGTCTTCAGCACCCGGGCGAAAGCGTCCGCCTCGGAAACGCCCGCGGCGTACCAGTCCATCAACTCGAGCGGCGCTCTCGGCCCGTACTTTTCGATGATGTACTCGTACATCCAGTGCCCTTGGGCGTAGGCGAGGGGCCGCTCGGCGGGGTTTTTCGGCCGAACAAACGCGATGTTGATCGTCGAGAAATCGAAGAGCGAGTCGGAGTCAAACGCCCCGGTCAGCAGTTGAACCGTCGAGTAATCGCGCGGTCCGTCCTCAAGATACACCGCGCCGGCTTCCGTGAACCAGTGCGGCAGTCGGTTCTTCGTGCGGGAGAGCGTCACGGTGTGGGTGAATTCGTGCTGCACCACGCGGGCCCAGTCGTACGGCCCCATGTGCCCCGCCCCCTCGCGCGGGGCCTCCATCGCGATCACCGGCCCGGTCGCTGCGGCGATCGTGTGGATTCCCGGCATCCCCGTGATGCGCACCCCAAACCACCGGTGGTTGGGGTACAACTCGACCACCGTCTTTCCCGGTGGCTGATGATCGATGCCGCCCTTTTCTGCTCCGGTCACGCGGACGAAAATTCGTTCGAGTTCCGGAAGCATCTCGCGGGCCACGAGCGCATCGGCCCCGCTGGCCGGATCGTTCGGGTCGCTCGGCTTGTAGCGCACCTCGAAGTGTTCGCTCGCGACGCTTCGATAGGAAGCGAGTTCGTCAAGCAGCATCAGGCTGTTGGCGACCCGGTTGTTCGCGCCGTCCAGTTCCGCCGCCCGCGTCAGTGCGTCGCGGGCACTTTCCAGCCGGCCGGCCTGCAATTCGGAAAGCCCCAACGCGGCGTGCGCCGAGGCCCGCCGTGGAGAGCGCTGCGCCGCACGGGTCAGATACTCCCGGGCCTCCTCATACTGTCGTGCTTCCGCGAATGCGTCACCCACGGCAAGGAGCGCTTCGGGCGAGCCCGGCGCCAGCCGCTCGAACGCCGCGAGTGCTTCCTCCACCTTGCTTACATCAAATGTGCCCGCCACGGCACCGGCCCGCGCGGCCAGTAGTTCGCGCGATGCGGGGTACTCCGCCATCGCCAACTCCAAGGCCGCGGCAGCCTCGGCCCAAGCCCCCCGACGCATATTGGCGCTGGCCCGGACAATCGCGGCATCGATGGACGGCGCGGGAACAGCGAGTTCGTCCAGCCGTTTCGCGATCCGCTCGGCTTTCTCAAGGTCGAAACTGTTCACCGACAACGTGCCGAAGAGCGCCCAAATGCGGGCTTCACGCGGGTTGCGCTCGAGGGCCTGCTGAAAGGCCGGACCCGCCTCCGCGTAGTTGTGATGTTCAAGCAGCAGATTCGCTTCGGCCAGCGGGGCCGCCCACGAGAACGGGTCGAGCTCGCCGCGAGCCCGGGCCAACTCTGCAACCCATCGCTTCGGGTTGGAAGCGGCGTCTGCGGGCTCGGCGAGTGCCGCCTGCAAGGCAGCCGCTTCCACCAAGTCTACGAGTTCATCCGCGTCGTTCACCGGCTCGTTCAGCAACCGAATGACCAAGGGAACCAGCGTGAGGTTGGCTTCGTCCGGCCGTCCTTGCGCGATCAGCGCTTTCGCCAGCAGCAACACTCCGCGGCTGCTCCCTGTGCCTCGCAAAAGGTGCTCGGCCCGCTCCGGTTCGCCGCGAGCGACGAAGGCGGCGGCCCGCAACTCGACCGGTACGGTCTCGTCCGTGAATGCGGGATCGTTCCACCGGCCGACAGTTGCGGCGGCGAGCGCCCTGTCGCTGGGCGAAACGAGATCGGCATCCTCCCAGATTCCGTGCCGAAGCGAAATGAGCAGACGCTCCTCGTCGGTGAGGTAATCCTGAGAGAGCAGCGTCAGAACCCCGGCGTCAACGTCCGGGAGCGGGAAGGGGCCGCTTTCAGCCGCATCGCCCGAGCTCGTGATCGTCGGCTGTTGAGCGACCGCCGCGTTGAGCGGAAAAATCAGCGACAACGCGCACCCCCAAAGTTGCAACGTTCGCCTCGATCGTCGGTGGTTGGAAACGTCAGTGCTCCTTCGGGGCGTTGCGGAAACATCGGGGTTATCGAGCGGACTCGCCCGCCGGTTGAAACAACGAGGCCTATCTGGGCGCACCGCGGATGCGCCGAACATCGGTCTTCCAACCCTCGCCCGGCACGGAAGTGTCCATGATCGACGTTTCAACCTTCCCGTTGAGAGCGACCTTGTTCAAACGCACCAGCGAAATGTCGCCCGCGCGGTTCACGGTTCGGGCCATCACCGGCAGAAACGCCGCGGCCTGGGCGGCGTCGCCCTTGCGGTACCACAGCCGGATCTCTCGGAAATCTTTCGACTCTTCGGTGCCGGCTTTGGGAACGAGTTTCAATTGAAACGTACCCGCGGTGTGATCGACGAGGGCGGCGGTCTCGGCCTCGGTTTCGGCCTCGATCCCGTCGCCGGCTTTCAGCAACTCCGCATCGAAGCGGGCCAAGGTTTCGTCGCGCTTCTGGCCGATCGGGATCGGCATCGGCCCCTCGCCGATTTTCAAGGGATCGAATGAATCGCCCTCGCGAACGACCTCAGTTTTGATAAATTGCCGCGAGCCCGGAAGCCGCTCGACCAGCCAGCGGCCGTCAAAAATGTACTGCTTCTCTTCTTTCTCCAGCCGATCGCCGACACGCAGGCGGTCGAAAACGATCGCGAACTTGCGGCCCCGTTTCTCCGTCGCGTGATCGTCGGTGAACGACAACTTGCCCCATCGGATCTGCCGATCACCCGCGATATCGAAGGTCTTGTCGTACACGAGGTCGGCCGTCATCGTGTTGACGTTGGCATCGGCGGCCTCGAGCGCCCCTAACAGATCGTCCGCGGTGAGTATTTCGCCCGACGGACGCGCGGGAGCAGCCTTCTTGACGTTGATCTCCATCGCCGACCCTTTTTCCGCGCCGCCGCTGGGGGTGACGTGGATTTCCATCGGTGAAGCCGGCCCCGTCTCGGCGGGTTGCACCGCTGGCTGCTCCGGCTGTGCCACCTTCGCGGCCGAGCCCGCCGAAACGAACACGGAGAACACCAAGGTTAACGTCGAAAAAATCATTCTTTCACTCCAAAGATTCGCTCTGAACGTTAGACGGAGCGAAGCCCGCTATGTTCCCCTAGTCGGATGCGGGGTGTGCGACCGAAGTCGCCAAGAAATCCCTGAGGATCGCGGCCGCCGCCAACGCATCACGCCGAGCCTTCTTCTGTCCCCGAGACAAGCCCGATCGTGCCATCGACCAGTCGGCTTCCACCGTTGTCAGGCGTTCGTCCTGAAAATGCACCGTGTACGGGGCGATTGCAGTGATCTCCGATGCGAACGCCCGGACGCCCTTGGAGGCCGGCCCCTCCGAGCCGTCCATATTGAGCGGGAGGCCAATCACCAGGGCGACTCCGGCGGACGGAGGGCCCAAGTGGGCGGCGATGGTGGCGATGACCGCGCGGACGAGCGATTTTCCGCTATTCTCCGATTTACCGACCTCGACGACAGCCACCGGCGTCACCACCCGGGTGATGGAGTCGCCCAAAGCGAACCCTGTACGTTTGTTTCCGAGGTCGATGGCGAGGTACCGCATGGTGCCTGCAATCGTACGGAAACCGTGCCCGGCGGGCGTATCATCCGGTCATGCCCAGCCGTCATGAGCCTGCCGCCTCGCAGCCCGTACAAAACCCTGTGCAAGCCCCCGCTGAAGCCGCCGGCGTGGCCGTCGCTCCGACCCGTCAGAGCCAATCGGCTCCGCCGAAAGTCGAGCAACTCCCACCGTTCCGCGTGCTGCTCCACAACGCCGACGAACCGGTGATGGACGACGTCGTGGCGGCGATCATCGAATTGACCCCGCTCCGCTTTGAGCGGGCCGTCGAGGCCATGTTGGAGGCGCATGAAACCGGCGTTTCGCTGCTGCTTGTGACCCACCGCGAGCGGGCCGAGTTGTACCAGGAACAGTTCCGGACCAAGAAACTCACCGTCAGCATCGAACCCGCTGATTGAAGGGTGCGTCGTCTCCCCTTGTCCCCATCGCACCCGGACACTCCGCCGCAATCCATGCCGTTCACCATCGCCCAGCGACCGATCGGCGTTGAGCACCCGGTGTACATCATCGCCGAGATCGGAGTGAACCACGACGGCTCGCCCGAACGGGCGAATGAGCTGGTGCGACTGGCCAACGAGGCCGGCGCCGATGCCGTGAAGTTTCAACTTTTCGAGGCCGACCGGCTGATGAGCAGCGCCGCGAAACTCGCGGCCTACCAGAAGGCCGCGGGCGAAGCCGACCCAATCGCGATGCTGCGCCGACTGGAGTTGACGATCGACCAGATGGCCCCTTGCGTGACGCTGGCCCACGAGTTGGGCCTCCACGCGATCGTGAGCGTCTTCAGCGTGGAACTCGTGAGCGAGGCGGAGCGGCTGCCGTGGGACGCGTACAAGACGGCGAGCCCCGACATCATCAACAAGCCGCTCTTGGATGCCCTGGCCGCGACCGGCAAGCCGCTGATCGTGAGCACGGGTGCGAGCACGCTCGACGAGGTGAACCGGATGTTGGGGTGGATGAAGCCAATGTACGACCGGCTGGCGGTGTTGCAGTGCGTAAGTGCGTACCCGACCGAGGAAGGCCGAAGCGAGATCGGCGGCATCCGTGCCATCGTCGATGTCTTTGATGGCCCGGTCGGTTACAGCGATCACACGCAGGGAGAGGGGGCGGGCCCACACGCGGTGGCGTGGGGAGCCTGCATCCTTGAAAAACACCTGACGTATGACCGGAACGCGAAAGGCCCAGATCATTCCGCGTCGCTCACACCCGTGATGTTCAGAAACTACGTCGCCGCTTCCAAGCGGGCGCAAGGGATATGGGAACACCGCGCGGAACTCCGCGATCCCGCCAAAATCGCGGCCGCCCGGAACGCCATCCGCGCGATTCCCGACGAAGAGAACGCGGAACGTGCCGAGGCCCGTGAATTTTTGTGGCGTTCGAAGCTCTTGGCTCCGGCCGTGGTGGGAGAACTGGTCAAACGCGTACTCCCCATCGAGCAAGACGTCCGAACGGTCTCACGCCAATCTCTGACGACAACCCGCGACCTTCCGGGAGGTCACACCCTCACCTGCGCCGACCTCACTATCAAACGCCCGGGTACCGGAATCCCGCCCTACGAACTCGAAACGACGCTCAACCGCACGCTCGCCCGCGCCGTAGTTGCCGACAGCCCTCTCAGCCCCGACGATCTCGAACAAATGCGGTCTTAAGTCCTCAGTCCGGCTGCCTGCCTTTTCTGTGTCTCTGTGTTCAATTCCCGTCTTTCTTTTTCCGGCGTTCAAAATGATCGGCGACGGCTGGGATAACGAACCATCGATCCGCCCATCCTCCGGCGAGCCTCTCACGGAAGGCGGGACCCGGCGGGTTGCCGTTGTCACCGGCAGCCGCGCCGACTTTGGCCTTCTCAGCCCGGTGATGACCGCGATCCACCGGCAAGGAACGCTCGAACTCGCCGTGATCGCCGCAGGGTCGCACCTCATCCTCCCCGCCGAGACGTTCCGCGACGTCAAGAAAAGTTTCAAGATCGCGGACATCGTCCCGATGCAGATCGCCGGCAAGACCGGTCGCGACGAGGACGTCGAATCCGTTTCCCGCGGCATCGCCCGCTTCGGTCGTTCATTCCAGAAACTCCGACCCGACTGGGTGGTCGTGCTCGGCGACCGGATCGAGGCCTTCGCCGCCGCGACGGCGGCGTCGATCGGCGGGTTCGCGCTCGCCCACGTCCACGGCGGTGACCGGGCCGAGGGCGTCGCCGACGAGGCTATGCGGCACGCCATTACCAAACTGGCCCACCTGCACTTTCCCGCTACGGCTCAGTCCGCGGATCGTCTTCTCCGAATGGGCGAGCGTCCGGACCGTGTTGTCGAAGTCGGAAGCCCGGCGGTGGACGGGCTTGCGCATATTCCGGTACTTCCGGATGCCGACTTTGAGTCGGTCGGCTCACCCAACTTCGTGTTCCTGATGCACCCCATCGGACGAAGTGCGGAACTCGAAGAAGCCGATTCCGCCCGCGTGCTCGCCGCGCTCGGGACGACGGGCGTTCTCGCGCTCGCCCCGAATCACGATCCGGGTCGCACGGGGATCACGAAGGCGCTATCAGAGTGGGGCGGACGAACAGTTGATCACCTGCCACGTGAACGGTTCGTCGGCCTATTGAAACGACTGGCGGCCTCGAATGGCGTTCTCATTGGTAACTCTTCGACGGGATTGATCGAGGCGGCCGTCTTGGGCGTGCCGGTTGTCGATATCGGACGCCGCCAGGCCGGGCGAGAGAGGCCGGGGGCCGTCGTCCATATCGAGACGTGCGACGAGTCGGCGTTGCGGAAAGCCATTGACGCCGCCCGCCTCACTCCTGCCTCGGAACACCCGTATGGGGACGGCCGTTCGGGCGAGCGCATTGCCGCGGTTCTCGCGCGGCTTGACCCCGGGGAACCGTCGATGCGGCGGAAGCACAACACCTACTGAGACCTGCGGACGCATTTGTGAACCGTTCGTTCCCGCGAAAGTCGGACCCTGCAACCGCCGATTGAGACTCTACCGGACGATTCGACCTTTCCGGAGGGAGTTAACGACATGGGCGTGGTGACACAAGAACGCGAGCAGGTGGTTTCCAACGCGATCCGCGAGATCAGCCACATCGCGACGCTGCCCGAGATCACGATGAAGATCGTCGAACTCGTGGAGGATCCCAAATCCACCGCACAAGACCTGCACAAAGTCATCGCGAATGACCCCGCCCTCTGCAGCCGCATCCTGAAAGTCGTGAACTCCTCGTTCTATGGCCTTCCGGGCCAGATCGGTTCGATCAATCGGGCCATCGTGATGCTCGGGCTCAACGCGGTCAAGAACATCGCGATCGCCGCCAGCCTCGCCAAGTTGTTCCGCGGCGGTGAACTGACCACAAACTTCTCGGCCAAGGATCTCTGGACGCACAGCAACGTGACGGCCGCGGCGGCCAAGATGGTTGCAAACACGCTGAAACTCGGCCTTTCTGACGAGGCCTTCCTGGCCGGGCTTATCCACGACATCGGATTGATGGTCGAGATGCAGTTCGATCGGAACAAGTTGATCGACGTCTTCCGACGGGTCGGGGCGGATTCCGCGGGAGTGCCCGCCAACGACATGCTGGAGGCGGAACTTGCGGTCTTCCAGGCCACGCATCAGGACTTCGGGTCCGGGCTGTGCGAGAAGTGGAAGTTCCCCAAGAGTTTCGCGCTCGTGACCGGGTATCACCACCGGCCGATGGAACTGGCTTCCGAGAATCGGACGCTGACCTGCATCATCTACGTCGCGGATCGGTTGGCCGCGGATACCGGGCAGGGTTTCCGGCAAGACCTTGTGAACACCACGGTGGACGCCGCGGTGCGGGATGAACTGAAACTGACGGACGCCAAGATCAACGAGATGCGGAGCACGCTGATCGCGAATCTCAAAGACCTCACCGCGCTGCTGACATGATGAGCGCCCGCAAGGGTGGACCTCGGTCAGCGGCGTTTATGAACTCTCTCTTTCTCCCTCCGGACGGCGGCATGGAACCATGCGGCCGTCCTTTTCTGTTCCCGGCGGTGTGTCCGAGGGACGTCCGGTCGGCGGTCGCGACCGGACATCCCTGAAGGAGCACTCATACCTGGGTACACAGCGCCGGTTCCCTCATGCCTTGCGGCGGCGTGCCGCGGCCATCCCGGCGAGGGCGAGGATGGCGACGGAAGACGGTGCGGGGATATAGGTGACGCAGTCGATGAAGGCGGTGCCGCCGGTCATCTCGAAGCGGAGTTCGGTTTCGGCGCTTGGGCTGCCGAGCGCCGCGAAGAAGTCGGGATTCCCGCCGATCTGCAGCGTGTAGTTGGCGTACTGGCTGAGGTTGCTGGCGGCATCAGGAACCAGGGCATCCCCCGCGAGGCTGTCGTACTCCAGCAGGTTGACGGTACCCAGGAAGACCTTCAACATCCCGCCGTTGAACTGGAATCCGTAGTCGAATGCGATCTGGAAGAAGCCGAACGGGGTGACGGTGCTCTGGGCCGCCGAGGCGGTGGGCGAGGTGCCGGAGGTCAGTTGGAGGGCCCACGCCGAGTCGGGGGCGTCTTCGCCCGGGGGCACGGTGACGAACGGGCTCTGCGCGGTCGTGGCCGTCTCGCCGGTCAAGGGATACCAGCCGTTGTCGTTGTACGTGTGGTCTTCCGCGGAGAAGCAGCCGTTGTATTCGCCCATGTATTCGGGGGCGGCGACACCCGCCCACGCGACGCCGTAGTCGCGGGCACCGGCGTCCGCATTGTCTTTCCAAATCCGCAGTCCGTAGCGGGCGTTCTCGGCAACCTTGTAAACCAGGTGCTCGGTGGTGCCGTTCGCGTTGATGGAAGATTTGGCGATAGCGTCAAACCCTCCGCCGACGGCCGCGACTTTGGCGACTCCGAGGTTGAGGTTGTCGAGCGTGCCGTAGGCGGTTCCGGCGTTGGCCCAGTCGGGCGTCCCGTTGGCATTCTCAACGATTGCGATGTCGCGGTTCCACGCGACCGTGGACGTGAGGTAGGAACCCTTGCGGAGTTTCTTGTCGGTGACGTAGTCGTTCGATTGGGCCTGACCGCCCTGGGAGACGTTGTCAAAGTCCCAGCCGGCGACCGGTACGTTGGGGTTGACGCCCAACGCCTGGCCGCGGTTGGTGGCGCGTTGGCGACCGGCGTTCTGCTGGTCCCGGGCGGCTACGGCGTCGAGTTGGCCGGTTCCCAGTTCATTGGAGGTAGGGCTGGCCCCGCCGCCGAGGTTCGGGATGTCCTGCCAGCGTGTCCCGGCTGAGTCGCGCACGCGCTTCTCGGCGGAGTTCATCACGATCGCCTTCATCACGCGCGGGTCGGTGGAAAGGGCGTGCCCGCGTGCGGCGGCGTTCTGGTGAAGCAGGGCCACCACGCCGGAGGTAATCGGCGTCGAGAAGGACGTCCCCGACACCCAGCGGAACGCCCCGACGCCGCCGTTGAAATCGTCGTCCGCGTAGGCGTCGGCGGCGCCCTCGTGCGCGGAGAAAATTCGGG
>CAZJXA010000031.1:6218-21504 GCA_964549785.1 uncultured Phycisphaeraceae bacterium | reverse complement strand
GGTCGGCTGGATCCGTGAGCGGGGTCAAGGTGTGAAACTCGAGCGTCCAGGGGCCGGGGTGGTCGATGCGGATCGAGGCGATGCCTCTGGCGTCGGTTGATGCGGAGCGGGTGGTGGCGGTAGCGGCGTGTGAGGCGGTGATGCGGGCATCGGCGACGGCTTCGCCGTCTACATAAAGGCGGAGCGGCAGATCGCTGCCGACGCCGAGGGTCGTGGGGTCCATGAGCGGGCGGATCTCGGCGGCGAGGCCGGATTTGCTGGTGGCTGTGGCGTCGGGTCGGGCTTCGCCGGAATCGGTGGTGACCCGAACAAGGGTGGCCGCGCTGATGCGGTGCTCGACCGTGGCCGCGGCGGTGGGGCAGAGGTCGGCGTGGCCCGTGGACAGGGCGAAGGCATGGAGGACGTCGAGCGTCCACTGGGAAGTTTGTGGCGCGAGGTCGAGGCCCATAAGGGCGACGCCGGCGAGGGGGAGTGTGAGGCTGAGCGTGCCGTCGCGCGTGGCCGCAGGCGTGTTGCTGGCGTCGCGGTTTTCTTGGGTACCCGCGAGACGGATGAAGAACCACGATGGCGCTGCGGGGAAGGTGGAAGCGGCGGAGGAGGGGTAGGAAAGCGCGATCGGCGTGGTGGGCGTGGTGGTGAAGCGATCAGGAGTGAGCGTCTGACCATGCGTGAGAGCGGGGAAAAGCGTGAGGAGGGCGAGGAATCGCATGGGACTAGTGTATTGGGGACTGTAAGCGGTGCGCATGAGCGGATGGCTTCGACGCCGCCCAGGATGCGTGCCAGGGGCATTGAACGGCGGGCAAGGGGCCAGTCGTCAGCGGCTGGCCAAGATATCCGTCAGTTCATCGGCCTGATGATCGGCGTGGTAGCTGCTCCGCACGAGGGGGCCGCTTTCGACGACCCGGAAGCCGCGGGCGAGGCCTTCTCGCTTGAAAGCGTCGAACTGATCGGGCGAGACCCAGCGGTCGATGGGAAGGTGGTTGCGGGTGGGCTGCAAATACTGGCCGATCGTCAGAATATCGCACGCCCCGATCACGCCGTGCCGTTCGACGCGGGTCAGCCGCTGCACGTCATCCATCATCATCAGCACTTCGTCGTCCTTTTCGCCGATGCCCACCATGATGCCGGTTTTGGCCACTCCGCCCTGTTCTTTGACGCGGCGGAGCAATTCGCAGGAGCGGTCGAACTTGGCGCTGGGCCGCACGGCCGGGTACATGCGGCGGACGGTCTCGAGGTTGTGATTGATGATGTGCGGACGGGCATCGATGACCATCTGGAGGGCGGGCCAGTTGCCCTCGAAGTCCGGGATGAGCACCTCGATGGACATGGTGGGGCAGGCCTCGCGGGTCCGCACGATGGTTTCGGCCCAGATGCCGGCTCCCCCGTCGGCGAGTTCGTCGCGATTGACACTGGTGATCACGACGTGCCGGAGGCCCATGAGGGCGAGGGATTCGGCGACGCGGCGCGGCTCGTCTTTATCGAGGGAGTTGGGTCGGCCGGTCTTGACATTGCAGAAACCGCACGCCCGGGTGCAGGTGTCTCCCAGTATCATGATGGTGGCGACGCCGCGCGACCAGCACTCGCCCATGTTGGGGCAATTGGCTTCTTCGCACACGGTGTGGAGGCGGTGCTCATCCATGATGCCCTTGAGACGGGCATATCCGGCCCCGCCAGGAACCTTGGCGCGGAGCCAAGCAGGCTTTCTCTTGGGCGCCAGTTGATCGACGTTACCGCCGGCGTTGTTCAGGACTTGGTCGGTGAGGCTGACCAGAGGGAGGTCGGCGCGGCGAAGGGGATCGCCCCCTAACGGGCGCGGATGACGCGCGAGCGTGCGCGCCAGCCCCACCCCGCCGGGAGTTGCGGTTGGTACCTCGGGCCTTGATGGCGCATCTTCCTGACCCAACATGGCAAATTCACTCCGGATCAAACTTTTCTGCCGTGATATCGTACGGGGCGTCGGAGGAAGGTGAAGGACCAGCGCAATATCTGGCACCCAAGAAGTCGGTCCCGATCACCAAGGGTTTCGCGAAAGGGAAAATGGGTGCCGGCGCTGAACTTCATGGTGGCCACGGGTCGATCCTGACCGTCCGGAAACTATGCTTCCGGTCCTCTCGGCGGCGAGGGGAGTTATTCGACCTTGCAAAAGGCTTTAGCGGTTTCACTTGGTGGATGTTCAGACCGATAACCAGATTGAACGGGGCGACTCTGGAAAAGCGTCCCATCGCCCTCAAAAGGAGCCAGTGTGTCGCAGCCAAAGAAAGAGCAGACGTCGGGTGCCCGGTCGCGTCGCGCGGCGCTGGCCGTGCTGGTCGCCGCGGCGGGCACGTTGGGTTCTCTTTCTGGATGCGAAGTGGATTCGTTTCTGGACCCGAGCGTTACGGGCCGCTGGGAACACACGCCGACCATCATGCCGATTTTGGAACGCATATCGAGCATCGAGGATGAGACGGGTGAGTTCGTGGAGTTCAGCGATCCGACCGCGGACGACCTGGTCGCCCAGCCGCGGACATACCGCCTGATTCCGGGCGATGAACTGCGGGTGACCATTTACGACATCGTGGAACCGAACCGACCGGAAGAATACACGGTGATTGTCGATCCCAAGGGAACGATCGAGATCCCGCAGTTGGGTCGATTGACCGTGTTGGGACTGACGACCGAGGCGGCGCGAGCGGTGATCGAGGATGCGACGCGGCGGGTGGTGAGCGATCCATTGGTTTCGGTGGTGGGAATTTCACAGCGGAGCCAGGTCTTCAACATCATCGGCGCGGTGGCGCAGCCGGGTCCGTATTACATACCTAAGGCCGATTACCGGCTTTTGGAAGCGATCACGGCAGGGGGAAACTTCGACGAATCGATCGAGGAAATCTACATCATTCGTCAGGCAGCGCTTTCGGAGGTGATCGGCGGGGGCCCGCTCTCGGGCGATACGCCGTTGCCCACGGCCACACCGACCCAACGTTCCGGTTCGGGAACGCGGAACGGCGCGGGTAGCGGGCAGCCGAACCAGCCGACCGGGGCCGAATTGATTGATTTGATCGATGAGATCGCGCCGGAGCAGCCGCGGCGGCCGGACGCGGCCCCGAGTCCGCAGGCTGAACCTCCGGCGGCTCCGACGAACCCCGGTAGCCAGGGAATGTTCGGTGCACAACCCGAGGGGCGGGTGCCTGTGGTAGACCTCGTGGACGGCGGGAATGTGCCGTACAAGGCCGGTGATGGTGGCACGAACTGGGTGTTTATCAACGATCAGTGGGTGGAGGTGGCGGGCGGACGCAAGCAGATGGAGCGGGCGGCTGAAACCGGTGAAGAACTGGTGACGCAGCGAGTGATCCGCATCCCGCTGAAGCAACTTTTGGCGGGCAAGCAGACGCTGAACATCGTGATCCGCCCCGGCGATATCGTGCGGGTGCCGGCGGCTGCAACGGGTCTGGTATATGTCGAAGGCCAGGTCCAGCGGCCCGGGACCTATCAGATTCCGGCCGACGGGACGTTGACGCTTCTTCGGGCGTTGACGTCCGCCGGTGGCCTGAGTTCGCTGGCCATCCCGGAGCGGATCGATCTGACCCGCATGGTCGGGAAGGACCGGCAGGCGACGCTCCGGCTGGACGGCCGTGCGATCAAGGAACAGACGCAGCCGGACGTGTACTTGAAACCCAACGACATCGTCAACGTCGGAACTAATTTCTGGGCGTTGCCCTTGGCCGTGATTCGCGGCGGATTCCGGGCCAGTTACGGGTACGGATTTATCGTTGATCGGAACTTCGGCAACGACGTGTTCGGCGTGCCGCCGGGGACGACGAACAACAATAACTGAGTTCCCACGCGGGCGGGCCGTGAGCGGCGCGGGCGAGCGGGAAGCGAACGATCAGGAGGAACGGGATTGTCGAGTGTGGCGACCACGGGAACGATGCGAAACGGCGCTGTGAAAACAGCGTCGCCGGTGCCGTGGAGGCTCGTTGCGGCGGCGGCGGTGGTGGTACTGGCGTTCGTCGCCTTGTTCTTCCGTTGGTTTCTCCAGCAGGACCGCTTCAGTCGCGGTCAGATGGAGGACTGGGGCCACGCCTACATCATCCCGCTGATAAGCGGCTATATGTTGTGGTTGAAACGTGACGAGTTGCGTGCGGCCCCCCGCGCGGTGTTCTGGCCGGGACTGTCGGTCATGCTGTGCGGCATCGGCTCGTACTTTTTCTTCCTGGTCGGGGTGTCGAACCATCTGGGACAGGGCCTCGCGCTCATCCTCACACTGGCCGGCCTGGTGATTCTGCTGCTGGGGCCCGAGGTCTTCCGGCTTTCATTCGTGGCCATCGCGTATTTGCTCTTTGCCATCACCCTGCCCGAGCAGGTGATGAACCTCATTACTTTCCAGCTCAAACTTTTTGCGTCGGCGGGTGCCGGGGTTGCCCTCACACTCCTGGCTCCGATCTGGGGGTACGCGATCACGGTCGAGGGCAACATCATTGAAATCATCTACAAGGGCGTTCCGATCCCGCTGAATGTGGCGGACGCGTGCTCGGGCATGCGGATGGTGGTCGCGTTTTTCGCGCTCGGGGCCGCGGTGGCGATCTTCGCGTGCAAGCACTGGTGGCAGCGGGTGGCGCTCCTGCTGATGGCGGCCCCGGTCGCGATCTTTATGAACGTCGTCCGTGTCACGGTTTTGGGGATCGCATCGCTGTATTCCGCGGATCTCGCCAAGGGCGATGCGCACATGCTTATCGGCACACTCCTCCTGGTGCCGGGGCTCGCGTTGTTCCTGTCGGTCGTGTGGATTTTGAACAAGGTGGTGGTGGACAGCGCCGCGGCGGGAGAATCCACCACCGTGCCCGCCCCGGCCAAGCTCGGGCGAACGGGTCCGCCACTTCCCAACGGCGAGCCTCGGAGCCGGGCCGCCGCCATCGTTGTCGCTGCGGCCCTGATGCTCACCGCCGCGGCGAGCGTGTCCGCGTCGATCGCATATTTCAAGATATATCTTCAGAAGCGGCCCATCCAGCCGGAAACCAGCCTCACGCTGCTGTCGATACCGAAAGAGACGGCCTCGTGGGTTCAACTGGGCATTGACCGGGCCGAATCCGCGGAAGTGCTGGAGGTGCTGGGCACGGAGAATTATCTGACACGAACGTACGCGCGGAAAGACGCGCCCCACGTGCGGGTCATGCTTCACTGCGCGTATTACACGGGCATGATCGACACCGTTCCGCATGTGCCCGACCGCTGCTTCGTGGGGGCGGGCATGGAGATCGGCGAGGTGGTGGGCGACCTGCCGCTCATGCTGGATCGCTCGCGCTGGTCCGTTGACGAGGACGTCCCGCCGAACGTCCTCGCGCGTCACGACCCCTCGTCCTCGGGAACCGTCTTCTATAAAACCCGCCTCTCGGAATACAGCTCCAAGGTCGGGCTGTACCCACGGCTTCCCAGGTCCCCCGCGGATATCCGCATGCGGACCATGAAGTTTTTGCGGGCCGATGGCGACCCGCTGTACTCCGGCTACTTTTTCATCGCGAACGGCGGCACGGTTTCGCGGGCCGAGGGCGTTCGGCTGCTGGCGTTCAATCTCGACGATTTCTACGCCTACTACCTGAAGGTGCAATTCACCGGTGAGGGGATGGAGTCGGGCGAGGAACTCGCGGACGTGGCGACGCAACTGCTGGACGAACTCTTTCCCGACATCATGCTCTGTGTGCCGGACTGGGTGCAGGTCGAATCGGGTGCCTATCCCGCGGACAACCCCATGAAGAGCCTGTCCGGTTCGCCGATTGAATGATCAACCTATCTGCGGCACCGCCACAAGCGGGTGGTGACCGTTTTTTTCCGACAGGAGTCTCCCGCGATGGCATCGAAGGTCAACATCAAGTTCATCGTCCTCCTGTGCGCGGGGCTGATCGGCCTCGTCGGGCTTGTCGGGGCCGCCCTGGCGGTATTCGGGAAGAACAGCGCGGCGGACCTCGTCGCCAAGGGCGATTCTGAATTGGCCAACGGCAGCCCGCGAATGGCCGCCGAGTTTTACTCGAAGGCGGTCAATAAAGAGCAGACGAACGTCGGCTTCATCAACAAATGGCGGGGTGCTCTCGCCGAGTACGCCCCGGAAGATATCACCCGCTTCTCGGAGTCATACCGCAATTACGTCCTCGCCACCCGGCAGGTGGCGACGGTCCAAACCACGAATGTGGAGGCTCAGCGCGAGTATCTCGAGATCCTCCGTGCGCAGTTGGAAGCGGAGGACGGCAACCGCGCCTCGCTCGACAACGTCATCCGCGAGACCGAGACGTTTCTGGTTTTTTATCAGAACGAGCCCAAGGACGGTAAATGGAACACCCTCCGACGCTTCCGGGGGTTGGCGATTGTGCAGATTTTGGCCGGCACCCCCGATCTCAAAGCAGCGATTGCTGATCAGGGTCGAGACGATCTGATCGCCGCATTGGCGGCCGACCCGACCGACGTGGATTCCGCCGTCGGGCTTGAGGCGTGGTACGAAATTCAGCGGTCGCGGATGGACGCGGTGACTCAGGCCGCCGACATCGTCGAGTACAGCGCGAAGGCCCAGGCGGCGATCAACGCCGCGGGGGCCGCAACCCCCGGGCATCCGATGGTCGTGCTGGCGGAAATGCGGCGGGAGTACTCGGCCGCCGAGGCACGGGTGAGGGGGGGGCCGGCCGCTGATCAGTCGACGGTCGCCGCGGCGGTGACGGCGGCTCGCGAAGTGGCCCGTCCGCAACTGGACGCCGCCGCCGCCGCGCTGAAAGCTCTGCCGGATGGCCCGCGGCTTCCACAGATTCTTCGGCTCAGGCAACTCGAGCAGATCATCGACCCGGCATCGCAGGCGGCCCGGACCGAGGAGGTGCTCCGCGTCGGTCTTGAGAAGACCCCCGAGAACAGTGATCTGCTGCTGATGCGTGCGGACATCCTCTCGGAGCGGCTGCAGTTCGCCGACGCCATCGCGGCCGTGCAAACCATCATCGACTCCAAACCCAAGCCGATCTCTCTGGACGGGCTGCAACTCTTTGAGCGGAAGAACCGCGCGGTGTTCCTCCAGGCGCTCTGGGGCGTCAAGAACTGGGAGCAGATCAAGGACGAGAAGGAAAAGTCGGATGCGATCACATTCGCCCGTGAGCGGTTCGAGCGGCTGAAGAAGATCGACGACCCGGAATCCCCGCAGATCGCCTTGGTTTCCGCGTATCTGGGGTATGTCGATCAGAAGTACGCCGAGGCCAACAGGGCCATCGACCAGTACAACGGGAAGGTGAAGAACCGCAACCCCGATGCGCTATGGCTGAAGGCCGTCATTTCGGAGAAGGTGCGGGAACCCGGCGCCAGCAAGCGGGCGCTCGAGGAACTGCTCCGCATCCGGCCCAGCGACCTGCGGGCGATCATCGCGCTCGCGAGGCTCGAGGCCAGCCTGAGCAACAACGCCCGGGCCCAGGAGCTCGTCGAGTCGGTACTCAAGATCCTCCCGACATTCGAGCCAGCGGTTGAACTCCGCGACCGGCTCAACCTTCTCACCGGCGTGCAGACCACGAGCGACGACCCGGTGGTGACCGCAATTATGGAGATCGACCGGCTCGACAAGGGTCTGGCCGATACGGGCGACCCGCAGCGCGACGAGAAGGTGATCGCGCTGATCGATGCCAAGGCGGCCCAGTTCCCGGAGGACGCCCGTATCGCCCAGATACGGGCCATCCAGAACGTCCGCATGAATCGGCGGGAGGAAGCCCGGCGGGTGGTCGAGGAGTCGCTCAGAGCACACCCGAATTCCGAGGTGCTGAAGAACTATCTGATCATTATCAACAACCCCGATCTTGTGGCCCAGGGCGAGGCCCTCATCGCGGCCGATTCGCGGCTCAACGACCTCGAGCGGTCCATACAACTTTACCAACTCTATCAAACGCACGGCCGCCGCGAGGCGGCCGTCGAGCAACTGAACAAGGCGGTTGCGGCGGGTCCGGAAGACCCGCGCGTGATCGAACTGCAGTTCATGCGGTCGCTGGAGACCAAGGATTTCGCGACGGCCGCGGCAGTGACGGATCGGGCCGTGGCCAGGAATCTGGACAACGCCGCCGGGGCGTCGTTCCGTGCTCGCCTGATGGCGGCGCGGGGGCAATCCGCCGAGGCGGTCGCGGTGCTTGAGCAGGCCATCAGCAAGGGCGGAGCGAGCCCGGAGTTGTGGCGGCTGCTGGGCCGGGTTCAAAACTCCGCCGGGCGGGGCACGGACGCGTTGAAGAGTTTCCGTGAAGCGGTGACCCTCCGCCCCAGTGACGTTCCCACGATCAATGACCTCATCCAGACGCTGGTGGCCACGGGCAACGGGGCGGAGGCTCTGAACACCGCCAAAGAGTTCGAGCGGTACGCGGGTGGAGATACTAACTTTACCGATCAGTACCTCGCGCTGGAAGCCCGGCACGGCAATAAGGCGGCGGCGATCGAGCGGCGTCGTCGGCTCGTCAAGAGTTCGCCCGACAACCGGCGAAACACGTTGGAACTCGCCGCCTTACTCGTGGAAAGCAAGCAGTACGAAGAGGCAAAGGGGCTGATCGAAAAGGCCCGCGCGGCACGGGATGGCGTGGACGCCGCCGGGCTGGACGCGTTGTGGTTCTGGACGCAGAATCGGCGCGACGAAGCCAAGGCGGTCTTCGAGGGTCTGCTCGACAAGCCATTGGGCGATGCCCCACCGGGGGTCGGTCCGTATCTCGCGTACGCGGGGTTCATGGCCGATCGCGGGTTTGTGGAGGAGGCGGTTGCCGTGCTCGAGCGGGCCCGTAGCAAACAGGATCCGAAGGCCGTGGAAGCCGACCGGGCGCTCTCGGACCTGCATTTTTTCGCCGGTGATTTCGCCCCTGCGGGCGAGTCGGCCCGGCGGGTGGTCGCCGCGGGTTCTGACGAAAGCGGGGCCTACCGCAAACGGCTCGCCGAGTCGCTGAATCGCGAAGCAAAGTTCGTAGAAGCCGAAGCAGAACTCAACGCGGTCTCGGCAGGGAAAGAGCCCGACGTCGTGACGCTGTTGCTGCTCGCCGAATCCAAGGCCGGGCAGGGTGACGACCGCGCGGCCCGCACGATGCTGGATTCGGCGGTGTCACGCTTCCAGAACGAACCCAGCGTCTTTATCAAGCGTGGGCAGTACCTGCTGAATGATCCGAAGCGGGCCCGGGACGCGCTCGCCGACTTTTCCGCAGCGATCCGTCTCAGGCCCGACAATTGGCAGGCCCTGCGGCTGCGGGCCGCCGCCTATGTCGCACTGAACGACGAATCCGCAGCCTTGGCCGACCTCCGCTCCGCAGTGACGCTGGCGCCCGACAACGACGAGCTGGTGTTGGGGCTGGTGGCAGACCTGATCAGGAGGCAGAAGTTCGACGAAGCCGGCTCGGTGGCCGCAGAGGTGATCAAGTCGCGTCCCCGGGACGTGACCCTGCTGAGAATATTCGGCGACCTCTTTGGTCGATATTCGCAGTGGCCGGCCGCCGCCCGCTTCCACGGGGCGGCCTTCGAACTTGACCAGCAGGACGGCGTAGCGCAGCGATACTTGGAGAGCCTTCTCAACCTGACACCGCCCGACCTGGCCCTGGCCGAGAAAGTTCTGGGGCAGCTGGAAGCGCGGGTCACCAAGACCCCCGGATTCCTGATGGCGTACGCCCGGGTCCGCAGCTCTCAAGGGCGCCTGCCCGAGGCCGACCGTTTCGCGATCGCGGCGGTGAAGATCCTAGACGGCAACAACCCGCAGTTGATGCTCGCGTGGTTCGGTGACGTGCAACGGCTCCAGAGCGACGGGCCGAAAATCACTAAGTTCCTCGATGCCGTTGCCGAAGCGGGCGTGGCCGCGGACTGGATGCGGTTCTTCAAGGCCGGTGTATATACGTCCACGCCCGAAACCACCGAAGACGGCATGGTGATCCTGGCCGACCTGATCGAAAAAACCCCCATCGGTCCCGTGAAGCAACTTTCGTACCGCCAGCGTGGCAACACGCTCTTCGCCGCCGGGAAGCACGCCGAGGCTGCGGCGGTGTGGGAGGCGGCGATCGCCAATCTCCCTCAGGACTTCGAGAGCACGAACAACCTCGCCTATGTGTACCTCAAGTTCCTTGGGCGTCCGGCCGACGCGCTGCCGCTGGCCGAGAAAGCCGCGGCGGGGATCGCCAACTCGGCGGACATCCTCGACACCTTGGGCTTGGCCCAGGCTGGTGTCGGGAAGAAGGAGGAAGCGATCGCCACGCTCCGCCGTGCCTGGTTGTTGGGCGACACCGGCCAGTCCAAGGCGACGGTGGGGACGCACTTGTTGCGGCTTTTCCATGAGACGACCCAGACCGCAGAAGCGGACGGACTCCTGAAGGTTCTCGACTCGCTTTTCGCCGACTATGCCGATGCTATTTCTGCGGAGGTCAAGGCCGAGTTTGCTGCGGTGCGCGCTCTGGTTTCCTCGAAATGACGGGAGCGGGTACTTTTCGGACGTTTAGTGGAAATTACGGGTACGTATCGGGCCGAAGTAGACGTACGGATGGCGGTGAACCGCGCCCCGATTGGGTTTGGTCGGTCGGGCTGCTAGGGGTGATTCCCCGGGGTCGTGTCCGATCGGTCAGGTGATTCGCGGGACAGTAAAAGGGAAGTGTTTTTATGAGTACGGCTTCGTCAGCATCCTCCGGCCTTAGCCTGCAGCCCAGGGGCGGTCCTGTGGCAATGGGGCCTTCCGCCGCGTCGGGTGGCCCGGTGACTTCCGCCGGCATCGGCGCACTCGACCCGATCAAGTTGTTGAGCAAGTACAAGTGGCTCCTCGCCGCGGCGGTGGTGGTGGGGGCGGCGCTCGGGTTCATCGGCAACATGGTGTTGGCCAAGGTCAACCCGGTGTTCCGGTCGAGTGTGCTCTTCCAGTGCTCGGCGCCGGTGATGAGCGCTGGCGTCGAGGGAGCGGCGGGCTTCCAGGACGTCGAGATCGCACGGTTCATGGGCACGGAGGCCCGGCAGATGACGTCCGACACGGTGCTCAGCCGCGTGCTCGTCGATCCCGAGATCAAGAAGATCAAGAAATGGTCGGCCCCGTTCATGATGCCCGACGGCAGTTTCAATCAGGAGGGGGCGCTCAAGAAACTCCGTAAGACCGTCGGTGCTCGGGTGGTTTCCCAGACCGTCTTGATCGAACTGACGGCGTCTTCAACCGATCGCTACGAGGCGAACGACCTGGTCAAACTGGTGAAGGAAAAGTACAAGGAGGTTCTGGACGAGCAGAACACCAACAAGCGGAACTCGATGACCAAGTCGCTGCGGGCCAACCTCACGAATATCGAGAACGAGATCGCCCGGCTGGAGCAGAACCGCCAGAACATCATCAGCACGAACAAGGTCGAATCGCTCAACGACCGCGTCGACGCGACCAGCCAGGAACTGGGGGGCGTGGTGGATGAACTCCTGAACGTCGGCTTGGCCATCCAGGCGCTCACAAAGCAGAAGGAGCAGATGGAGTCAGAGTTCCTGAAGCCCGGCGGCATCACCTACACGGACGAACTCAAGGGCGAGGTCGAGAACGACCCGCTGGTCCGTGAAGTCAAGCAGCGCATCTCGAGCCTCGAGCAGCAGCAGCAGGCCTTCCGCGCGGAGTTCACCCCGGAGCACCGCTTCATGCAGTCGCTGCAAGAGCAGATCGACGGGGCGAACGTCACGCTGAACGAGACACGCCAGTCGCTCCTCGAGGAAAAGTTCAGCACCCAGCTCGATTCGATCCGGAACGCCATCGGGCAGCGGCAGGCCCAGGAATCACGCCTGAACCAGACCAAGTCGGAGTTGACGATCCGCCGCACGGACCTCACCAAAATCGAGAAATCACTTAACGATATCGATCAGCAGGTGAACAACGCGCTGACCGCCAAGTCGGAGGCCACCAGCAAACTCGAAGAAGTCAAGATGCTGGACGAACTGGACAACGCCAACCGCGTGATCATCGTGCAGCACGAGCGCCCCCCCTCCGAGATGTCGTTTCCGAAACTGACGTTCATGCTCCCCCTTGGCGTGATCGTGGTCGTCGGTTTGGTGGGCGGGTCGGTGCTCCTCCGGGAATTACTCGATCAGCGGGTGAAAGGCCCCGCCGACATCGGCGTTATCCCGCGCACCCGTCTTATCGGTTGGGTTCCCGATGCGTCGCAGGATCCCGCCGGTCAAGGCACGGTCGAGACGGCGTTCCGGGACCGGCCCAAGGGCGCTGTCGCCGAGAGCTATCGCCAGATTCGGTACGCCATCACCAAGCGGCTTGAGGGCGGCGCTCACAAGTCGCTGGTTGTCATGTCCGGAATACCGGGCTCGGGCGCAACCGCCACCGTCGCGAATCTCGGGCTGGCCTTTGCCGCGACCGAAAAGCGAGTGCTCGTCGCCGACGCCAACCTCCGTCGGCCCGGCATCCACCGGGTCTTCGGCCTGCAAGAGTCGCCGGGCCTCGCCGACGTGCTGGCGGGCACGGTCGCCTTGGCTGATGCCGTGCAATCGACTTCGACGCCCAATCTCTGGGTCCTCACCGCCGGGACTAAGGACGCCCGCATCCCGGAACGGCTGAGCAACGAAGCGGTCTCGACGTTCTTGGCGGAGGCCAAGACCCGTTATGACCTTGTACTCCTCGACGCCCCTCCCGCGATTGTCGCCGGTGACGGCACCTCGCTGGCTCACCGTTGCGACGCCGCAATCCTGGTCGTCAAGGCCTTCGGCGAAAAACGTGGCCTTGTCGCCCGCGTCCGCAACGAACTCAGCGATATGAAGGGTGAGTTCTTGGGGGTTATCGTGAACTCCGTCAAGGCCTCCGCCGGGGGCTACTTGAAGGGTAACTTCAAGGCCGCCCAGGAATACCAGAACCAAGCATGAAGACCGTCGCCCCGGTGCACCAGGCATGATCGACCCTGCCACAACCCGGCGCGTCCTGGTGACCGGCGGGGCCGGGTTCATTGGCTCGCACCTGACAGATCTCCTGCTCGCGCGGGGCGACGCCGTTACGGTGGTCGATAACCTCTCGACCGGCAGACGCGAGAACCTACCCGACGCCCACCCCGGACTGAGTTTCATCAAGGCCGATCTGGGCGAGGCTCTCGCCGCGTTCGAACGTTCGGAACATTTCGACGAAATCTATCATCTCGCGGCGGCGGTCGGGGTGTCGCTGGTCATCCGGGAGCCGATCCGCTCCATTGAAACCAATATCGAGCAGACTTCAGCGCTGCTGCGCTTCGCCGCGCGCCAGTCGTCGTCGTCGGGTTTGGCCCCCGCACGCTTCCCCCGGACGCTCCTGGCGTCGAGTTCGGAGGTCTACGGCAAGTCGCCGAAATCTCCATTCCGCGAAGACGACGACTCACTCTTCGGCCCCACGACCGTCACCCGCTGGTCGTATGCCTGCTCCAAAGCCATCGATGAGCACCTGGGCCTCGCCTATCACGCTCAGAGTGGTCTCCCGGTTACCGTGGCGCGGTTCTTCAACACCGTGGGGCCCCGCCAAGTCGGTGACTACGGCATGGTGCTTCCGAGATTTGTCGAGGCGGCGCTGCACGGACGCCCGCTCGGGGTGTACGGCGACGGTCGCCAATCGCGGTGTTTCTGCGACGTGCGGGACGTCGCCGCGATCCTCCCCCGGATGCTGGCGACTCCCGCCTGCGTGGGGCGGGTGTTCAACGTCGGGGCCGATGTAGCCATCACGATCGCCGACCTTGCCGAACTCGTCGTCACGACGCTGAACTCGTCTTCGAAGATTCGTTTCATCCCCCATGAAGCAATCTATGGATCAGGCTTTGAGGACCTGGCCCAACGGCGTCCGGACCTCACCCGCATCCGCGAAGTAACCGGTTTCAATCCCGGCATCGAAATGAGACGAACAATCATGGATCTCGCCGAGAGCCTCCGGGGCATCCCGTCGGCGGTCGGCCCATCGTCTATCTAGCGCGCTCTCAAGCATGAACTTCCAAGACTTCCAATCCTCCGCCCCGAGCGTCCCGAACGTCGAGCCCGAGGTTGCTGCGCAAATCGTGGCGATGCAGGAGGAGATCGCGGCTCTCTCGGCGAAGGCCGGCTCGCTCGCGAAAGCGGCTGGCATGGAGGGCACCACGATCGTTGACAAGTCGTCCCTTCTTCAGGGGTACGCCGGCGTGTTTGTGGTCGCCTTCTTGATGGCGCTCGTGGCGACACCGATTATGCGGCGGTTGGCCGTGAAGAACGGCGTGATCGATCGCCCCAGCGACCCCCGCAAGGTGCATCGCATGCCCATCGCCTACATGGGCGGCGTCGCGGTTTTCATCGGGCTGATGGCCGGGATCGTCTATTCGTACCTGGCCACGAAGATCCCCGGCTTGGTCGAGTTTCACTCCTCGACTCACCTCGTGGACGGCCTCACGCACGAGCCGGTTCCGGTCTCGATCCTGTTGGGCATGACGCTCATCATGTTCACGGGCCTCATCGACGACGTCATAGGTATCAGCCCGCGGGTCAAGATCGGCGGACAGTTGATCGCCGCTGCGGCGCTGGCCGTCGATAACGTCGGCGTCAAACTCGCCTCGGGAATTCTTGTGCCGATCGCCAAGAGTCTTGGGGCCGAGACCACGCTCTACGAGGGTGTCCAGACGATCCTTCTGCGGATCCCGCTGCCGGGATCGATCATGGGGGCCGATTCCGTCCCCATCGACCTCATCTATTGGATCGGCACCGCGCTCATCGCCATCAGCGTGCTGGGCCTGTGCAACGCGTCCAACCTCATCGACGGGCTCGACGGGCTTTTGAGCGGCACCAACGCCATCTCGGCGGCGGGGCTGCTCGTGATCGCGCTCGCCTTGGCCCTCACCGACGACGGCCCGCGCGATTCCCAGCGCATCGTCCTGTGCCTTTCCTTGCTGGGGGCGTGTCTGGGCTTCCTGCCGCATAATTTCAACCCCGCGACCATTTTTCTAGGGGATGCCGGCTCGCTGCTGCTGGGCTTCACGACGTGCGTCATCATCCTCATGCTGGGCGATACGGGCAAGACGCAGTTGGTGGTGGCGGGGCTGGTCATCTACGCCGTGCCCATCATGGACACCGCGCTCGCGATCGTCCGCCGAAAGATGGAGGGCAAGAGCATCTCGGCGGCCGACAGCAACCACCTCCATCACATGCTGAAGCGGTCGCTGGGTGTCAAGGGCGCGGTCTTGGCGCTCTACGGCATGGCCGCCGCGTTCGCGGTGCTGGGGGTCGGGATCAGCATCGGCCGGGCCCGCATCACCTATGTCATCGCCCTCATCCTCGCGGCCTATATCGGCGTCACCGCTATCAAGATCGCCCGCAGGAAGGTCATCGAGGAGCAGGCCGCCGGGTTCGATGC
>CAZJXA010000031.1:0-6118 GCA_964549785.1 uncultured Phycisphaeraceae bacterium | reverse complement strand
GCAGCGTCGAGACACGCGCGCCGCGGCCGCACGGTTTGGCGCTGCGCCTTCGCCAGCGGAACCGTCAACCCCTCTCGGCACCGCCCCTGCGCCCGCCGACTCCTGAATTTCGTCCCGCCGCGTGGTGGGAAGCGCGGGTTACACTCTCACCCATATGCCCAAGCCCGTCCGATTGATCGCCCTGATGAACCAGAAGGGGGGCGTCGGCAAGACGACCACCACGGTCAATCTCGCCGCGGCTTTCGCCCGCGCCGGCCGCAAAACACTGGTGATCGACCTTGACCCGCAGTCGCACGCCACACTCGCGCTGGGGGTTGATCCGAACACCGTCGAACGCTCGGTTTACGACGTCCTGCTCGACCCGTCCTTTGATCCACGCCGTGCCATCATCGCCCGCAGCGAACATCTGGACCTCCTGCCCGCGCAGACCGATCTCGCCGCCGCCGAGATCGAACTGGGGGCCGCCCCGGATCGGCAGAAGCGGCTGGAAAGGGCCCTCGCGGTAGTCGGGAGCGATTACGAGTTTGTGCTGATGGATTGCCCGCCTTCGCTGGGTCTCTTGACACTCAACGGGCTGGCCGCGGCTCGCGAGGTCATCATCCCGATGCAGGCCCACTTCCTTGCCCTTCAAGGCGTCGGCAAGTTGCTCGAGACCGTCCGACTCGTCAGCCACGCGGTCAACCCCAGGCTGAAGGTCTCGGGGGTCGTCCTCTGCATGCACGACAATGCGTCATCGCACAGCCGCGAAGTCGTTCGCGACCTGGAGCAGTTCTTCGAGCAGGCCCGGGCCGCGCCGGGGCCGTGGCGCTTCGCGCGGGTGCTGCGGCCGGCCATCCGCCGCAATATTAAACTCGCCGAGGCTCCCTCCTTCGGCCAGACGATCTTCGAGTACGCCTCGTGGGCCCCGGGGGCCGAAGACTATTCCGAACTCGCCAACACCATGCTGGCGGAGTGGGACACCATGCTCGGGAAACGCGCGGGAGTGGAGGTCGAGGTTCTCCCGGGCAACACGCCTTCACCGTCTCCCGTGCCAACGCCCGCCCCCGCCCCCGTGGTGAGAGCGTGATCGACCTTTCACGCCGCAAGGGGGAGCCGTTCGCGTGGTTCGTCTTCGGCGGCTACGTGGGCACTATTTTCGCGCTCACGCACTGGCCCCGTCTTTCGATCGCGATCGGCGTGCCGCGTCCGGATCTGCTGATCCATCTCATCGTCTTCTTCCTTTGGACCCTGCTGCTGGCCGTTTGCCGACCGGCCGGGCCGCTGCTCTCCGGGCGGAACACCCGTTGGACGGCGGGAATCGCGATCGTCTACGCGGTCTTTGACGAACTGACGCAGGGGATTCCCGGCATCAATCGCGCGGTGGGGATCGATGATCTGGCGGCCAACATCGCGGGAATCGGCATCGCGGTGGCGGCACTGTTGATCGCCCGACGCGCAGCGCTGGGGAGATCCCGCGGTCGACCGCACACGTACCCCACGGCGGCCTCCGCGGAAACGTGAAGCCTTCCACGCCCCACGACGCCCCCAACGACACCGGGCTTGCGGGCGGCACGGAGGCGACATCCGCGCCCGCCGCTTCCCACAGCGCGGAGCCATCGCACGCGCTGGCCGCCGCCGTCCGCGTGATCTCGGGCCTCACCCTGCTGTCCCGCTTCTCCGGGCTGGCCCGCGACATTATCACCGCCCGAATCTTCGGCGGCGGCCTGCTCGGTTCATCCTTCCGCGCCGCCTACGCGGCCCCGAACCTGTTCCGCCGGCTCTTCGGCGAAGGAGCACTCTCCGCGGCGTTCTTGCCCGAATACACCCGTGTTCTGAAGTCCGATCCTTCCGCGGCCCAGGCACTGGCCTCGATGGTGGTGTACGCGCTATGCCTGGTTACCGGGGCCCTCGTGCTGCTGCTCGAGATCGTGCTGCTCGCGATTATCACCGTCGGCAACGATCCGGAACGCGAGTTGTCGTTGAAACTGGTGATGGTGATGCTGCCGATGATGCCGGCGGTATGCCTCACGGCGATCCTCAGCGGCGTGCTCCAAGTTCATGGCAAGTTCGGCCCGCCGGCCGCCGCGCCGGTCCTGCTGAACCTTGCCCAGATCGCGGCCGCGCTGCTCTGCATCGGCCTCCATGTCGGCGCGGAGTCCAGCACATACGCGGTTGGCTGGGCGGCGGTCGGGGCCAGCGGGCTGCAGATCGTCTGGTGCCTCTGGGCCCTGCGGGGCCGGGTTCGGTGGACGCGGGCCTTTCGCGCGGCGGGTTCCAGCGGTCGCACCGTGCTGCGCCGGTTCGTCCCGGTGGTCATTGGCCTGGGCACGCTGCAACTCAACACCATGATCGACACGCTGATCGCCATGTGGCCGACGTACATCGGCCCCACCATGTTCGGCCGCGCGGTCACGCTCGATGAATCGTCGAACGCGGTGATTTCGTACGCCCAGACAATCTACCAGTTCCCCTTGGGGGTCTTCGGCATCGCGGTCGCAACGGCGGTGTTCCCGCTCCTCTCTCGCACCGCCTCCGACCCCGCGGCGTTTCTGCTGGGCCTCCGACGCGGGCTGCGGCTTTCACTCTTCATCGGGCTTCCCGCGAGCATCGGGCTGTTCATTGTGCGGCATGACCTGATCCGAACCATCTTCGGCGGAAGTGAACGTGCCGCCGAGTCGGCTGCCGCCGTGGAAACGTCCGTGGCCGCGTGGGAAGGGTTCACGGAACCCCAATTGGTACGCATGGCCGCCGCGCTCGCGGGCTTTGCGCCGGCGGTGTGGGCATATTCGCTGAATCACGTGTTCTCGCGCGCGTTCTACGCCAAGGGCGACACCACCACTCCCATGCGGGTCGCGATCGGCATGGTCGTTCTCAACCTCACGCTGAACTTCGTCCTGATATGGCCGCTGCGCGAGGCCGGGCTCGCCTGGGCGACCGCGATCTCGGCGACCGTTCAGTGTGGTGTCCTCTTCGTGCTTTGTGCCCGCTTGATCGCTGCCCCGCTGGTCGACCGCGAGACCGCGGCCGCGGGTCTGCGAACGATCCTCGTTTCGGCGGTCATGGGATTGGGCGTGTGGGCGGTCGCCCGTTGGCTCCCCGTCCCCGAAACGTGGATCGGCACGGCCGCACGTCTGACCGCCTGCGTATTCGTGGGTGCGGTGCTGTACAGCACTCTGTCCCTCGCGATGCGGTCGCCCGAGTTCCGGTGGCTCCGGGAGCGGGCACCGAGGGGGGCACGACCGCCGGGTGATGCGGTCTCCTTCGAGTAGGACGCGGGCGGGACGGGGGGTGATCCGCTTGCATGGCTTTCCACATCCGGCCGCCTAACTTCCTAAACTGTCGGTATGCCCAAAGTCCCCTCCAAGACGGTTCCACCCGCAGTCACCGAGCCGTCCGCTTCGTCGAAAGGCCCCGGCCCCTCCGCCGTGCCGGCGGCGAGGTCACACGCCTCCGCCACACGGCTCGAAAAAGACACCATGGGCGAAATGCAGGTTCCGGTCGCCGCCCTCTATGGGGCGTCCACCCAGCGGGCCGTCCTCAACTTCCCGGTTTCGGGCCGGCCCGTCCCGGCGGCGGTCATCCGCGCCTACGCCCTGCTCAAGTCGGCCTGCGCCACCGCCAACCTCAAACTCGGCCGCCTCGATATACCTCGCGCGGAGGCCATCACGGCGGCCTGCAACGAAATCAAGGATGGGCTCACCGCGTTCCGCAACGCCGACGTTCACGACCCCATTGCGTTCCACTTCCCGGTCGATACCTTTCAGACCGGCAGCGGCACCTCCACCAATATGAACGCCAACGAGGTGATCGCCAACATCATCTGCCTCCGCCGCAACGCACCGATCGGCTCCTCGAAGGATAAGGCCTACCTCGCGGCGGGCGGCGTTCACCCCAACGACCACGTCAACATGAGCCAGTCGAGCAACGACACTTTCCCAACGGCCATGCACATCGCCGCGGCGGTCATGATCCAGCACGAACTGCTCCCCGCGGCCACGGCGATGGCCGAAAAACTTGACTCGCAGGCCAAGGAATGGGACACGATCGTCAAAATCGGTCGGACCCATCTGCAGGACGCAACGCCCATTCGGCTGGGGCAAGAGTTCAGCGGCTACGCCTCGCAGATGCGGCACGCCCAGGAGCGTCTGCATCACGCGCTGCACGCCCTGGGCGAGCTCGCGATCGGAGGCACCGCGGTCGGCACCGGCATCAACTGCCATGAAAAGTTCGGGAGCATGGTCGCGGCGGAACTCACGAAGGCGACCGGCATTCACTTCCGGGAGGCCGCCAACCATTTCGAGGCCCAGCACGCCAAGGACGCCTTCGTCGAGGCGTCCGGTCTGCTCAAGACCATCGCGGTGAGCCTGAGCAAGATCGCCAACGACATCCGCTGGCTTGGCAGCGGCCCGCGGTGCGGCTTAGGGGAACTCATCATCCCCGCCGTGCAACCGGGTTCGTCCATCATGCCAGGGAAGGTGAACCCCGTGATCTGCGAGGCGTTGATCATGGTCTGCTGTCAGGTGATCGGTAACGACGCCACGGTGACGGCCGGAGGCATGGGCGGCATCGGCAGCCTGCTCGACCTCAACGTCGCCATGCCGGTGATGGCCGCCGCCCTGCTCGACAGCATCCGCCTCCTTGCAAACGGGTGCGACATGTTCACTACGAACCTGCTGGACGGCCTCAGGCCCGACGTCGAACGCTGCAAGAGCCTCATCGAGGGTTCGCTCGCGATGTGCACGAGCCTGGTCCCCGTCATCGGCTACGACGCCAGCGCAGCCCTCGCCAAGGACGCCTTCAAACAAGGGAAGACGGTTCGCCAGCTCGCGTACGAAACCGTGGTGGGCCAGATGGACATCGGCGGAAGAAAGATCACCAAGGAAGCCATCGACGAATACCTCAATCCTTGGAGCATGACCCTGCCGGGTGGTGAAGGCAGCGCGGGGGGTTGACGGTAAATGAATCACGGGGCACGCCGGCTCATGCTGGTTTTCCCGCCGGAGTGCGCCAAAACCTTCGAATATCGTCGGCGGTGCTTCCCCTCACTCCTCAAATGACCCTGTTGGAAAAAGGATGGCACTCGGCGTGGAGCGTGTGCGAGATCGGCTTCTGCGGGCCTCTGCGGCACTCGAGGCCGCGGGCATCGCCTACGCGATTGTCGTCGGAAACGCCGTCGCCGCGTGGGTGGCAACGATCGACGTGGCCGCCGTTCGGAACACCCAGGACGTGGACGTACTCCTGTGCCGTAGTGATTTAGCGCTGGCGGTGACGGCGCTCGCGGGAGCGGGGTTCGTGCACCGCCACGCGGCGGGGATCGAAATGTTTCTCGATGGCCCGGACGCCAAGGCTCGGGACGCCCTCTACATCATTTTCGCCGGTGATAAGGTGCGCCCGGAGTACGAAGCACCCGCGCCGGATGTCTCGGAGTCAGTAAAGGTCGGAGACAGTCCCTTCCACGTCGTCGCGCTGGAGGCCCTCGTGCGGATGAAACTGACGTCTTTCCGAAGGAAGGATCAAGTCCACCTTCTCGACATGCTCGAAGTTGGGCTGATCCATCAGGGATGCACGCAACGTCTCGCGCCCACATTGGCACTTCGCCTCCAGCAACTGCTCGATACGCCCGAGGGTTGAACCGGGCACATCGCCGCTTCTTCAGAAGAACAGGAATCCCGACCACAACAGCCGCCCCAGGTTGAGCTGGGCCGACTGGCTGGCGAAACTGTCCGGATTGCTGAAGATTTGGTACGTTCCATTGTCGGCCGCGTTCCACGTGCCGCCGGGCGGGGTCAACGTATACCGCAGCAAGTACCTCGCCGTGCCGCCCATGTTGCTTTCAAGGACGAGCGAATTGGGTGCGAATGCCAGTGTCTGCTGGAAGCCGTCGGGCCCGCCGATCCGGAACTCGTCGCCGTTGATGGAGCCGAGATCGAGAAGGCCGGCCGTCGCGATTCGGATCGTGAAGTCGGTTGCCCCGCCACCCGATGTCGGCTGGAACGAATTGGGGATGTACTCAGCACCCGGGGTGTCAAAGAAGAGGCTGAAGGTTTCGGAGCGCCCCGGCTGCAGAAGGGCGACCCGCGGCACCGGCACGCCGTCGTTCCCGAAGACTTCGTTGGTGTTGGCCCGCAAGAAGTAGGAC
>CAZJXA010000030.1:19919-21603 GCA_964549785.1 uncultured Phycisphaeraceae bacterium | reverse complement strand
CGCCCAGCCAGACTGGAGTGCGGAGAACATGTTTGAGAAAGTGTGTCCCACAGTTCGCACACCGTACCACACCGCCATCGACGGGGCGCAGCGCCACTGACACCGTCATGTCAGTGCGATGCGATTTTTCGAAGATTTGTTTGGAGTGAACCTACTCCGCCCCTGCCGGGGCGTGGTTCCGTTTCTTGCGACTTTCCACGGGTTGCGCATCGGGCGGGTGAGGGATGCAAGACGCTTCAGCCGTGGCTGCCCGTCGCCCGGTTTGGGGCGAGGAGGGGACGCGCGGGTGGTGATTTGAGGGTGGTGTAGGTTGGGGAGCCCCACCCCGGCCCTCGCCGCGAGGCGCGGGGAGGGAGAGGGATTTTTGGGGCGTATCCGGGGATGTCGCTCAAGGCGGCTCTGACCCCCGGCTATGAACGGTCGAGAAGGGGGGCGTTGCTCTATCGACGACCAACGGGTATCGGCCGCGGGACGTGCGGGCCCGCTTACGGAGGGTGCTCGTTGCGCCCCCTCGTTCCGCGCACCCCAGCCTCACCGACCAACGGAGCGATCAACAACCGCGGCGAGCGCTTCTCCTATCACCGTGTGCCACCACGAAAAACGCCCGCGGCGATTGCCGCGGGCGTTGGAATCAGTTCCGGACGGTTCGGGGTTTACTTCGCCATCTGCTCACGCACCACGGCCTGGGCCGCCGCGAGGCGGGCGATGGGCACGCGGAAGGGCGAGCACGAGACGTAGTCCATGCCAACTCGGTGGCAGAACTCGACGCTCTTGGGGTCGCCGCCGTGTTCACCGCAGATACCGATCTTGAGATCGGGCTTGGTGCTGCGGCCCTTGGTGACACCCATCTCAACAAGCAGGCCCACGCCGTCCTGATCGAGGGTGACGAAGGGGTCGGCGGCCAACAGTTCGCGGCGGAGGTAGTCGGGAAGGAAGGTGTTGATGTCGTCACGCGAGAAGCCGAACGTCATCTGCGTGAGGTCGTTGGTGCCGAACGAGAAGAAGTCGGCGGCCTCGGCGATCTCATCGGCCGTGACGGCGGCCCGGGGGATCTCGATCATGGTGCCGATCTTGATATCGAGGCGGGGTTTGTAATCCTCGGATTCCTTGACCGCATCGATGGTGGCCTGAACCTCAGCGCGGAGCGCAGCGAGTTCCTTCTTGGTGCCGACGAGCGGGATCATGATCTCGGGCATCACCTTGATGTTGCTGCGGAGGCAGTCGATGGTGGCCTCGGTGATGGCCCGCACCTGCATCTCGAGGATCTCGGGATAGGTGACGCACAGGCGGCACCCGCGGTGCCCGAGCATGGGGTTGGCTTCCTTGAGTTGGTTCACCCGCTGGCGGACCTTCTCGACCTTGACGCCCATGATCTTCGCGAGTTCGGCCTGCTGGGCCTCCTCGTGCGGCACAAACTCGTGCAGCGGCGGATCGATGAGGCGGATGGTCACGGGCAGGCCCTTCATGGCCTTGAAGATGCCCATGAAGTCGTCCCGCTGGAAGGGCATGAGTTTGTCGAGAGCCTTGACGCGGTCTTCCTTGGTTTCGGCCAGAATCATCTGGCGCATGGCCTTGATGCGGTCGCCCTCAAAGAACATGTGCTCGGTGCGGCACAGGCCGATGCCTTCGGCCCCAAAGTCGCGGGCCCGCTGAGCGTCGGCCGGCGTGTCGGCGTTGGTGCGGA
>CAZJXA010000030.1:13613-19909 GCA_964549785.1 uncultured Phycisphaeraceae bacterium | reverse complement strand
GCGGACGCCGAGTTTGCGGTACTTGTCGGCCCACTTCATCACCTGGAGGAAGTCACCGGAGATTTTGTCGGGCTCTTTGCGGTGGATCGTGCCTTCCATGACTTCGCCGGTGAAGCCGTCGATGCTGAAGGTGTCGTTCTTGTCGTAGGTCTTGCCCTTGACAGTGACCTTGCCCTTTTCTTCATCGATGTGGCATTCGCCCGCACCGACGACGCAGCACTTGCCCCAGCCGCAGGCGACGACCGCCGCGTGGCTGGTGCGGCCGCCGGTGGAGGTGAGAATGCCGACGGCCGAGTGCATGCCCTCGACGTCTTCGGGGCTGGTCTCGTGACGAACCAAGATGACCTTCTCGCCCTTGTTGGCCCGGGCCACGGCGTCCTCGGCGCTGAAGGAGAGTTTGCCGATGGCGGCCCCGGGCGAAGCCGCGATGCCCCTGGTCAGAATAGTGGCGTTCTTCTTGGCCGCGGGATCGAACGACGGGAGCAGGAGTTGCGTCAGGTCGCCGGCAGGGATGCGGAGGATGGCGGTCTTCTCGTCGATCAGGCGTTCCCGCACCATGTCGCAGGCGATGCGGACGGCCGAGGTTCCGTTGCGCTTGCCGTTGCGGGTCTGAAGCATGAAGAGGGTGCCGCGCTCGATCGTGAACTCGATGTCCTGCATGTCCTTGTAGTGCTTCTCAAGCTTGGACTTGATGTCGAGGAGCTGCTGGTAGACCTTCTTGTTCCACTTGGGCATTTCATCGACGGGCTGCGGCGTGCGGATGCCCGCCACCACGTCCTCGCCCTGGGCGTTGATAAGGAACTCGCCGTAGAAGTGGTTCTCGCCAGTGGCGTTGTTGCGGGTGAAGGCAACGCCCGTGCCGGAATCGGAACCCATGTTGCCGAAGACCATCGACTGGACATTGACGGCGGTGCCCAACAGGCCCCGGATGTTCTCGATGCGGCGGTAGGAGACGGCCTTGTCGCCGTTCCAGCTCTTGAAGACGGCCTCGATGGCGAGTTCGAGCTGCTTGGAGGGGTTCTGCGGGAAGACTTCTCCCTTGAACCGCTGGTAGACCTTCTTGTATTCATCGCACACGGCGATGATGCCCTCGGCCGTGAGGTCCGTGTCCTGGCGGGCGTTGAACTTGGTCTTGACCTTGGCGAGGGCTTCCTCGAAGTGCTTGTGGTCGATGCCCATGACCACGTCACCGAACATGTCGATGAGGCGGCGGTAGGCGTCGTAGGCGAAGCGCTGGTTCCCGGTCGCCTCCGCCAGGCCCACCACCGAGGCGTCGGTGAGGCCGAGGTTCAGAATGGTGTTCATCATGCCCGGCATGCTGACGGCCGCGCCCGAACGCACCGAAACCAGCAGCGGGTTGGAGGGGTCGCCGAAGCGCTTGCCCGTCTCCATCTCCACCATGTTCATATTGAAGCGGACTTCGTTCATCAGGCCGTGCGGCAGCCGCTGACCGGCCTTGTAATAGGCGTGGCAGGTGTCGGTCGTGATGGTGAACCCGGGAGGAACCGGGAGGCCGATCGAGACCATCTCGGCCAGGTTCGCGCCCTTGCCGCCCAAGAGCAGCTTCATGGACCCGTCGCCCTCGGCCTTCTGCTTGCCGAAGTAGTACACCATCTTGCCCGGCTTGGCCCGCATCTGCGGGCTGGTCGTCACCGCAACGCCGACCTCGGGCTTCTTGGCTACGGTCTTCGGAGCCGTCTTCGCGCTCTCCGCAACCGACTCTTTCGCGGCCCCGTTCTGTTTCGCGACACCATTCTGCTTCGCGTGTCCGTTCTGCTTCGAAAGGTCAATCCCAGCGGTGCGGGCCTTCACGGCGATCTTGGGCATATCGTGCGTTCCTTGTAAAGCGTGCGGGGCCGTCCCGACGCGTCACCGCATCGAAACGTCCAGACCCAATTTTCCTCGACCGCCCGCAAGCCTCTTTCGATCCCGAGGCCGGGCAGCACAGGAAAATCGAATCTCCCGCACCCTTCTAGCGACCAAACATTCGAGTAACCGACCACCTTGGTTCGTCACCCGTTTGGTCTTTGTGCGTTGATTAGCCGGTATTCTGTGCAGAGGATTGCCTTCCACACTCCGACCGAATGATTCTAGGTGGCATACCCGTCCGTTTCGACCGGTGGCCCGCTCCGACCCACGCGAAATCCGCCGTAAACCCAGATGTAAGCATCGCTTGATTCCCCCCCCCACTCTTCCATCCGCCGACTTTGAAGCCCTGGCATGGGATGTCACTCCCGCCGACATCCTGCACCTTTGGCCGCGAAATGAGCCGCTCGTCGTGCTGTGGTCGGGCGAAACCGGCCCTTCCAGCCGCTGGGTTTACTTCGCGTCGCCCGTCCGCCGAGTGACGTTTGGGGCCGCTGCCTCCGCCGCCGAACTCCTTCACTTTTTCAACGGCCTTCCGATCGTCGGTGGCCCACATGCCCCGCATCACCCGCCGTTTGCAAGCGGCTGGATGGGCTGGATCGCCTACGAGGCGGGAGCGGTGCTGGAGCCCGCCGTCGGCCGCGCTGCGGACCGTGGGCCGCCAGGCAAGGGCGCCTTCCCCCTTATGGAGTGGTTCCGCATCGAAGGGGTTCTGGCCTTCGACACCCATTCCCGCCGGTGGTGGCGCACCAACGGCCACGCGTGGCACCTGCCCGACCCGATCGCCGACCAACCGTTCCGGTTCACCTGCGGGCCCGCCGAGCCCGAAGATGATGGAGGCTACCAAGCCGCCGCGCTCCGAACGATCGATTACATCCGGGCCGGGGATATCTACCAGGCCAATATCACCCGTCAGATCGTTCGGCCTTTCAGCGGCTCCGGGCGCGGGCTTTTCTCCGCCTTGATGCGCGAAGCCGCACCGTGGTTCGGGGCTTACTTTGAAACCGACGATCCCTGGGCCCGCCGCATCATCGCGTCCGCCAGCCCCGAACTCTTCCTGTCGTTTGATGCCAGCACCCGCGAGGTGCGGACCCGCCCGATGAAGGGCACCTGGCGCGGGACGCCAGGCCCGGCGTCCGAAGCGGCCCTCCGGACCTCCGCCAAAGACGCCGCGGAACTCACGATGATCGTGGACCTGATGCGGAACGATCTGGGGCGGGTCTGCGCCCCGGGGTCGATCTGCGTCGCGGACCATCGAACGATCGAATCTCACGCTGGCGGCGGTGCCGCGCCGATCCTTCAAACGACAACCTCGGTCCGCGGAACGCTGGCCCCGGGACGCACCCTCGCCGACCTCATCCGCGCTTCCTTCCCCGCGGGTTCCGTGACCGGTGCTCCCAAAATCCGTGCCATGCAGATCATCCGCGAACTGGAAACCGCGGATCGCGGCATCTACTGCGGCGCGATCGGCAGCATCGACGATCGCGGCACGATGCAACTCTCGGTCGCCATCCGCACGGCCTCGATCGTTGGTGCAGGCGACGAGGCCACCACGGACGGGGTCGAGGGCACAGTGACGTTCGGTGTCGGCGGCGGGATTGTCGCCGACAGCGATCCCGCGCGGGAATGGGACGAAACCGTCCTTAAGGCGAGTGCGTTTCGACGAGCGGCGGACAGCCGCGACTGATCGTCCAATCGCCGGGCCTCTGCTGCGCCCGCACTCCGCCGGCGCGCTCGCGATCTACGAAGCCGCTCTACTCAGGCGATCCAAGGCCGGTGCCGACGTCAACGCCGTCCACGCGCAGGGACTCCGCCATGAGGTGGTCAATCGGCCAGCGGTGGGCGCGTTCAAGCACGGAGTCCCAGTCAAGCGGTGTGCGGGTCTCGTTTGCCGGCCCCTCGAATCCATGACCGGGATCAAGCCCTCCCCGGGCCGCCGCGCTCTCAGTCCAGGCCCACAACGCCCGGGCCCGCGCCGCCCACGGACCTGCATCGGCGGACACCTCGGCGTAGGGCGAGATGGCCACTCGGATGCCGGTCCGGCCCTGCCAGTTTCCGTGCTCATCGAGGGTGTCGCCGGCGTGGGCTTCGATCCCTGGATAGGCCTCAAGAATCAGCGGGCGGAGCGCCAGATGGGGCGGCACCTGGTCAAACGGACCGTCTTGGAACGTGTTGGCTTCAACCGCCTTCCGCGTCACCGCCGCGAGCCAGTCGCGACCGAAGGGATCCCGCCAGCAGCGAAATCCGGAGGGTTCAAAGGTTGACACCCTTGACACGCCGTCATGCGAGTGAGTTTGGTCGAGCGGGGCCGCGGTCAGCAGATATTTGAACTGGCAGCACGCGCGGTCATACACCAGCAGAAATTGAAAACCGGACTCATCCAGAACCGGGCTGATGAGTTCTTCGCCGGGCATGAGCGGGGCCGGCGGCATGTGGGGCAACGGAACCACGAAGCGGCGCTCCACCCCGGTCGCCTCATCCCGCACGTGATAGACGGGGTGGGGTCCGCCCGCTTCGGACTTGATAACCAGCCCGTCGCCCTCGGCTAGCACGGCGTATCCCATGAATGACGTGTTGTCACGGTCGTACACGCCGCAGTGAAGTTTGCCGGCCCCGGCGTCGGTGAAGCGGAGATTCCCGGCTATCCGCCGGCCGTGCGCCTGAATCTCGAAGTAATAATAGTGTTCACTGGGGAGTACCCAGGCGGTGAGGGGCGACGTGGCGAGCACCACCGACGCAACGATTCGGGGAGAGCGGATGAGGTCGTCTATCGAATGGCCGTCGCGGAGCGCCCGGTCAATCATCCAGCCGCCATCCACCCGATGTTCCATCATCGGCGGGGCGAGTCCCTCGGGCTGGCGGGCGAGAGTCCACGCCAGTGTGTCGGCGTTGAAAGTGATCTGGACGGGGCCTTCCTGCGCGGGTGCGGCGGAGGCAAGCAGCAACACGCCCAGACCGCCGCCGATCAGATGGCCGATGAGCCGCACCTTTTCAGTTTCCCCCGCCCGCGCCCGGGCCTCGAGGCAGGAGCGGAATGACCTTCAGCGGAACATCCAAACCTTCCCGGATCGTCGTGAACCAGTCATGGTCCTGCGGCCAGAAAGGCCAATCGCTGGGGCCGCGGGTGGGCAGCGGCATGCCTTGGTCATCCTCGGCGCTGCGGGATAGGATGTGGTTGGGGGGGTACCGTCCCGGACCTGGAAAAACACGTTCAGGCCAAGTAGCAGATGCTGCACCTCGGTGGTTGGGCGGCCAAGACATTGAAAGCGTCTGCGAGTGGGAAATCCAGCTTTCACTGTTCCTCGTGTGATGGCTTGGAGGCCAGCGCAGGAACGGCCTCGGATGCCCCGGATCGATGGCGGGGTTGTACGGAACACACGGGGCACTCCCCGAGTACCACTCGCAGGTTAACACCTCATAGTGGTACCCCGGTTGTTCCGGGTCCTCCTGCGTTTGGGCGAGCGTGTGGTTGGGCGGAAACCGTCGTGAAGAATCCAGCGCGTGTTCCAACGGGCCAGGACCATCTGGATCCCATGTTAACGAATGCACGAGAGCATGTCCGGGGGCGTCGCGCCACTTGTGGCTCCACTGCGGTGTGTGGTAAGCCGCAGGATTCTGTGAAGTTGCGTAGGTCGTATGCTCCGGTGGCGGCAACCACCCACCAGAAACCGACAGCGGATGGTTGGCGGGCCAATCGAAATGGTCGCCCGGAGCCGGCCATCCTAATGACATGTTCCGCTCATGGTTGGCGGGCCACGATTCGGAAGCGGCTTGCTGATGATCCCGCCGATCACGACCGTCTGAAAGGACTACCAGATGACCACGCGTGTCCGAGTAGTCCAACCCGAACAGCCCCGGCCCATTTGCACCGGCCTCCTGAACCAGCATCGTCACGTGAATGAACCCGACCGACCGCTCTCGCCAAAATCCCGGTTCGTCCACCTTGCCCATCACATAGAGAACATCATCCAAGTCGTTGTCAAGGTCGCCGTCGGCGTCCATCAATGGGTCGAACGCCCCGATCTCGAAGACCTCGTGGATCGCATAATGAAAGTCATCCTCATCGACGGTCCCATCGCCGTTGACATCACCTTCTGCGCTCGACATCATCCGCGTCACCAGCCACGCCGTGTCACCTGCGCTCACGACGCCGTCCCCGTTCGCGTCCGTCCCGATCATGTCCCCGACCGATCCCCACACTTTCAACGCCGCGTCGATGTCCGATACGACCCCATCGCCGTTGTGATCAGCCAACAGCCACGTTCCCCCAAAACCTTGGCGAACAAAGCGCGAGTCGATGCCTCCGCTTTCTGCTTGCGCCCAAGCCACGGAACCGGGAGGGAGCGCAAGGGCGGTGATGGCCGCGAAGGTGATTCTGAGCATCAGGGCAACTCCTTATTTGGTACCGAATCCAAGAGACAATATTCCCC
>CAZJXA010000030.1:0-13603 GCA_964549785.1 uncultured Phycisphaeraceae bacterium | reverse complement strand
TCCCCCCCCCCCCCGGGCAATTTCCAGATTGTGATTATTAAGATTCTGTGCGGCATCACCGGGCGTGTGAGCAATCGTCCCTTTCAAGTTGAAGCTCATGCCCGGAGCGCCCAGTCGCTCCAGCGGAGCCAGCGTCAAAACTTCGGCGTTGTGAATGATCCCGGCCGAGACTGTTCGGAATCGCCGCAGGGCGGTCGGATATCCACCGCCGGGTTGACGGCGTTTGCACCGCGACCGGACCTGATTGCACTACAAAAAAGCCGCGGCGGGGATGTCCCCGCCGCGGCCGATCAATATCGATGCAGGACGGCCCGCAGCTCAGCAGCCCGCTTCCCAGCGAGTGAAGAAGAAGGCGACGTCGTCGGAATCCGAATCCTCGTCGCCGTCGGAATCGCCGTTGCCGGCTTCCCAATCGTTGAAGAAGCCGACGATGTCGTCGGAATCGGTGTCGCCGTCGCAATCCCAATCGCCGGGGCACAAGAAGATGAAGCGGCCGACAGATAGGACGGAGCCGCAGGCGTTGGTGACGCGAACCGTGTAGGTGCCCTGATTCGCGGCGGTGACGTTATTGATGTTGAGGGTCGGGGTGGTGGCCCCGGGGATGTTGGCGGCATTGACGAGCCACTGGTACGTGAGCCCGTTACCGGCCGCGACTACCGAGAAGGAGACGTTGCCCCCGAGGCACGTCGTGACGCTGGACGGCTGAGTGGTGATGGTGGGCGCGCTGGAAACGGTGAGCAGAGCCCCGTTGGAGGTCACCGAGCCACAGGTGTTCGTGACGACTACGTCGTACGTGCCGGCATCGCCGACGGAGACCGAGGCGTCGGCGTAGGTCGCCGAAGTGGCACCGGCGATGTTGACCGAGTTACGCCGCCACTGGAAGGTGATCGGGGCGGTGCCCGAGGCGACGACCGTGAAACTCACCGACGTGCCGACGCAGCGGTTGGCGAGGTCGGGCTGGTCGGTGATGGTGATGCCGGAGTTGACCGTGAGGGCCACGGCGGTGGACGTGACGCTGGAGCAGGCATTGCTGACGATGACGTCATAGGTCCCGACGCTCCCGGCGACGACCGGGTTGATGATGAGCGAAGAGCCGATGCCGCCCGGGATGTTGGTGCCGTTGCGGCGCCATTGGAAGTTGATGGGCGTGCTGCCGCCGGCGTTCACGCTGAATGTCGCGGAGGTGCCGGTGCAGCGAACGAGCGGCGCCGGCTGGGTGTTGATAACGACGCCAGTCTGGACCGTGAGAAGGGCGCCGGCGCTGGTGGAACTGCCGCAAGCGTTGGTCACAACGACGTCGTAGGTGCCGGCGTCAGCGATCGCCACGCTGGCATCGGTGTATGAGGCCGCCGTGGCGCCCGGGATGTCGGTCGAGTTGCGCCGCCACTGGAAGGTAAGGGGGCCGGTTCCCGCGGCGACCACGCTGAAGGTCACGCTGGTTCCGACGCAGCGGGTGGCGGCGGAGGGGCCGGTGGTGATGGAGGGCGGGGTGCAACCGCCGGTGATGGTGACGATGCCGTTGCCGGTCGCGACCTGGCCGTCGGGATTCGTGATGGTGACGTTGCGAGCACCCGCAGCGGCCCCGCCCGTCACGCTCACGTTCAGCGTCACCTGGGTTTCCGAGTTGAAGGTGACGCTGTTGACGGTCACGCCAGAACCACTTACCAACGCCGCGATGCGGTTGTAACCAGAGTCGGTGTCATAGAAGGCCGTCCCCGATGCGCTGGTGCCGGTGATGACGACGTTGACGTTGGCAGAGCCCTGCGCCAACGAGGCCGGTGAGGCCGAGGTCGGTGCCGCCGGACGCGGTGCCCGGAGTTGCGTGGTGCGAACCGCCCATGAATCGACGCCGTTGCAATACTCCTGGATGGTCCACATGGTCTGGTCGTCGGCCATGTCGACGATCGTCGATGAATAATCGCCCCAGCGGTTGCGGCCGGCGAAGACTTGGTTGTACGCGGCGGTGCCCGCCTCGGTGATGACCGGGGCTTGGATCGCTCCGAGGGTGTCGGTTCGAAGCCGGCCCGCGGTCGCGGCGGACATGAAGCGGCCGGTGGCGCCGACGCTGGCGCCCAACGCCATGTGGCCCTGGCCGGTCATGGCGACGGTGGGATAGATGTAGTGGTCGGCGGCGCTGGCCGCGTTGTCAAAGAGCGTGCCCGACTGGGTGAGCGTGGGCGTACCCGTGAAGTTGCGGATTTCGTACCAACGGGCACCGTTGCGGTTTCCGGTGGCGCTCGCCACGCCCGATGAATTCACCTCGATGGCGTGGGCCGTCCACAGGGAGCGGACATTGGCGATGCGATTGCGACGGATGCGGGCCTCGAACAGGCGGTCGTTCGTCGGCTCGATTCCGGTTCCGCTGCCTTGGGCGGGAACCAACTGCGGATCAACGGTGGTGGGGACCGTCAGATTGATATTTGCGCCAAGCGTCGGCGTGGCACCGGGAGTCGAGATGCGGCGGAGCACCAGACGACCGAAGGCGGTGTTGTCGGAGCCGATGAAGTAGCCCTGGGTCGCGGCCGGATCGTCGTTGACGACGCCCCGCGGGGCGAACGGGCCCGGGCCCGCGGCGGCGCACATTTGGCGGAACGCGAAGGCGTTCAGCGTGCCGGTCAGCAGGCTGCTTTTGCGGATGACGAAACCGGTCGAGCCGTTGAACGAGGGTGCGAACATGTTGACGCCAATGGTCACACAGTTGGCATCGACCCCCAGCGATGGGTAATCCGCGAAGTCGCCGGTGTCGGCATTGGGGGTCGTGCCCACAAGGTCCTGCTGGAACTGGAAGAACGAGAAACTGGCTGCGCCCGTGATGGTGGGACCGCTGCTGACGGCCAGAACGACGCGGTTGGGTGTGCTGACGGTGATCCCGCACACAAACCAGCGATTGCTGATCTTGTCGAAGACCACGCGCGGATCGACGACCGTGGAACCGTTGCGAACCGAGTTGAAGAAGACCGAGAAGTCGGCGTTCAGGGGGCCCGCGGTGCCCGCCTTCGTAAACACCTTGATTCTCCCGTTCAGAGTGATCAGGATCTGGGTGGGACTGACGTCGCCGTGGGTGTCGGGCGGATAAAACCCCGACTCGCCGTCGTCAACCGCCAGGAAATCGGTGCCGATGGTTTGCGGAGCCCGCTCGCCGAACTCTTCAAGCGGATACGGAGCCCCGGGCGGCCAACTCGAAACTTCCGGTGAATCCGGATCTTGCGGCAGCAGCGATCGCTTGGGCTGAAAGCGATCCGGCTTGCCCGTGCCGTGCATCGCGCCGACCGGCGGCTGAAGCGCCTGCCGGGCCATGATCTGATCGACCGTTTCCACGATCGCGGGCTCGCCGACCCACAAAACGCCGACCTCGTCCTCTCCGCCCGCGCTCGAAACGGGCAGCGAGTTCTGAGCGATGGCGGACGGCACCGCCGCCACCAGCGCGAGCACGGTCGCGAGACCGAGCGCAGCAGCGCGGAATGATCGGACCCAACTTGACGTACTGAGATGCATGTAACCCCCTGCGTGTGTGAGGCGGCAACCCCGCCAGATACCTTTTGACGCAACAACGCTCACTGCTCGCGAGCCGCTGAAGACGACCATAAGTTATCACAATTTGCGGCGCTACGCAAGCACCAATTGCCCACTTTCGATGATTCTGATGGACGAGGCGGTGACGGTCAAGAAAATCGCCACTTTCGAGCAGCCCACAAGGGTCGAGAGAGTCCTCCCTTCTTGTCCGGATTAGAGCACCATTCGGGCGAGGCCGAGCGCGGTTGGGGGTTGTTCCTCAACTGATCAGTGCAAGTCGCCAGTAGATGTCCGGCGTTGTTATGGTTTCTTAGCGGTCCACGGAGACACCAAATTCGACGACATTGTCTATCGCTTCTCGAAATGGGATCAAGGTTCCTGCCGACCGCGAGCGACCCACCGCAAAGTTCCTTCGACTGGGGGGGCCCGTGCCACCAACCCCGCCAGCTGCGAAGCGGGTTTGGTCCGTGAACCACCCGCCCGCAACGGGACGCGGCCCTTAACCCGTGGCCCACGTATCGCTTGCACGAGTCCTATGTTATTGGACACAAATTTCTATTGACATTCCGGCCCCTTCCGGGCACACTGCGTTTTTACCCATTGAGGAAGGCCGTCTGCATGCCCATCGATCAACACCCGGGACGTTTGACCCTCGCCCTCATGGTGGCCCTCATCGCCACCGCTCCCGTCGCGATGGCTCAGACCGTCCGCGCCGAGCTCCGCCCGTTCAGCACGGCCGTGAGTAATTGTGTTCAAGTAGTTTCCGTCCGGGGCGACGGCTCCCGTCTCTTCGGTGTTGATCGCAACGGGCTCATCCGCGCCTTGGACGGCCAAACCGGAGACCCGATTCTCACCGCCACCAATGGCGGAACCGTCCTCGATCTGCGCTCTGTCAGAAGGCTCCAAGGCGATGGCGGCCTCCTCTCCGCGGCATTTCCCGACGACTTCGATTCCTCGGGCGTTTTCTACGCTTTCTACAACCGCCAGCCCGACAACGCCAACGTTCTCGCCCGCTTCCGCCTCACCCCGGGCACGCTCACCGCGCCCCTCGCAAGCCAGGAGATCGTGCTCGTCACGCCCCACGGCGTTGGTCACAACGGCGGGTGGATGGCATTCTCGCCAACCAACGGTTTCCTCTATCTCTCCCTTGGTGACGACGGCACCGCGGCGACTCCCGATCCCCTCAACAACTCCCAGACCACGACCGGCCAGGTCTTCTCCGGGAAAGTCCTGCGGCTGGATGTTGCGGGCGGCGATGATTTCCCCGCCGATCCCAACCGCAATTACCGCATTCCTCCGAGCAATCCGTTCATTGGCACCGCCAACGATGCCGAAATATGGTCCTACGGCCTCCGAAATCCCTGGCGCTGCGATCTGGATCTCATCACCGGCGATCTTTGGATCGCCGACGTGGGCCAGGAGGCGTGGGAGGAGGTTGAGTTTCAGCCCGCCGCCTCACCCGGAGGCCAAAACTACGGCTGGCGCTGCATGGAAGGCCCCGATTGCACCCCCTATGGCGGTTGCACCTGTTTCGCACCCGGGTTGACCGCGCCCACCTTCGCGTACAGCCATACCGACGGGTGCTCCATCAGCGGCGGCGCCGTCTATCGAGGCGGGCAGTTCCCCGAGCTCGACGGCGTGTACTTCTACACCGACTACTGCTCCGCCCGCTATTGGACGATCCGGCAGGTGGGCGGCGTCGTCACCCAACAGACAGAAGTTACCTCCGACCTCACCCGCTCGAGCGCCCCGCCGATGCCCGTGGCCGTCTGCCGCGATGGGCTGGGCGAGGTGTATGTGCTGGGCAGCGACGACACCATCTACAAACTGATGCCCCGACCCTGCGCACCCTCGGGTTGCATCGGAGACTTTGATTCGGACGCCGATACCGATTCCGACGACGTCGTCGGATTCTTTGGCGCGTGGGACAACGGCCAATCCAGCGGCGACGCCGACGGCGATTGCGACACCGACAGCGACGACATCATCGCGTTCTTCAACTCGTGGGACGGCGGGTGCTGACAACGGAAGAGGATCCCTCACCGACCTCTCCTTTGGCCCGCACCCACAACCTTCGGCGGCGACGCCGCCGTGCGGGTGCGGGCTTCGTTCGGCGTCGAACACAACACCGGGATAAAGCGACAAAATGATCATTTCCAGCACGCCCATTATCGGGATGGAAGTTCACATCGAACTGGCCACCCGCACCAAGATGTTCAGCCGGGCCCTTTCACCGGCCTTCGCCGGTCAGGAGGATGCCGAGCCGAACACGTACATTGATCCGACCGTGCTGGGGTTGCCGGGGGCTCTGCCGGTGATGAACCGCCGGGCCGTCGAGTTGTCTGTGCTCGTCGGCCTCGCGCTCAACTGCCGGATCAATTCTCCGAGCGTGTGGGACCGCAAGAACTACTTCTATCCCGACTTGCCGAAGGCCTACCAGATCAGCCAGCTCCAACTCCCGCTCTGTGAAGAGGGGTTTGTGGATGTTCCAGCCGCCGACGCCGCGGGCTTTCCAGATTTTTCGGCACCCCCCACCCGGGTCCGGGTGATCCGCGCCCACCTGGAAGAGGACGCGGGCAAACTCACGCATGACGAGGGCGGCGGAGCGGAAGGTGATTCCCTGGCGGATTACAACCGGGCTGGAACCCCCCTCCTCGAGGTCGTCACCGCTCCCGACTTCGTTTCCGCCGACCAGTGCGTCATGTTCGCCCGCACGCTGCGGAACATCGCCCGCTTTCTTGATGCCTCGCTGGGGGTGATGCAGCGCGGTCACATCCGCTTCGAGCCCAACATCAATCTTGAACTCGGGCTCGCCGACGGCCGCAAGGCCCGGACCCCGATCGTCGAGGTCAAGAACCTGAACAGTTTTCGATCACTCCGAGGGGCCATCGAGTTTGAGATCCGCGAGCAACCCGGGCGCTTTCTTGCAGACCGCCGCGAGATGGGGCCGGGCGCCAAGACCACCCGCGGCTGGGATGACACCACCGAACGCACCTTCATCCAGCGCGAAAAAGAGGATGCCCACGACTATCGATACTTCCCCGACCCCGACTTGCCTCCGGTCGCGGTCGACGACAATTGGAAAGCCGAGATCGCGGCATCGCTTCTTGAGCTGCCACTCGCGCGGTGCCGTCGCTACACGGCCGATTTCGGGCTGGCCGTGAAAGAGGCAGCGGCCCTTTCGGAGGAGCGGGGTCCGTGCCTTTTTTTCGAAGCGTCCACCGCGGCCCTCGTCGCTCGCGGCCTTGAACACGGCCGGGCCGGCAAGGTCGTTGCCAACCTCCTCCTTGGGGCGGCCCAGAAACGCGCAAACGAACGGGGCGGAGCGGTTCACGAACTCGGTGTGACGCCCGAGTCGATTGCGGAACTCGTCGCCCTGAGAGAATCGGGCCGCATCGGCAACCACGCGCTGGAAGAGTTGTTCGCGGGCCTGTGCGATCACCCGGGTACGGGTGCCGAGGCGATGGCCGCCGATCGAAACCTGCTCATTGTCAAGGACGACGCGGCCTTGGACCGGTGGATAGCGGAAGTCTCTGCCGCCAATCCGAAGGTTGTAGAGGATGTCAAAGCCGGAAAAATCGCCGCGGCGGGCCGGTTGGTCGGCGAGGTCATGAAACTCGCGGGCGGGAAGGCCGATGCCAAGACGGTGCGAGAGGCGATTCTGGCTCGACTCGCCTGAACCCCGCCGATCCCGACCCTTCAGAACGGCCGCTTCGTCGGGTTCACCACCACGTTGTCTCGCCCCAGAATCAGCACATCAGCGATCTCCACCGCCTCCGCGAAACTCGAACGGGCCGCGTCCACGTCGGCGGCGGTCTGCAACACTTTGCCCTCGCTCAGATGCTCCCATGTCGGTATCGCGTCGCCGCACAGCAGGATCGTGTGACGCGTCCCCTCCAGCAGAAGCCCGCACAGCCCCGGAGTCACGCCCGGCATCGGGAACAGATCGACATGCTTCGCCAGCGAGTCCGGGGCCGCCTTGCAGCGCGAAAGCACCGCCACCTCGTCTTCAAGAGTCTCTTTGAGCGAGCCGTCGACGGGGCCGTCGTCACGCGCGGCCATCTCGCGCAAGGCCGCGGCGATCGGAACCCCCACCGACTCCCGCTCCACCTCGTGGATCAGCCATTCGGCGTCCTCAAAGAGCGTGATGCCGCGCCGGACTTCCGGGGCGAAACGCGTGAGGAACACGTGCGTGATATCCCGCGGCCGAAGATTGGCCCGTTCGAGCAGTCGCGGTGCGAGCGCCTGCGGCGAAGACCCCGGATCGACGATGATCGTGGCGTCGCCCGAAGTGATGAGCGTGGTCGTGGAATGCCCGGCCCGCTGCGCGGACTTTTCGCCCCACAACGGATGGGCGGAGAGGCAGCCGATGGAGATGATGCGGAAGTCCATGGAGATTCTTTCCACCAGCGGTCGCGTGCGGAACCGCGAATTTGGGTCAAGGGGCGACTCTATCGGTCGGGAGCCTACGCCGGTTGACGGACCGCAGAAGGGGCCATTTCGCCGAAGATCGTTGGCGGCGCGATCACCAGCATGATCCGGCCACCAGCGAGCCTCCCGTACCATTCCGGCTCATGCCCGACCTCTGGTCCGCCCAGCGCGACAAGAACCGCCAGAGCGTCCAACCGCTCGCGGTTCGCATGCGCCCCCGCACGCTCGACGAGGTCGCGGGCCAGTCGCACATCCTGGGCGAAGGCAAACTCCTGCGGCGCATGCTGAAGGCCGACACCATCACCTCGCTGATCCTCCACGGGCCGCCGGGCACCGGCAAAACCACACTCGCTGAACTCATCGCCTCCTGCACCAAGCGCCACTTCGAGCAGGAGAACGCCGCCTCTGCGGGCGTCAAACGGATCCGCGAGATCGTGGACGCCGCCGTCACCCGCCTCGAAACGTCCCGGCAACGCACCATCCTCTTCCTGGACGAGATCCACCGCTTCAGCAAGAGCCAGCAGGACATCCTTCTGGGCGATGTCGAGAAGGGCCACATCACCCTGGTCGGAGCCACCACCGAGAATCCGCTTTTCGCCGTCAACAGCGCCCTCGTCAGCCGCAGCACCCTCTTCCGGCTCGAAGTTCTCTCGGAATCCGAGATTATCGCCGTCCTCCGCCGCGCAATCGCCGATCCTGATCGCGGCTACGGACGCCGCGCCCTCAACGTCACCGACGACGCCCTGCACATCTGGGCCCTCAAGAGCGACGGTGACGCCCGCAAGGCCCTCACCGCGCTCGAAGTCGCCGTGCTCAGTTCGTCCGCCGCGGCCGACGAAACTCTCGTCATCGACGCCCAGGCCGCTCAGGATTCCATCCAGCAAAAGGCCGCCGTCTATGACGGTTCCGGCGATCAGCACTACGACACCATCTCCGCCTTCATCAAGAGCGTTCGCGGCAGCGACCCCGACGCCGCCCTCTATTGGCTCGCCCACATGCTCGAAGCCGGCGAAGACCCAAGGTTTATCGCCCGCCGCCTCGCCATCCTCGCCAGCGAAGACATCGGGAACGCCGATCCCCGCGGCATCATGGTCGCCCAGGCCGCCTGGGAACTGACCGAGCGATTGGGCATGCCCGAGGCCCGCATCACGCTCGCCCAATGCACGACCTACCTCGCGCTCGCCCCCAAAAGCAACGCGGCCTACGTCGCCATCGACGAGGCTATCGCCGACGTCCGGGAAGGTCGCACCATCCCGGTGCCGATGCACATCAAGGATGGCAACGTTCGCAAAGCCATCACAAAGAGCGCGGGCTCAACGGGCGGCGATGCCTACCGCTACGCCCACTCGGACGGCGTCAAGGACGAGCGGCTCGGCATTATCGGCGTTCAGGATTACCTCGGCGTCGAGAAGTCGTACTACCGCCCCACCGACCACGGCCATGAAAAGGTGATGGCGTCGGCCCTGGAAGCGGCCCGCAAGGCCCGGGGTCGCGGGTGAACCCGCTCCCGGAACCCAAGCCCTCCCTCCGCGCGGCGATGCGAGAAACACTCCGCACCGTTTCCGACGCCCGATGGTCCGCCGGCAGCATCGCCGCCTGCGAACGAGTGGTTGGTTTACCCCGGTTTGCCGTCGCCCAAGCCTGCATGCTCTTCCTTCCGCTCCCTGGCGAACCAACGCTCTCGACAGTGGCCACCATCCTCGCGCACCAGGGCACCACCATTTGCGCGCCCAGATGTGACCTCCAAACCCGTCACATGTGGCCGGTAGCCCCGGATCGGTCGGAACTCGGGACGACCGACTTCCGCGAACTCTTTTCGTGCGGCCCCTCGCTCCGCCAGCCGCCCCCCGGCTGGCGGACGGTCCCGATCGAGATGCTCGACCTGGTCCTCGTGCCCGGACTGGCCTTCGATCGATCCGCGCACCGGCTCGGAAGGGGCGGCGGGTTCTATGATCGCTTTCTCGCGACGCCCGGCCTGCGGGCGTTCAAGGTTGGCATCGCCATCGATGAACAGTTAATCGACAAAGTGCCGATGGAGTCGCATGACGTTCCGCTGGATGCGGTCGTCACGGATTCGTCTGTGTTCCCGCTCTCTCTGTTCTCGCTCTAATTTGTCACGCTACCCCCACGCCCCACTCACGGAAGAAAAACGGCCATGGCTCTCCCCTCTCAGATGGAACGTACCGCCGAAACCAGCCGCCCGGTCATGAGCCGGTCCAACCGAAAGGCCGGGAACAACAACAAGAAGATCGCCCTGACCATCGGCGCGGTGGTCGTCGGCTTGGGCATCGTCTTCGCGGCCGTGCAATACCTCCCCGCGCTCCTCAACAAAACCAATCCCTCGACCACAGACGGGGGATCGGCCGCAGCACCGCCTTTGGTCGGGACCGAATCCGTCAATGACCGGGCCGCCGCGAACCCTTCTCCGCAGTCGCCGCCAACCACGCCGCCCGTCAATCTCATTCCCAAGCCGACCCGGTCCGACGGCGTCTTGGGCAATGCGGTCGACATCGCCGCCGCCGCCAAGACCGCCCCACCACCGGGCGCGCCCGCCGTACCCGCCACGCCCGCCGCAGCCGCCGCCGCCGACCCCAAACCCAAGCCCATCGACGTCACGAAGGACCCGTCGGCCCCCGCTTTGGCGGCGGTGCCACCCGCGAACACCCCGGCGGGTTCTCCCGCCGCCGATGGCGGCTCGTTGCCGGCCACCACGTCCACAAATCAAGTCCGATCGCTCATCGAGTTCGGCGATCGGGCGTTGGCCGCCAGCAAGCCGCTTGAGGCTCGCGTCGCGTACAGCCGAGCCCTCGTCAGCCCCGATATTTCCAAGTCCGATGCGTCGGCCCTGCGCGACAAAGCGGCCCGACTCAACCAAGATCTCGTCTTCTCCGCCAAAGTGACGCCCGGCGACTCCATCTCAGAGTCCTACACCGTCGCTTCCGGAGATGCGTTGGAACGTATCGCCAAGCGCCGCGACCTCGCGACCCACAACCGCCTTATTCAGCGTGTCAACAACATCACCAACCCCAACGCCCTCAAGATCGGGCAAAAACTGAAACTGGTACGCGGCCCGTTTCATGCGGTGGTCCACAAGAGCGACTACCGCCTCGACCTCTTTTGGGGTTCGCCCGACGAACCGGCCGACTGGCTCTATATCCGCTCGTTCCCCGTCGGCCTCGGCGCCGAGAACGGCACCCCCGTCGGCACGTTCACGGTCAAGAAGAACAGCAAACTCATCAATCCGCATTGGACCAACCCGAAAACGGGCGAAAAGTTCGAGGCCGATGATCCCAAGAATCCCATCGGAGAATTCTGGCTCGGCTGGGAAGGCCAGGGCACGTCCGCGGTGTACACCGGGTTCGGGCTCCACGGCACCATCGACCCCATCTCCATTGGCTCGCAGAAGTCGATGGGCTGTGTTCGCATGGCCGATAACGACATCGCCACGGTCTGGGAGATGCTCGCCGAACAGTTAAGCGTGGTCAAAGTAGTCCCGTAGGATACTCTGAAACGTGCTATTACCCGCGACGGGTTCCCCCAACCTCTGACGTTATTCGTGTGATGAGCCTCTACAGCCTCAACGCCAACGGCGAAATCGAAAAGCACCAGGCGCCAGTGGGTCACCACCCCCGCTCCGGCCTGCGCCGCCGCTGACGCCCCCCGGCCACGGATGTCTTCCCGAACCCCCGGACCCCACGCGGGCGAATGCTCCCCGCGGGGCTTTTCGCATGGTGCCCTCGCAACGCCCCACGCCGCCGTCGTTACCATCCACCACATGCGCCCGCAAGACCTCGTCATCGATCCGGACATCACCCGCGCCCGCACGCTGCCGGGGCGAATCTACAGCGATCCCGAAGTCTTCTCGCTCGCGAAAGAGCGTGTCTTCCGACCCTCCTGGCAGTTCGTCGCCGACGCTCGCGCTATCAGTGTCCCCGGGCAATGCCTCCCCCTCACCCTGCTCGAAGGCTTCCTCGATGAACCCATCCTCCTGACTCGCGGCAGGGACGACGTCGTCCGCGCCCTCTCGAACGTGTGCACCCACCGCGGCACCATCTTGTGTGAACACCCCGGCATCGAGAAATCTCTGGTCTGTCGATACCACGGCCGTCGCTTCGATCTCGACGGAACCTTCCGGCACATGCCCGAGTTCGAAGCCGCGAACGATTTCCCGTCCGAGGACGACAACCTGCGGAAAGTCTCCTTGGCGGCCTGGCACGACGCCCTCTACTTCGCGTCGCTCCGTCCCAACGTCGATCTCCATGAACTGCTCGCCCCGATGCGCGACCGATTGGCGTGGCTGCCCCTCCCGGAGTTGCGGTTTGATCCTTCGCGCTCGCGCGACTACCTGGTGCGGGCCAACTGGGCTCTCTACATCGAAAACTATCTCGAGGGCTTCCACATCCCCTTTGTTCATCCCTCCCTCAACGAAGCTATCGATTACGGCGCATACTCCACCGAGCTCTTCCCTTGGTGCAACCTTCAACTGGCGATCGCCAAGCCCGGCGAGCCCGCCTTCACGCCGCCCGAATCCTCGCCCGATTTCGGCCGCCGCGTCGCCGCGTATTACTGGTGGGTCTTCCCCAACATGATGTTCAACTTCTATCCATGGGGGCTCTCGATCAACATCGTGAGGCCGCTCGCGCCCGACCGTACCCGCGTCAGTTTCCTCTCCTACGTCAGCGATGAGAGCAAGCTCGATGCCGGTGCTGGGAGCGGCCTCGATCGTGTCGAGCGCGAGGACGAAGCCGTGGTCGAATCGGTGCAGCGCGGGACCGCCGCCTCGCTCTACCCCGGCGGACGTTTCTCGCCGACTCGTGAACGCGGCGTTCACCATTTCCAGCGCTTGTTCTCCGCCGCTCTCGCCTAGAGCCCGCGCCTAAGGCCCGCGCATCATCACGCGCCGGTCCGACGATCGCCGTCCGACTCGCCGGTGAGCCACCGCACCGCCTGTGGATACTCGTAGAACACATCGGCCCGGCCCCCCGCCAACTCGCTGAAGATGCCCGACTGCCGGGCCAATCCGAACTGGAGCGGCGTCGCCGTCACAAACGCGATGCGGTTCTTCAGCCGACTCGCCATCAGCCCGCCCAAGCTCCGCAGATCCTCGAACGACGGCTCATACTCCATCTGCCTCACATCGATCAGAATGCCGAACTCAGGACCGACGCGCGAATCCCCGCCAAGGATCGAAAGCACCCGCACGCACTCTTCGCGGCTGGAGGGACCTCGGTGCGTCACCACGGCGATTCGTCTTTCGCTATCAACAGTAATCTCAAAGGGCATCAAATCGTCCTCAATCACACGCACCAACCCGTAGATGGAATGATTACGTCCGAGCGTTCCGCAAGTCGATCGGGGTGAACGTTTGTCTTGCGTTTTCATTTTTTCGGTGCGGCATCGGCGCTTCATCCGGCACACCCGTCACCATCCGCGTCCGCCTCAGTCCGCGCCCCAGCCAAGCGCCACGATCGCCCGGTGCGGATTGGAAAGCGCGAGGATCGCCGATTCCGCCCGCCCAAACCAGCGACACCGATTCGGGGGTGATGGTCGAGTGTCCGACCGCACTCGGAGCACAATAAACCGAATCTCCCGGTGGCTTGTCGTGTGCACGAAATCCGCCACCCGCCTCAGCCGCACCCCCGCCCCCCCCTCCACCCCC
>CAZJXA010000029.1:0-21694 GCA_964549785.1 uncultured Phycisphaeraceae bacterium | reverse complement strand
GATCACGGCGTTGCTGGTGCGCCGGGCGATCTCCGCCAGGCGCTCGGAGCGTACCGCGACCTCGCGCAGTTCCCGCGTCATGGACTCGGCCAGCGAGACCGCCTTAGCGCGGCCGGTGCCCATGGCCCATATCGCCACCGCCGCGAGCATCGTCATCACAAGGCCGGCCAAGGTGGTAACCAGCGGCGTGGTGGCGTCGATCTCCGCCGCGAAGGTGGGCGTCGTGCGGAGCGTGGCCGTCCACGTGCGTCCGCCTACAACGATCTCGGCTTTGGTTGCAAACATGCGGCCAGCAAAGTTGGCCGCGCCGATGGCCCCGGAGGCGTTGGCCAAGTGACCATCCAGATCGAAGAGTTCGGCCGACTTTTCGGCGACGGTCCCGTCGAAGATCTCGAAGTCAATCCGGTACCCAACCGCCTCTTGCAGATCGGCCAGCGCGGCCTCGAGAACGATGGGCGTGAAGACCAGCCCAGTAAGCGCGGCAAGCCGCTCCGCCGGGGTAGAAGGATGGGAGCCGTTGCGGAAGACTGGCACGAGGTACAGGAACCCGGTATGAGACTTGTCTTGTTGCACAAGACTGATCCGGCCCGTGATCGCGGGCTGGCCGGTCGCGATGGCCCGCTCGATGGCCTCGCGGCGGACCGGCTCGGAGCCGACGTCATAGCCCCACGCCGGGCGGTTCGCCTCGAGGGGGAAGATGTGCTTGATGATGTACAAGTCCGAGGCCAGCGCGACCTCAGCATCGGGTGGTTTGATCGCGTCCGGCGAGTGCGCCGAGAGGCGGACGTTAAAATCCGGGGCGTCATCGGCCCGCTCTTTCGCAATGAAGGCGTCCAGATCAGGACGCATCACCCGCTCGATAAACCCGAACCCCAGCACGCCGGGGAACTCTTTTGGAAGGTCGCGTGATTCGGCGTACGCCTTGAACTCCATCCGCTCTACAGACTCGTTGGCGGCGTACACGCCGCGCGCCCCCTTCAGCCCGTACTCCGCCTGATTGACTCGGCGCTGCACATCGCCCAGAGCATCCTTCGTGAGTGATTGGAAGCGGCCCCGCGCCTCGGTCTGTATCGAGCCGTGGATCTGCCACCCGGCGGCCAACGACAGGCCCACACCCAGCAGCAGCACCAGGCCCACCGCCGCCACCAGCCGTCGCGACGCGACGGCCGCTTCTGGCGTGGCACTATTCGCGGCTCTTTGTACGTCCGCACGCACGCGACACAGCATCACCGGCCCGGCGAGGAGCAACAGCAGTGACGCATCGAGAATCGCCTCTGCAATCCCATCAATCCCCGGCGCGATCGTCGGCATCAGGAGCATCACCGCCGCCTGCGCAACACCCACGGTGACGATCATCTCAAGAAGTAGGCGGGTGAAGTTTAGTGGTGGATTGTGGATGAATGTCTCGCCAGAACTATCGGGAGTCACGGACGTGTACTTGAAGTGCAGTCACCGTCCCCGCAAACGCCTTTTACGGGGTGTGCGCTGCGGTGCCTCCCCATCGATCGGGTTAAACCCGGTGCGGAAGGCCTGGCGGCTGTTGCCGCACGCAGAAATCCGGATCGTCATGCGATCAGCATCGGCGGTAGTGGTGCACGGGCTGCATGAAGGTGCGCTTCGGTCCGACATCGCTCCACGGCACGAAGCGGGCCGCAGCCGCGTGCATGGCCGTCCGGGGTCGCACCCCGAATCGTGAGTGAGGACGGCCGGCATCCGGCGCGGCGACCGCTGCCCCCGGTCGGTCCAGATGAGGATGCAGTGCACAGTCTGCACCGCCGACTCAGACGATCTTCCCTTGTTCTTCTCCCGGCGGGACGAACGCTGCTGATGGAAACAGCGCGACGAAACCTGACCGCGAATCTTCCCCGCACCCACCGCGGGGCTTAATCGGCCGCGAGTTCGAACACCTCGCCCAGCGGCTTTCCGAACACGCGCGCGATTTTGAAGGCTACTTCGAGTGACGGTGAGTACTTCCCTCCCTCGATCGCGTTCAGGGTCTGACGGCTCACCCCAATCTGGTCCGCGAGGGCCTGCTGCGTCATTTCGTCGGCCAGGAATCGCAGCGTGCGGATGTGATTGCGCACTCTGGTGGCGTAGGACGCCGGGCCGGAAACCACCTCGGCCCGATGAGGCACGTCGCCGGGGAGAGTCATACGCCGCGCCTGTAGTAGACGAGCTTCAGGGTCAATTTCAGCCCGTCGCTCACGAACATTGATGCCAGCAGCAGGTGGGCCACCCACACCGCCTCGACCTTGAAGAGCAGGGCCGTGATCCCGCCGAAGACGCCCACCGCCAGCAACCACGAAGAATTGCTCTCCGCCCGCCACCCGATCAGCCGGTCACGCTCATCAGACCGTTCCGGTTTGCCGGTGAGTGCGGCGAGCGCGTGCCCCAACCCCAGCACCACCACCAGCACAATCACCGCCGATATGAAAACCGGTACGTACGGCGCCGGTTCCGTGATTCCGTTCGCCATCATCGCCCCGGACACGATGGAATAGAGGGCGAGGCCCACGACCAAGCTGATCAACTGAATCCAGACGCTCTTTTCCTCAAACGATGGCAGCATGGGAATTTCCTTTAACGCTCGAGAACAAATGACAAGAAACTTGAACAACGTGTCAAGTATACTGGACATCTGTTTGAAGTCAAGCAAACTTGACACCCCGTGCCAGATTTTCGTCACCCGGAAAAATCGCGTTTGCTACGATCGCGTCCAACGGCCTCATGAATCATGAGGCTCTCCCCAGTTGAGCGGCCCCGCGGGATGCGGGGCCGTTTCGTTTTATGCTCGACACCCTCGATCAACTCCAGTCCACAGCACTCGCGACGCTCGCCGTGGCGGCGGACGCCGAAGCCTTGGAAGCCTGGCGGCTCGCCACCTTGGGACCAAGCGGTTCGGTCAAAGCCGTGCTCGGCTCGTTCAAGGACGTGCCGAAAGACCAGAAGCCGGCGGTTGGTGCCAAACTCAACGAGGTGCGGTCGACACTTGAGAGTGCGTTCGCGGCGAAGAAAAGTCAGATCGGGACCGCACCCAAGGTCGAAGAACTGATCGACGTCACCGAGCCGGGGCTGGTGACCAGTTTTGGACCTGGCAAACGTCACATCATCACCCGCGTTCGTGATGAACTGGTGGCCGTCTTCGCCCGCATGGGCTTCGATGTTGCGGATGGCCCGGAACTTGAAGACGACGACCACAATTTCGTGAAACTGAATATCCCGCCGGGCCATCCGGCTCGCGACCCGAGCGACAATTTCTATGTCGATGATCCGGCGAAAGTCGCCAGCCCTCGCATGCTGCGCAGCCAGACGAGCACGGTGCAGGTGAGGGTCATGGAGGAAATGGTGAAGCGCGGCGGGGGCACGCTCCGCGAACCGATCCGCATCGTCGCGCCGGGCCGCGTCTATCGCCCCGACACCGTCGACGCCACCCACAGTTTCATGTTCCACCAGATCGAGGGGCTCTACGTCGATCGCGGCGTCAACATGAGCGACCTCAAGACGACGCTCTTTCACTTCATCCGCGCGTACTTCGGCAAGAACGCCGAGATCCGCTTCACGCCGACGTTCTATCCGTTCACAGAGCCGTCCGCGCAGTTTGAGATCAAGGTTCAGTTACGCCCCGACCTGCCGGAACGCTGGATGGAACTGGGCGGTTGCGGCATGGTGGATCCCAACGTCTTCGAGGCGTGCGGCGTCGACCCGGAAGAATGGACAGGATTCGCGTTCGGCTTCGGCGTCGAACGGCTGGCGATGGGGAAGTACGGAATCCCCGACATCCGGCTGATGTTCGCCAACGACATCCGGTTCCTGGAACAGGTCTGACGCAGAACCGGTCTGACGCAAAACCGATCCGCGTCAGCGAGACCGCTTCAACAACTCCAGCATCACCAGAAGACATCCAATTCCGATCGAAACCACATACGCAGCGCCAAACACGATAATGGCGTAGGCCCCGGCTTCGTACCACCGCGTCACCCACCAGGCCGCCATGTCGGCCAGCAGCGCGACTCCCATCACGCCCACCAACAGGCTCACCCAGGCGCGATTCCACGTCGTCATCAGCATGAGCAACGAGACCATGGCGGCAAGGGTCGCCAGGCTCAGGGCGTGCGTGTGGGTTGACGCGGCGAGAATTTTGACGTCGTTGGGCCGGATGTCCTTGCTGAACGAGACGTTTTTCACGTCGTCCCAGCGGTCGAGGGGCAACTCGGGAAACGCGTCGCTTGCGGTGGCCTTGAACGAATGGCACGACACGCAGTTCGCGGCGATCAATTCCCCGGGCGCCGAATCGCCCAGGTCGAGATTGTCATAGTCCTCCGCGATGCGGGTTCCTTCGAGCCACTTGACCAATGTCTCCCGATCCTTTGGATCGAGCGTCTCGGGGTGCCCGGCCCGCAAACTCGCAAGCATCGGCGCGGTCGCGTTCACCCCGTGGTAGACGCCCTTGATATCGGTGGTCGTCAGGCCCGGTTGCTCGTCGCGATTCTGATCGTGATAAAAAAGGTGAGCCCCGGAGGCGGCCAATCCACCCACCACCAGCACCATCAACGCAAACACGCCGAGCCGCGCGAGCCACGGAAGCTCGCGCAGGAGTGGCCACGAGACGCCGCCGACGGCGGTTCGTTTCAGTGCTTCGACCACCATCGGCGGTCCATCTTTCGCCATTTACGCGGGCTCCCCGATCTCGACCACGCCCCCGTTGACGACGGCCCGGTTCGCCAGGATCCCCGCGACGCTGGCCCTCAGACCGTCCTCGGCGGTCGCGGCGACCGGCTTGTCCTCGGCGATGCTCTTGACAAAGTCCGCGAGGGCGTAATACAGGGACGTGAACGGGAGGCCCACACCGTCCTTGAGTTTGCCCTGGCTCGCGAGTTTCGTTGCATCCGCGATCAGGGTAATGCCCTCGTCGTTGTGGAATCGCTGGCGGTTCGCGTAGACCTCCCACCCCTGCGTCGCGGCGTCCGCTTCCTTGAACATCCAGCCGTGCGTCCACGCCAGTTTGAATGCCGCGGCGGTCGTGTTGAAGACCTCGAACCGTCCGCCAAAGGAGTTGCCCAGCGACGCTTCGTAGGAGAGCACCTGACCGTTCGACATCGTAACGAAGCACGAGGCGGTGTCGGCGACTTGGCGCCCGTCCTTGTGCATCCGCACCGCGCCGAGGCCCATGACGCTCCTGGGCTCGACATCCGCAAAGTATCGCATCACGTCGATCTGATGGGTGCCGAGTTCGCCCAGCAAGCCCGTCGAAACGTCTTTATCGAGCCGCCAATTGAGTGCTTTCTCGCGGGCGGGGTCGCTTGCGGGCGTTTTCCAACTGGTCTTCTGGAACGCCTGGGCCCGCATGGAAACGAGCGCCTCGAGCCCGCCCGCGCGGAAGAATGATCGAGCGAGCGCATAGACCGGGTTGGAGCGGCCTTCGAGACCGACCGCGAACACCTTTTTATAATCGCGGGCCGCCGCGGCAATCGCCGCACAATCCTCGGGCGTATGCGCGATCGGGGCTTCCAAGTACACGTGCTTTCCGGCCTGCACCGCGTCGAGCACGATCTGCTTATGCAGATGGGTCGGGGTCGCGATGATCACGGCTTCGACGTTGCCGGCACCGTCCAACAAGGCGCGATGGTCGGCGAACCCGGCCGCGTCTTTCGTCTTCTTGACACCGCTCTCAAGCCGCGAAGGGTCGGTATCGCACACCGCGGCGATGCGAACAGCCTCAAACTTCGCCAGCTCACCCAGTGCGGCCCGGCCCTGCCGACCAGCGCCGATCAAGGCCACCTGCAGCGGTGCCTTTCGCCCGGCGGCCACCATGGGCGCTGCGGGCAACAGGCTCGGGAAAAGCCCGATCGCGGCCATGCCCCCGGCCGCCTGCATCAGAAACTCCCGCCGATCCGACATCCCGTTCGTCATGTGCTGTTCCCGTGGTGCCCACGCGTCAGTTCAAACCCAGTCCGTTGAATCCAATTGGATCATAACGCCTTCGGGCGGGCTCGCGGCCCCTCCCAACACCAGCCCAACCGTAGACCATGCGTCGGAATCCGCTGCGGATGGTGCCGCGCAAACCGCCCAGCGCGGGCATCGCGCACTCGCGCCAGTGCGCGGGTCGATCACGTGGTGTGAACCATCAGCAGAACTCCGCCCCCGGGGGCTGGAGACGGACATCGCAGAGTCGATCAACCGAATGATCGGTCCGTGCAGGTCCGGAACCGCCTGGATGTGCCACCCGTTTCCCATCGGGCCCACACCGATCCCGGATGCGGTGCTGGTGCCCCCGTGCAAGAAAGCCTCACGGACCCCGAGTTCTCGAAGAAGGTCGGTGGCCCGGTCGATCGCCCATCCCTTCGCGACGGATCCAAAGTCAAGTTCGATCGCGATCGAGCGACCCACCGCCATGTCTTCGTCATTCCAGAGAACGTGTTGGAACCCCCGCGCGGTCTCGCCGGCAGCCGGCGGCGCTCCCTGTCGCCACGATCGCAGGGGCGCGCCCAACGCGGGGTCGAACGATCCCTCCGAACGTTTCCACACGCGTCGGCAATATTCCAGAAACGCCCAAATCTCCCGGTCGATGCGGACCCATTCCCCCGAACGCGCGCAATTGAATCGCCCGACGAAACTGGAAGCCGAGAAGGCGTTCAGGGCATTGTGCCACTGGAGCACGACGTCAAAGACAGCCTCGGAGATCGGGCGGGCCCGATCGTCCGATATCCCGGGGAGGAGCAACTCGAACCGAGTTCCCATAGCCTCAAGCGCAAACAGAGGCGGCCGGTCGATCCCGGCCGCCTCCAAACGATTGAACACATTCCACATCCCGCTCAGACCGCGGATACCTTCATTTTCAGCGGATCGAACGAGAACGCCTTGCCTTCCCACATCGAGCGGGTGGCGAGGTCGACCACGACCATCACCTTCATTCCCAATTCGACGCTGCTCTCCGGACGCTCGCGGGTGCGGATGCTGTGCAGCCAGCCGAGGCGATGAACGTCCTGATCGTTGCCGATGTCGGGGCACTGGATGGTCTGCTCTTCAACGTCCTCCGCCCAGATCCGCTCCGGGCGCAGAACGCAGTGTGCGCTATTGAGGTAGAGGTTGCCCTGCGTGCCGCGGATCAGCGTCTCCAGCCCGTTCTCGTTGCAGGTTGACCCCGCCACCATCATCTGGTGTCCGGTCTCAAACTGCACGGCAATATTGATGTTGTCGTGATTCTCCATCGCCTTGTCGGAGTGATGGGCCCCGGTGGCGACGACCCGCGTGGGCCAACCCTGGTCGAGCGCCATCATCATCGGCGTCATGACGTGGACGAGGAGGTCGCCGATGATGCCGGTGCTGTACTTCCTGTACCGCCGCCACTGGTAGTAGATCTTCGGGTCCCACGCGGCGGGCTCGAGAGGCTCGCACCAGGTCTCCCAGTCGAGGTTTTCGCCGGGCTTCCACCGCTTGTCCACGGTGTAGTGCCATTCGCCATTTTTGCTGTTCCGGCAGTACGAGGTCTGGCTGAACGTCGGAGTTCCGATGGCACCCGACTTGATCAACTGGCGGGCCGCCAGATACTTCGGAAGGCGTGTCATCTGCGTGCCGACCTGCGCGATAACCGCGAGGCGGTTCGCCGTTTCGTACAGCGGGATGGCCTGCTCGAGATTCAGCGTCATCGGCTTCTCGAGGTAGAGATCTTTGCGGGCCTCCAGCGTGTCGATGCCGATGGCGGCGTGTGCGTGCTCGGGCACCGCCACCAGCACGCCGTCGAGATCGGCAAGGGCGAGGAGTTCCTTGTGGTTGCGGAAGGTGTGAACCTTACCGCCCTGGGCGGCGTCGATTTCCTTCTGACCGTTCTCCAGGAAAAGATCGTTCAGATCGCAGATCGCCGTGATCTCGCATTTCTCCCGGCCTTGCTTTGCCAGTTCAATGAACGACAAACAGTGATTCAGGCCCATTGCACAGCCACCCGGGCCGCCCAGACCGATCACGCCGATCTTCAACGTTTTGGCGTCGTCGCCGGGCGGCGTGATTTCCGGCTGGTCGGGCTGGAAGGGCACGGTCGCCCGCGTCATCGCCGGCCGACCCAGCAACACCGATGCCCCGACCCCTGCCGCGGCAGTCGTGAGAAACGACCGCCGTGTCGCGCCGTTCGCGGCCGAAGTTTTCTTATTCGCCATAACTAAAAACTCCTATAAAGGTCCGTTGCACCCGCGAGCCGGTAAAGGATACTCGATGCGCCGGCCCCAAGCGGTCCACCCCCGCACCAATTGCCGTCGTCAATCGGGTTTCGCACCGGTCGTGAACCATTCTCCCAACCGACCGCGATCAGATTGCCGCTCGAGGCTGAGATCAGTCCACGCTCGGTCGTGCCGGCCTGAACAGCGCCACAAAGACGACCATGATCAGCGCCGCGAACCCGGCCGGGATGAACCACACCATTTTCCAATCCACCGGCCCCGGCCCTTCTCCGGTCGTCGGCCCGGTGAAATAGGTCACAAGTCTCGGGAAAACCTGATTGCCCACGAGCATTCCCAGCCCCTGCGTAAGCAAGACCAGCAATCCCTGGGCCTGCCCCCGAATTTCGGGCGAACATCGCTTGTCCACGTAAATCTGTCCCGTGACAAAGAAGAAGTCGTAGCAGATGCCGTGCAGCAGAATCCCTCCGAGCACAAGCCATTTGGCATTGTCCGTACCCGCCTCGCCCCACGCCGCGCCGAAGAGTCCGTAACGGATCACCCAAGCCAGCATCCCTACGACCAGCATCCACTTGACGCCCAACCGTCCGAACAGGAGCGGCATCACCAGCATGAATCCAATCTCTGACATCTGCCCGTACGACATCGTCACGGGCACCTTTTCCTTGTCGAATCCGATGCGGCCGACGTAGTCCGCTCCGAAGGCGTAGTAGGCCGCGAGCGGGATGCACAGAAGGAACGAGCAGACGCAGAAAACCGCAAAGTTGCGGTCTTTCAGCATCCTGAGGGCGTCCAGCCCGAGCGCATCGGCGACGCGGAACGGCTTTCCCTTTGCGGGGGGCGGAGTGTGCGGCAAGGTCATGCTGTACAGGCCCAGCAGAATGCCCGCCCCGCCCGCGACGTAGAAGAAGTGCGGGGGCGAGGCCGCCTCCCCCACCGCACCTTCCGGCGTCATCTTGCTCGCGACCATCCCCACCACAAAGCCCGCCACGATCCATCCGATCGTCCCCAGCACCCGCACCGGCGGAAACTGCTTCTCGGGGTTCGTCATGTTGTGGAACGCGAGTGAGTTGGAAAGGCCCAGCGTCGGCATGTAGCAGAGCATGTGCAGCAGCAGGACGCCTATGAAAGGCCACGCGGAGGCGGCCCCGTCAGCAGGGGCCACGCTCGGGGCCGCCAGCAAAAGCATCCCACCCAGAAGGTGGAGTATCCCCAGCACTCGCTGCGTCGCGAAAAACCGATCCGCCACCATGCCGAGGAAAATCGGCGCCAGAATGGCCCCTATGGGAGCGGTGGTGTACGCGTTCCCGATCATCGCCGGTGCCTGACCCCGGGCCGCCATGAACGGGCCCAGAGTGACAAACCACGCCCCCCACACGAAAAACTGGAAGAACATCATGAGCGAGAGTCGCGCCACGGTTCCACCACCCGATCCATTCGGCGTCATAATGCAGTAGCCCTCGGTACCCGATCGCCGCGCCGGCCGCCTTCCTAGCGACCGCCCACCGTCGGGGTGCGATCACTATACCAAAACCTCGACAGGGGGTCATGCCCCGCCGCGCTGCGCCGATTGCCGTGATGCTTCCGGTCTCGATGCCTTCCTTTTCTGGAACCCCCCCACCCATTCCGATCGGTGCTTTGCCCTCGGCCATCTGCTATCTTGCCCCCATGCGCCCCAAAACCCTTTTCACCGGCCAATGGGCCGACCTCCCCCTCGAAACGGTCGCCAAGTGGGCCGCCTCGTGGGGCTACGACGGCCTCGAACTCGCCTGTTGGGGCGATCACTTTGAGGTGGACCGGGCGAACGCCGACCCCACCTATTGCACGTCTCGCCACGACCTCCTCGCACGGCACAGCCTCAAGGTTTTCGCGATCAGCAATCATCTCGTCGGCCAAGCCGTCTGCGACCTCATCGACCACCGCCACAAGGCCATCCTCCCTCCCCGCATCTGGGGAGACGGTTCGCCCGAGGGTGTCCGCCGCCGCGCTGCGGACGAAATGATGGCGACCGCCCGTGCCGCGCAGGCTCTCTCCGTGCCGGTCGTCAACGGTTTCACCGGCTCGTCCATCTGGCACATGCTCTACTTCTTCCCGCCCACCTCACCGGCGGATGCCGACGCCGGATTTCAGGACTTCGCCGACCGTTGGAACCCGGTTCTGGACGAGTTCGACCGCTGCGGCGTCCGCTTTGCCCTCGAAGTCCACCCGACCGAAATCGCCTATGACATCCACACCGCTCGCCGAGCGCTCGCCGCCGTCAATCACCGACCCGCCTTCGGCTTCAACTTTGATCCCTCACACCTCATCTGGCAAGGGATCGACCCCGTCCGCTTCATCAGCGCGTTCCCCGACCGCATCTACCACTGCCACATCAAAGACGCAATCCGCACCCCCGACGGCGATTCCTCTATCCTCGGCTCCCACCTCTCGTTCGGAGACCACCGCCGGGGCTGGGATTTCCGCTCACCCGGTCGCGGCGAGGTCAATTTTGAGGAAATCATCCGAGCGCTCAACCGCATCCGGTACACCGGCCCCCTCAGCGTCGAATGGGAGGATTCGGGCATGGACCGTGAACACGGTGCCCGAGAAGCCTGTGAGTTCCTGCGCGGCCTCGACTTTGAGCCCAGCGCCCGGGCCTTTGACGCGGGCTTCGAAAAGTCCGCCGACCCTGGTTAACTTCCCGTGACTCCCGGTGACTTCTTCCCCGCTACTACCCTCACGCCGCGTGCCCCGCCCCTTCGACCCCAACGCTCCGCTCCTCTTCACGGCCTTTGAGCCCAGCGGCGATGACCACGCCGCGGGCGTGATCGCCGAACTGAAGCGCCGCAATCCCAACCGTCCGATCTTCGCTTGGGGCGGCCCGCGCATGGAAAAGGCCGGCGCCATCCTCATCCGGCGGACCGGCGAAGACGCCGTCATGGGGCTGCCGGGCCTGGCCAAAATCCAGGAGCACCGGCGCATCAACGCCGACGTCGATAAGTGGATGACCCTCAACCCCGTGGCCGTTCACATTCCCGTCGATTCGCCCGGGGCCAACTTCCCGCTCTGCAAAATCGCGAAAAAGCACCGCATCAAAGTGGTCCACCTCGTCGCCCCGCAAATTTGGGCGTGGGGTCGCTGGCGGATCGATAAACTCCGCGACCGAACGGACATGGTCCTCTGCCTCCTTCCCTTTGAGCAGCGGTTCTTCGAACGCCGCCGCGTTCCTGCCAAGTTCATCGGTCATGTCCTCTTCGACCAGCCGGTCGAGAAGGCTGACCTCGCGCGACGGGCGATGCCGTTCGGCGATGGCCATCCGCGCATCGCCCTGATGCCCGGCTCCAGACCCGATGAACTCCATCGCCACTTCCCGGTGCTGCTCGAGGCCTTCGCCGCCATCCGTAAGCAACACCCCAGCGCGAAGGGTGTCGTGGCCGCGACCAGCCCTAACGTCGCCAACCTCCTGAAGGATCTCGCCCGTTTGGAAGGCGGGTGGCCCGATGGCCTCTTGATTGCTGTTCAGGAAACCGACGCCATCATCCACTGGTGCGATATCGCGCTCGTCAAAAGCGGCACCGTTACCCTGCAGGTCACCCGGCAGCTCAAGCCGATGATCGTGCTCTACAAGAAAACCAACCCGTTCTTCTTCATCTTCGTCCGGGCCATCCTCGCCACCAAACTCTTCTCTCTCCCCAACGTCATCGCTTCCAAGCGCATCGTGCCCGAGTTCATCCCGCACTGGGGCGGCGGGGAACCCATCGCCGCCGAGGCCCTGCGCATCCTGGCGAGCCCCGAGCGCCAGCGTGAGCAAATCGCTTCGCTCCAGAACATCGTCTCGCAATTTCAAGGCTTCAACGCCCGCGTGCTCGCCGCGGACGCGATCGAGGACATCTCGGCCGGCATCCCCTCCGCTACCAATTCGTAGCCAATCGCGGCCCCGCATCCCAGCGCTCGTTCCGCGTCTGCCCACCGCGATCAGTCCCTTTCGCGACCTTCAATCCCCTCGTCGCGGCACCACCGTCACCGTGCAATTCGCGTTCCCCATCCGCTCAACCATGGGGAAGTGCATAATCTCGGGCGTTCGCATCGGCACACCCTGCCCTGCACAACGCTCCAACGCGGTCACGACGTCGTGTTCCGCCGTGTGCTGACAGTCGGTGAATACCACAAGCAGCAACGCCCCGTGCTCGATGCCCGGTTGCGAGGCCAACTTCCGCAGATCGATCGTGATCGACCGCACCAATTCCGACGCGTACGCCCGGTTAGGTCCCGGCCATCCGCTGGTGATCGTCATCTGACCGACCACCTTGGTTTCCAGCCAGTACGCCGCTTCCGGCAGCACACCCGGTTCGGCCGGCCCCACCAAGTCCGCGAAGAGCGTCCCCACCGCACTGGCACGGGTGTTCGCTTCGACCAATGGGTCGATCAGCCGGGTTTCTCCCTGCGGCAACAACACCAGGTCACACCGATCGCGCTCGCGTCGCAAGGTCCCCGCCGCCGATTTCCCCGGATACGGAACCTCGCGGAGGACCACCGACGCGTCACTCGCCAAACCGCTCGCCAACACCGCGTGCAGAGCGACCTCGGAGAGCGCATCGAGCCCCTTCACGGCCTGTTCCAGCCGGAGGGCGTCCTCGTGCGCTTGCAGGGCGCGTCGTACGCGTTCACAGATGGCCCCCGCTGTCCACATCCAGCCATTCTTGACGCACAAACTCGCGGGGGGACGTGCTCCATTCCGCACACGCGGCCCGGGGCCCTGTCGATGCCTACTTTCCCGGCGATGTTCGACCTCGTTATCCGCAACGGCTCCATCACCACCGCCACCACCACCACCGTCGGCGACATCGGCATTGCATCCGGCCTGATCCGTGAGCTCGCCGCCCCCGACACGTTGAGCGGGCAGGAGACCATCGACGCGAGCGGGATGCACGTTCTGCCGGGAGCGATCGACGTGCATGTGCACCTGGAACTCCCGTTTTGCGGAACCGTTTCGTGCGACGACTTTGAGTCGGGCTCGCGGGCGGCGGCGTGCGGGGGAATCACCACGCTGATCGACTTCGCGATCCCCGCTTCTGGCGGCACGCTGCGGGACGCCCACGAGACGTGGCTCCAGAAAGCGCGGAACCGCAGCCTGGTGGATTTTTCCTGGCACATGGCGATCACGCGGGACGAGCACCTCGAAGAAATCGGCACCATGATCCGGCAGGGCCTCCCCACCTTCAAGGAGTTCATGATCTACGAATCCGAGGGCTGGAACTCCGACGACGGACGCATGTTCCGAACTCTCGAGATGATGGCCGATCTCAACGGCATGTTGCTCGTCCACGCCGAATCCAGCAAAGTGCTCGACGAACTCATCCGCCGCCACCACCACCCGGAACTGATGCGGGAGCACGGGGCACGCCTCCACCCCATCACCCGCCCGAACTTCATCGAAGCCGAAGCCATCGAACGGGCCATCCACTGGTGCTCGGTTACTGGCGGCCGGCTCTACATCGTCCACATGTCCACCGCCGAAGGCGCCGATCTTGTCGCCGCCGCCCGAAAGCGCGGCGTCCCGGTCCTCGCCGAGACGTGCGCCCAATACCTCTGCCTCGACGACTCGGTCTTCGCCAATCCCGACGGCCACCTTTTCGCCTGCTGCCCGCAGGTCAAATCCCGCACCGATATCGAACGCCTTTGGCAGGGACTCTGCCGCGAAGTAAGTGTGGTTTCCACCGATACCTGTTCCTTCACTCGCTCCCAAAAAGGTATGTGGTTCGTGGAGGATGCCCAAGGCGGTTACGGTGACTGGACCAAGATCCCAATGGGCCTCCCCGGACTCGATACGCTCCTCCCCCTTCTCTACACCCTCGGCGTCGAATCCGGCCGCCTCACGCTCAACCAACTCGTGTCGCTCCTTTCAAGCACGCCCGCCGGCGTCATGGGCCTAGGCCATATCAAGGGCGACATCCGGCCCGGGCTGCACGCCGACCTGGCGCTCATCGACCCCGAATACCGCGTCACAATCTCGCCCGAAAAACTCCAGTCCCGGTGCGACTGGTCCCCATACACCGGAATGAATTTGGCCGGCTTCGCCCATACCACCCTTGTTCGCGGCGTCCCTGTTGTCCGCGATCACCGGCCGGTCGGGGCCCTGAGCCACGGCCGTTTTACCGAGCGCCGCTTGGTGTAGGACTCTCCCCGCGTCGGGCATCCCTGTTGGCCGTTTGACCGTTTGAACGCTTGGCCCTTTTTTTAGACGCGCGGACGTTCGAGCGTCACACCGCCGCCCGCAACGCACTCAATAAGCGTTCGACGTCCGCTTCCGTGTGCATCGCGTTCACCACCACTCGAAAGTAATGCTCGGTCGGTCCACCCGGGTAGGCGATCAGCGGCGCCAGCACGCCCGCTTCCAGCAAACGCTCGTAGACCGTCTGCATCGCCGCGCCCGGCTCAAACCAGAACGTGAAAATCGGGATCGGCACGTCGGCGCTCCGTGTCCCCAAGAGGCCCAGCCGCCTCAGGCCGGCCGATACTCGCTCGACGTTGGCGCGGAGCCGCGCCACGCGCTCAACGCCCCCACGCTCCATAACGCCCACCGCCGCCAGCGCGGCCGCGGCGAGGGGAGGCGGCACCGGCGTGCTGCTGCGATACACCCAGGCATTATCCTGAACCTTCTGAACCAGCCCGCGCCGCCCCAACACCGCGCCGCCGTAGCACCCCAAGCCTTTGGCAAGCGTCGTCGTCATGACCACCCGCTCGTCGTCCAGCCCGAAATGCCGGATGGCCCCCTCACCCCGGGGCCCCAAGACCGCAAAGCCGTGGCAATCGTCGATGACCAACGCCGACCGCGCATCCGGCAGCACACCCAGCAACTCTCGCAAGGGGGCCACGGCGCCGTCCGCCGCGAAGACGCTGTCGGTCATAATCGCCACGCCCGCATCCGCATTCTGTCTCGCGAGCCACGCCGCCGAATTGGCGTTCAGGTGCTCGTATTCAAAGACGAACATCCCGGCCGCGGTGGCCGCGTTCCGCAGGCTCCGGTGAGCGTGCGAATCAATCAGGGCCACGCGGCATGTGTCGGCCAGCCCCTGACACGCCGCGAAATTCGCCGTGTAGCCCTCGGCCGACAGGATCGCGGCCTCCTGCCCTGTGAAGGCCGCCAGCGCGGCCTCCAGCTCCTCATGAACCCGCGTATTCCCCGTGGTTTCGCGGCTCGCGGTCGTGCTGATCCCGTACTCCGCCAGTGCCGCCACCAGCGCTGCATGAACCTCCGGCTCGTGGGCCAGCCCGATGTAGTTGCACCCGCCGAACGCCAGAAGTTCCCGCCCGTTCATCCGCACAGTCGTGGTCGTGGCATGTTCAATGGGTAGACGCGGCATGGGAAGTCTCAATCGACGCGCCGATGGTCAAAAAAAGTAAGCATAAAGTACGTCCTTGTCCCGTAGTGCCCGATGCCCGATGCCCAATGCCCAATGCCCAATGCCCAATGCCTAAAGCCGAGTGCCCGATGCCTGGTGCCTGATTCCGAACACCTTCTCCCCCTCAAACCGCCTCCACGTCGCCCGGGTGGTCACACAACCCCGCCGCGTGCCCCTCGTTCAAGAGTTTCTGAATCGCATTACGCCCCGCGTCACCCATGTCGATCGTCAGTTTCGTCACATACATCGACACGTACGCATCCACTCCTTCGATCGTCGGCACCTGCGTCCCGCTCCGCCGCGCGTTCTCGACCGCGTACGGCAACGTGTAGTGGATCGATTCCGACCGATGTGCCAACGCGTAATCGATCGATTTCCGTAATAGCCCAAGAACTTCCGCCTGCGACCCATCTCCGAACCGCCCATCGAAGTCCCGCCGGATCGCGTTGATCCCCAGTGGCAACGGCAAGTTCCGCGTCTGCTTCCACCACGACCCCAGGTCGATCACCTGCTTGAGGTCCGCATCCGCGAACGACGTCTGCCCCTCGTGGATCACCAACCCGGCATCCACCTCGCCGCTCACCACCGCCGGGATGATCCGGTCAAACGGCATCTCGATAAACCGCTCCTTGCGGAACATCGACGTCTTCCCGATGAGCAGACTCAACACCAAGAATGCCGTCGTGCGCTTCCCGGGGATCGCGACCTTGAACGCTTCATCCCTCAAACTCTCCGCACCCTCGATGTCGTACCGGTCGTTCTTCGCCACCACCTTGGGCCCGTACCCCTCCCCAAACGACCCGCCACACGCCGTCATCGCGTAGCGTTGCCGAACTTCCGGCCACGTCCGCACGCTCAACGCCGTGATATCCAAGTCGCCGTAGGCCGCTGCTCTCCGATTGAACTCCTCGATATCACCGGGAATCGCCTTGAACGTGAACCGCCCGCAATCGATCACCGCCTTCGCATCATCGCCCTTCCACGGCACCCCGTCCGGCCCCACCTTGCCGGTGATCGGCCACCACATGAACGCATCGTCGGGGTCGCCCGAATGGGCCAGGTTCAGGTCGCCGCGCTTCTTGGGGTTCACGCTCGAATACATCGCTCCGTCGGCCTCCTCTCGAGTTGGGTCGTGTGACTTCTGATGGAATCCCGGCACGCCCCAGCGCCCTGACCCGCCGCCTTTACTCATCTCCCGCAGCATCCGCCTCGCGCACCGCCTTGCAGAACGCCTCGATCAACTCGGCGTCCTTGACCCCCGGGTCACTCTCGACCCCGCTCGCCACATCCACCGCGTAGGGCCGCACGATCCGGATCGCTTCGCCCACATTGTTCGGGGTCAGCCCGCCCGCCAGAAAGACCGGCAGCTCGTTGTCCGACAGCGCGTCCGCCAACTTCTGCCAGTCAACCGTCTTCCCCTCGCCGCCATTCCCACCATCGATCAGGATCGCCGCGACCTCTTCCACTTTGGCCCATTCCAAAAGTTCCGCCGCGATCGTCGCCGCATCAAACCGGATCGCCTTGATGACATCCGGACCGCACTGCTTGACCGTTTTCACGCCCTCGTTCCCGTGCAATTGGCTGAACGCCAGGAACGGGCACTGCTCTTCGATATCGCAAAACTCGTCGTACACCGGGTTGACATAGACGCCCACCCCCACCACCAACGGCGGCAACATCTGCACAAGGCGATCGGCCTCCCCAGGCTCGATATAGCGAACCGACGATTTCACAAAGTTGAACCCGACGGCGTCGGCCCCGGCGGCCACGGCCGCAGCCAACGCATCGTCATCCCGGATTCCACAAATTTTGATGCGGGTTCGTGCCATGTGTGTGGCGCAACGTTAGCCCGCGCGCGGTCCCACTCAGCCCGGAATTCCGGTCTCGACGAGTGGGTCTCAGCACGCATCCCGGCGTGACCGGTAAACCCGCTTCGCTGCTCTACGATTCCCGCATGAATCACGCCACCCGCGTCTACGACTCCGTGCTGGAGATGCTCCCCAACGAGGAAAACCCTTCCCCTCTCGTCCGCATCAACGCCTTGAACCCCGCCCCCGGATTCGATCTGTTTGCGAAACTGGAGTGGATGAACCCCTTCGGAAGCGTGAAGGACCGCGCGGCAGCCGCCCTCATCGCCCAACTCGAGAGTGAAGGCAAGCTCACGGCGGCCCGCGGCCTCGTCGAACCCACCTCCGGAAACACCGGCATCAGTCTCGCCGCCATCGCCTCCATGAAGGGCTACTCCATGCGGGCGATCGTGCCCAACAAAGTCCCCGACGAGAAAAAAGTGCTCCTGAAAATCGCCGGGGCCGATGTGGACGTCATCAACGACGCCATGTGCCCCTCCCCCGGCATGGGCGAGGGCTCGATCGGCATCGCCAAGTCGTACGCCAAGGCCCGCCCCGAGCGCTACGTGATGCCCAACCAATACGAGAACCGCGCCAACTCCGAAGCCCACGTCCGAACCACCGGCCCCGAAATCTGGCGGCAAACCGGGGGCAAAGTCACGCACCTCTTCACTTCGCTCGGCACCTGCGGAACCGTGACCGGCTGCGCCACCTACCTCAAGTCAAAGAACCCCGATATCAAGGTCTTCGCGGTGCAGCCCAGCGAGGGCCACGACGTCCCCGGCCTTCGCAACACCTCCGAACTCCACGTCTCGAAGTTGTTCGACCCCGCCCTCATCGATGAAATCCTCGAGATCGACTTTGAGAAAGCCTACACCACCGCTCTCGAACTCTGCCGTCGCGAAGGCCTCTTCGCCGGGCCCAGTTCCGGCCTCATCTTTGAGGGTGCCCGCAACGTCCTCGGGCGTCAACCAATCCCAAACGCCGGCTGCGGCGTCATGATCTTCTGCGACAGCGTCTTCAAGTACGTCTCCAGCATGACGAAGCACATCCCGGAACTCGCCCCAGAATGAGCCGCACAATCGGGCCCGAGTATTCGGCCCCATTCCCCGAAAGGGCAAGCCCGTCGCGCATGGCCCGCCCCTTCTGCGTTCCCCCTTGGCGGATTTCCTACCCTCCCGACCGCACTCCTGTTTCCCGGAGAATCTCCTCATGCCCGCCGCTGTTGTAACCCTCCCCGCCGACTCCAATCAGGCCCTCGGCATCGCTCAGTTCGCCATCGACTTCATGTCCGACCAGGCCGGCGTCCGCGCCGAGCCCGACGCTTCGGTGCTCGAACGCACCAACCTCTTCCACACCGACGCCTGCCTCTGCGGGCTTTCCGCGATCGCCATGGGAACCAACGCCCCGGTTCTTCTCCGCAACGAGGCCATGCAATACGCCACCCCCACCTCCGGCATGGGCTCCATGCAGGGCGTGCCTTGGGCTCCGCCCGGCTCCACCGTCCGCACCGGGGTCCCCGTCTTCGGCGGCCGCACCGACGTCCAAGTCGAGAAGGCCATCGTCGCCAATTCAGCGGCGGTGCGTGAGTGGGACAGCAACGGCACCAACTTCGGCTTCAACCCCGCCCGCAACCAGACCGCCGGCGAATTTGGCCACAACGACTTCTACCCCGTCGCCCTCGCCGCCGCCCAACTCCGCGGGAGAGACGGCGCGTTCGCCCTCCGCGGCATGATCCTCCTCGACGAAGTCCGCGGCCGGCTCGCCGAAGCCTTCAGCCTGAAAACCTACAAGATCGACCACGTCGTCCACGGCGCCATCGGCTCGGCCGCGGCCTTCGGCGCGATGATGGGCGCAACCGCCAGCCAGATCGAGTCCGCCATCGGCATGGTGCTGGCCCACTACGTCCCCTTCCGCGCTATCCGCGCCGGCAAACAGCTGTCCGACAGCAAGGGCAGTTCCGCCGCCATCAGCACCGAGGCCGCGGTATTGAGCGTCAAGCGCAGCATGGCCGGCTTCATGGGCCCCCGCGATATGTTCCGCAACCCCGAAGCGATCTTCCGCATCTTCGAGGGGCCCGGACAGATGTTCCAGAAGGTCGGGGCAAGCAAGCCCAACACCGATACCCGAGATGCCTCCCCGTTCGATCTCCACCTCTCCCGCGCCGGGTCCGACTTCGCGGTCATGGGCATGCACTTCAAACTGGGCCTCTACGAACACCAGAGCGCGGGCGCCCTGCAAGGCCTGATCAACCTCATCAACGCGGCCCCCCGCCTCCTCGAAGACCAGACCGGCGATTGCATCCAGTCCATGCGTGTGCGTGCCTACGAACCCGCCTTCGGCATCATCGGCGACCCCGCCAAGCGCGATCCCAAGACCCGTCAGAGCGCGGATCACTCGATGCTCTACCTCGTGTGCACCATGCTCCGCAAAGCCCTCGAACTTCGTCAGGCCACCAAGAAACCGCTCGGATGGAAGGAGTTGATGCTCCTGCCGCGCGACTTCGACATGAAGAGCCTGCACGATCCGCTAACCCGCGAATTGATGGGCAAGATGAGTTTCGAGCACGGCGGACCCGAATACGACGCCAAGTACCCCGACGGCATCCCGACCTCCATGGTCATCACCGATGATGAAGGCACGGAACACGACTCGGGGCTCGTGATGTACCCCGGCGGCCACGCCCGCAACGACGCCGGACCCGACAAGGTCGATCTGCGCGAAATCCTCGATCAGAAGTTTGCCGCCCTCGGTGCCATCGCCTTCGACGACCCCAAGCCAATCATCAAGCGCCTGAGCAAACTCGAGAGTAAATCACCGGAAGACGTGGCCACCATCCTCGACTTCCCGCTGGCGGTCAGAAGGGCGTTCCAGTAACGAACGTGCTCCGCGCGGATCGCGACGTAAGCCCGCTCAATCTCACGCCCTCCTATCCCATGTCGCCCATGACTGTTCGCCCGATCGAACTCGTCGCCCGCAGACTCGCCGCCGCAAAACGCGTCGCCGTCATCACCGGCGCGGGCATTTCCGCCGAATCCGGCCTGCGAACCTTCCGCGGCGCGACCACCGCCGACCTGCCGCCCGACATGCAGTCGCTGTGGAAGGAGTTTGATCCCGCGACGCTCGCCACGCCCGAAGCATTTGCACGCGACCCGGCCATGGTGAGCAAGTGGTACGACTGGCGGCGCATGGGCTGTCTCGCCGCGGAACCCAACCCCGGCCATCGCGCCCTGGCGGCGCTCCAACGCGCGGTCGAAGCCAAGGGAGGCGAGTTCGTGCTGCTCACACAGAATGTGGACCGCCTTCACCAACGCGCCGGCAGCATCGGTGTCGTCGAGTTGCACGGCACGATTATGGAATGGCGCTGCACCACATCGGGCGAACGAATGACGCCCCCCGAATCAGCCTTCCGCACCTACCCGCCGACTTCACCGTTCACGCCCGGCGCTCTCTTGCGGCCCGACGTCGTGTGGTTCGGCGAAATGCTCCCGCCCGCCGCGCTCGCCGCGGCAGCGAGCGCGGCCGGCTCGTGCGATGTCTTCATGTCCATCGGAACGAGCGCTGTGGTCTACCCGGCGGCGGGATTTCTGTTCGACGCCAAACGCAATGAGGCGTTCACTATTGAAGTGAATCTGGAGGCGACGCCCGCTTCGGAATTCGTCGATGCCACCCTCGGTGGCTCATCGTCAGCCGTGCTTCCCGCGCTCGTCCGCGCTGCATTCGGCCCGGGGGCAATGGCCTGACCGACTCCACACATCCACCCTCCCGCCTTCGCGACGGCCTTGTGCTCTCGGCCCTCTGCTTCATCACCTTCTTTGTTGGCCTCACCACCCACGGACTGACGAACTGGCAGGAAGCACAGCGGGCGCTCGCCGCGAGGGAAATGAGCCTGAGCGGGAACTGGCTCTACCCCACGATCAACGGCCAACCCTACCTCGCCAAGCCGCCCTTCTTCTACTGGGTGCAACTCACGCTCGCCAAAGTCCGCGGCGAAATCGCCGGCGAGTGGGAACTCCGGGCCGCCGCCGCGATCGCCGCCTGGATCGGCGTTCTCGCGACCTACTTGGTCGGCCGGAAACTCCTCACCGAACGTTCCCGCGCCGACTCCGAGTCTTTCGCGCGCGACGCCGCCTTCTTCGGCGCTGGGATGCTCGCCACCGGCGTCCTCTACGCCCGCTCCGGCCGCATCGGTGAACTCGATATCTGGCTGGCGCCACTCGTCACGGTCGCCATCGGCGGAATCGCTGCGGCATGGCGCACCCATCGGGCGGCCACCCTCGCCACCGCCCCCTGCGGC
>CAZJXA010000028.1:0-22171 GCA_964549785.1 uncultured Phycisphaeraceae bacterium | reverse complement strand
GCGGCTGCAGCAACTCCTTCGCTTTTTCCAGCGTGGTACGGGCGGATACCGCGCCCTTCGCTCCGCTCGGTCCGTCCGACATCCCCGCCCACTGCTGGTATCACGACGACGGTGTCGAAACGCGCATCGGGGCTTCCACACGAAGCCCTCTGATGGCCCTTGGACTGCTCGTATTCATGCTCGTCTGGAACGGCCTCATGTTCGGGTTTGTCACCGCTGCCGCCGCGGCGACCATTTACCACTTTGGTGGCACTCCGCCCGCGTGGTTTCCTCAGACACCCATCGGGTCCGGGCAGGGCTTCGGTGGAAGTCTCGTGTTTCAACAGCTTTTCCTGACACCGTTCATTCTGGTGGGTCTGGGGCTTCCAGTTGCGATCGTGTTGACGCTCTTTGGAATCACCGAAGCCCGCCGCCATCAGGACCAACTCACGCTCTTCGTCGGTGTTGGAGAGATCGGCCGCACCCGCCGTGTCGAAGTCTCAACGATCACCCGCATCCATCTTGGTCCGTCCCGCTGGCAGAACGAAGGCCGTGCCCGATTGGCTCTGATCATCGAAACCCGCAACGACACCCTTCACTTCGGCTCATGGCTGCCCGCCGCGCGCCAGGCTTCATGCTCGATGCACTCAAGCGGCTTCGGGCGTCGCCGTCCTGATGCCTCACGGTGCCGCCGACGTTCGCCGGCCTTGGGCCAAGGTCGGTGCAGCCCGGCTCCCCATCTGCGCACGGCGTCGTGTTGGCCCGTTCGCTGCGGCCACGCACTGGGCCAAGACCTGATGCATCCGCATGGAGGGCGGTGGTTTCAGCCCGGCAGTTTGAAGCCTTCGCGTCGTTCATAGTCGCGCCAGGTATTTGCTTCGGGATCGTTCTCGAACGCCCAGGTTTGCGGGTTCCACACCAGAGGGCGTTTGTGCGAATAGGCGAGGTTGAGCAGGTGGGCGCAGGCGATGGATCGGGCCCCGATTTCCGCATCACATTCGGGCCTGGCGCGCGAGGCGATGCAATCAAGCCAGTTCTGGCGATGGTCTTTCGGGCCCTCGCCGACCGAACCCGTGACCGAGGGCGGCTCCTTGATGAGGTGGTCGGGGCGCGACCACAGTGTGCCGCGATCGACGAAGAGTTCACCGATGGTGCCGACGAAGGTGATTCCTTCGGGGCCGCCGTGGGTCGCTTCGACCCCGTTGGCGTAGATGATTTTGCCGCCGCGATCGGCCTCGGGATCGTGCGGCGGGATCACTCTGATGGGGCCGGACGCGTCGGCCCCGAGGGCCCATTGCACGATATCGAGGTGGTGGGCACCCCAGTCGGTGATGTAGCCGCCGGAGTATTCGCGATAGGCCCGCCACGCCGGGTAGTGATCGTGAACGCCGCGCGGGCTCAAGACCGAGTTGTACGGTCGGAGCGGTGCGGGGCCGAGCCATCGGTCCCAGTCGAGACCGGGCTCTACAGGCTCTTCGGGAAGATCACATGGGGTGGCTGAAACGCCGATGCCGACATTCACGCTGAGCAGCGTGCCGATGCGGCCCTGGCGGACAAAGTCAACGGCGTGGCGGAATCGACCGTCGTACTCGCTCCGCTGCTGGCTGCCGGTTTGCAAGACGACGCCGCGAGCGCGGACGGCCTCGATGGCGAGGCGGCTTTCTTCGAGGGTCAAGGTGAGCGGCTTTTCGCAGTAGATGTCCTTCTTCGCGGCGGCCGCGTCCAGGATCATGTTGATGTGCCAGTGGTCGGGGGTGGAAATCACGACGGCGTCGATATCGGGGCGGGCGAGGAGGTCGCGATAGTCGTTGCAGGCGACGACGCCGGCGGAAGAGGAGTAGTGGTTGTCGGCGGTGGTTTTCGCATGGTCGCGACGGGTGGTGTCGACGTCGCAGACCGCGACGACGCTCGCGCCGGAGTGCCTCAGAGCCCAGTGAAGGTGGCCGCGGTTTTGGATACCCATGCCGATGAAGCCGAGGCCGATGCGGGCGTTGGCCGCGGACGGCCGGATGTGTGGAGAGCGCGCGAGGGCGAGCGGCCCGGCGCTGATCAGCCCGGCGGACGCGGCGAGGAAATGGCGGCGGGTGAGCATTGGCGGAGGATATCAAAAGTGAGGGGAGATCGCGCCGGCGGCGATGGCACGCCCCCGGGGACGGGGGAGGGACGGGGGGTTGGAACCCGCTCTGCCATTCCGGCCAATCTACAGTCGTTGCCGGTCAAGCCTTGATCTTGTGATTCGTGGAGCGACCCGACGGGCACGAGCGCCCGGGATTCGGGAGGAGTTGTCATGTTCGATTCATTGACGCGGACGTTCGGCGGCATGTTCCGGAAGCTTTCGGGCACCGACACCATCTCGGAAAAGAACGTCGCGGACTCGATGTCGGATGTTCGGACCGCGTTGCTCGATGCCGACGTGAACCGCGAGGTCGTGGACCAGTTCTGTGAAGGCGTGATGCAGGATGCGCTCGGGCGCAAGGTGGCGACGAGTCTCAACCCCGGGCAGGAAATGATCGGGATCGTCAATCGGCGACTGATCGAACTGCTGGGGGGCACGGCCGAGGCGGTGGCGGAGGGTGCCGACCCCCTGGAAGCGTTGATGCCCAAGTTTTCGCCCACGGGGGCCGCCTCGGACACGCTCATCATGCGGGTGTCTCCGGGGCCCACGGTGATCATGATGTGCGGGCTGCAGGGGTCGGGGAAGACAACGACGACCGGCAAGATCGCGGCGTACCTCAAGAAGCGGGGGCGATCGGTGATGGTGGCGGCGGCCGACTTGCAGCGGCCCGCGGCGGTCGAGCAGTTGGAGACGGTGGGGAAGCAGGTGCAGACCGAGATGGCGGGCGGCGCGACGGTGCATGTGTACTCGGAGCCGGACAAGGTGGCGGCGTATGGGAAGGCCGTGGGCGTTGCGGTGGAGGTGTGTCGGCGGGCGGTGGAGGCGGCCCGGAAAGCCGGTGTGGACACGCTGATTCTCGATACCGCCGGGCGGTTGCACGTGAACGACGAACTGATGGGTGAGTTGAAGCAGATCAAGCGGATCGTGCAGCCGCACCACATCTTTCTGGTGATCGATGCGATGAGCGGGCAGGACGCGCTGCGGTCGTCGAAGGCGTTCCACGAATCGCTGGGGGTGGACGGGCTGATCTTGACCAAGTTCGATTCGGACACGCGGGGCGGCGCAGCGCTTTCGGCCCGGCATGTGACGGGTGCTCCGATCAAGTTCGTGGGCGTCGGCGAAAAGTTGGAGGCTCTGGAAGAGTTTCATCCCAACCGCATGGCGGGCCGGATGCTGGGCATGGGCGACGTGGTCGCGCTCGTCGAAAAGGCCCATCAGGAGGTGGACGAAGAGGAAGCCGCGAGCCTGTCCGAAAAAATGGCACGGGGCGAGATGACCATGGCCGACTTCCTGAAGCAATTGAAGACGCTGCGGAGGATGGGCCCGCTGAAGCAGATCATGGGGCTGCTGCCGGGCGTCGGCTCGATGTTCAAGGACCTGCACATCGAGGAAAAACAACTGGACCGGGTGGAGGCGATGATCGGCTCGATGACCAGGCGCGAGCGCGACGAGCCCAAGATCATCAACACGCAACGCCGCAAGCGGATCGCGAAAGGGGCGGGAGTCGAGATGGAGGCGGTGTCGCAACTGGTGAAGCAGTTCGACATGGTGTGCAAGATGAGCCAGATGATGGCCAACGTCTCGCCGGGGGACCGGATGCAGGCGATGAAGCAGATGGGCGGCAAGGGCATGGGCGGATCGATGCCGGGTATGGAGGGGATGTCCGGGTTGGCACCAAGGGGGACGAGTTTCACGCCGAGCATCAAGGAGAGATTCAAGAAGCGGAAGAAGTGAAAGGCATTGTCAAGCGGAGCCCGTTTCGCAGCGTTATCGAACTCGTGTCAGGTCGCCCCTCGTTCGCAACCCCGCTGCGGGCAGTCCACGCTGACTACTCGGTGGCCGGAGCCGGAACGCGATTGTCAAAGCTTCCAAAGCCGCCCAGGCGCTCGCGATGGGCAGTATCCACCACACGTTCGTGTCGGTGCGGGCGGCGAGTTGGATCAGCAATTTCTGGGCGTTTCCCTTCCAGATCGCCTTGCCGATACCGAGCAGCGGGTGCGGTTTGAGCAGCGTCTGGGCGGCGGGGGATTTCAGGAACTCAGCTCCGCCGGCTCCCTTGCGCGACGCGTTCAGCACGAGCCGTTCGGCGTCTGCCGCGGCGTCCGGGCCGGACTTCCACGCGGTCTTGACGAGACGTGCGCCGGGATCACCGGTGATGTGGAGGGCCGCCGCAGCGCCCGGCGTCGAGTCGATGAACTTGGAGAAACGGGCCAGTTCGGCGGGATCGTCAACATGCCTGAGGAGACGGATAAAGCCGCCGGGCGAGGCTTTCCGGGCGATGGTGGCGCCGGCTTCGAAAATCGGCTGGGCCTGCGCGGCATCCGCCGTTCGAAAAACTCTCAGGAGGGATTCGGAGAAGCGGGCGGAGAGCGTGCCCGACTTGCGTGCGATTTTCAAGAGCGATGGAACCCAGTCGATCTCGGGAGCCAGGGTCGTCACGATTCCGACGACGCTGAGGGCGAGGATGAGTTCATCGGTCTCGCCGTCGAGCGCCAGACGGCCGCCCTCGATGAGGAGATCCCGGATATCGCCGACGACGAAGAGGTCCGCAGCAATGGCCCCGACCAGGCCTTCCAACGAATCGGCGCGGCCGGTGAGGGCTCCGAGCCCGGCGTCTTTGAAGACGCGAAGAGTGCTCGTGCGCTCGGCTTCGTTTTCCGTCTGGGCGGCCACAAGAGCGCCGTGATCGGCATCCGGGTCGCGTTCGCCCGCCTTCGCGATCGTCGCCGCCTCCCCGAAGCGCCCCTGTGCGGTCAGCGACCGAACTTCTGCGGCGTAGTCAAAGCCGGGAAGGCTTGCTAATTGGAGGCGGGCCAGGCGAGCGGCGTTATCTGCAGCGAACATCCACACGACGAACGCGGCGAGCGCGAGGCGAACGGCGGGCCAGCGACACGCCCACAACCGCGCTGCGAAACTGGGGTGAGGGGCGGTCACTCCGCGTCATCCTGCGACGCTGCCGCGGACGAGGCGGGGCCGGCATCGTGAAATCGCACTATCACGGGCGCGCGTTCACCGACGATCGTACGGACGACGGTTTCGACCTGTCGGACGGTGCGTCGCTCCACCTCGAGCGCATCGTCCGGGGTCAGGACGGTGTTCCGGGCCACCTCTGCCGCGTCGCGCCGGGCGATTCCGAGAAAATACTCACCGGCGACACTGCGGAAGCGGAGGCCTCCGGCTTGGATCGCCGTGGATTCACTCTCGCTGAAGACATCGGTGGCGAGACGCGCGGGGCGGGGGATGGTGACCACAAGGCCTTGGGCGATGCCGAGGGGGCCGACGGTGACATGGCTGGCCGTCAGGCCGGTGAGATCGGTCCCGTAGTGAAGGCGGACGGGGACACTGATCTCGGCGGTGACGGTGCCGCGCCAGTTGTCGTCGCCGCGTTTGACGCTGACGGCGGTGTCGATCTGAACGGTGATCAGTTTCATCGTCGAGAGGGCGGCAGCGACGTGGGCGGAGGGGATGACGTTTGTATCGGTGAGAGCAGGCCCGGAGCGACGGGCCCGGCCGTCCTGGGAGTGCAGGAACGTGGCCAAAAGGCCGGCACCGAGCAGGATGAGAGAAATCGGAATGATGCGGGGCACAGCGAAGGTTATCGGCAGCCGAGCGCCCCCAGCGAGATGAAACCGGCTGCGTGAAAAGGTGGAGCCTCGGAGGAATGGGCTCCGTTGCTTGGGGTGGAACGCAGACGAGGGGGGCGGTCAAGGAAAAATGGCCGCAAACGGCGGGGTTGGATTGGCGATGGCCTCACGGCTACGATCCCGCCCTCAGGTTTGCCGCCCGAGGACGGCGTTTTTCCGAGTCGAAAGGCCTGAAGTTCGTCGGACAATTTAATGATTCCCGATTGTTGCGGGGGCATAGCTCAGTTTTGGTAGAGCGCATCCATGGCATGGATGAGGTCAGGGGTTCGAGTCCCCTTGCCTCCACTTTTTGTGGAAGAGAAACGGCCTGTGAGGGTCGTTTTTCGCTTTTTGCGGGGGGTTGCGGGTGAAGACGGACCCCTCCGCCGGCACCTCTGGGGTGTAAACAGGCACGAGAGGGGTGGGTCGCCGAATGGTCTCCGTCGGGCCTCGGCCGCATCGGCCCCGGCTGTCAAATCGCCGGAGTCAGCAACGGTTTGGACGACTGGACCCAAGATGGGATTGACAGTCCGGCCGGATTCCAGTAATCTGTGAGGAGGAACGGGGGCGCGATCGGCGCGGCTCCCGAATGTCTCTAACGGGGGATTCACGCGATGGCTATCGATCCGATGATGTACGAGCGCATGTCCGGGCGCAAGGGCGATCCTTACACCCGCATGGGCGAGGTTCTGTCGCAGAACGTCAAGGCCCAGAAGGAGCGCGACGAGATGCCCAAAGGTGTCTCGGGGGGCTTCCGGGTCATGGGAATGCCGGGCCTCTGGGCGAATTTCTTTTTCGCAATCAAAGATCGGCTGCGGTCGAAGTAGGCGGCCCATCGTGGACTGGGAGGCGGGGTCGCGGCGGCTGCCCATCCGATGCCGGGCTCTCGGCTGGCCCGATGCGTGTGACCAGGGCACGCGACTGAAGGTGGGCCGTGCGGACCAGCCCGTTTCGGGCGGCCACGGCGTCGACAATCGACAACCCCAGGCCTTGATGCGCTCGGTCGGTGCGGGCCGGGTCGGCGCGCCAGAAAGGCTCGGCGAAGTGCTCCAGTTGTTCGGGTGTCAGGCTTACCGGGCCGTTCTCAACAACGAGATGGGGGGCGGCGTTGTCACCGACGATCGTGATGCGGACAAAGCCCCCCGCCAGGGTGTAGTCAACCGCGTTCTGGATGAGGTTGCGGACGATGATCAGTGCGTCACCCCTGGAGGTGCGCCAGCATGCCGCGTCGTCGCCAACCAAGGCGATATCGCCACCGGGTGCCTTTGCCGCGAGGGGTGAGATGACGTGCCGGCAGAGGTCCATCAGCGGTGCCGGTTCGGGATCGCGCAGGGTGTTGGGGTTCCCTCGCGCAAGGGCGAGGAGGCTTTCGATGAGGTGGGTCAGTTCCACCGCGACCGCCGCCGACTGACGGGCGCAATCGGCCAGACGGGCGGGTTCCGGCCACATGCTCGCCACCTGCGCGATGGTCGAGAGTTCTGCGATGGGCGTGCGGAGCTCGTGGGCGGCGGCGTCCGAGAATCGACGTTCTCGCTCGAGTGTCAGGTGCTGGCGAACGAGCAGACCGTTGAGCGCATCGACGATCGGAACGAGGTCCGACGAATAGGTGGCGGGCGTCAGCCGGGTGGGGATTCTGCCCGAAGCGTCGGCGGGCGAGAGTCCGTCGACATCGCTGCCCAGCGCGCGAACTGTGCGGAGGCCGCGCGACACCCCGAAGTTCGCGGCCAGGAGCGCCCCGGCACACGCGACCAGGGCCCCCACCGCGAGTGCCAAGCCGATCGCCGAACCCGCCCGGGTGATGTGTTCGGAGCGCGCGCAGAGTTGAACGACAACGACGGGCGTCGGCTTGGTGTTGACGTCCTCATCATCCACGATGGCATGGCGGAACAGCGCGAGCGTGGAGGCACTCGAACCATCGGGGAGTGTGATTGGTTCAGCAGTTTCCGGGGCCTGTGGATCGATCGGCGTCGGGATAGGGGGCCAATCCGGAGAGGTGCTCAGCACCGAGCCCTCGTCCGACGTGATGCGGAGGAAGACGCCGAGTTCCGGCTCGGCCAGCGAGCCGGGGAAATCAAACTCCAGTTCATCATGCCCGAACTTGACGAGCGAAGCGAAATTCTCGGCCCGGCTGACGATCGAATCATGGAACTGGTCTTTCAGCGAGCGGAGCGCGAGCACATGAACCACCACCGCGGCTGCCGCGAGAGCCAGCGTCAGTCCGAAGATCGTGGGGATGAGGATGGCGCGGCGGAGCGAGTTCAGCGCGGTTGGCCCTCGGATCGCTTGGGTTCGGGCTTGGGGATCAGGTATCCAATGCCGCGGCGGGTGAGGATAAAGTCGGCGGAGGCGTGCGGCGTCAGCCGGCGGCGGATAGCGGCGACGGCGGAATCGACGGCGTTGCTCCACACTTGTTTGTCCGACGCGTAGATGTGTTCCTCGAGTTCGGAGCGCGGCACCACGCGCCCTGCGTGCAGGCAGAGGTACTCGAGGAGGGCGTACTCACGCGGGGGGAAGTCGATGGTCGTCGCCCCGATGAGAACGGATTTGGCGTCGAGGTCGAGCTCGATGGGCGGGATCAGCAGCAGGCGGGCCGCCAGACCGCGCGAGCGGCGGATGAGGGCCCGCAGCCGGGCGAGAAGTTCATCGAAGGAGAAGGGTTTGACGAGGTAGTCGTCGGCCCCTGCGGAAAGCCCTTCAACGCGGTGCGCAATTCGATCGTTCGCGCTCAGGATGAGGATCGGCGTCGAACGATGCTCCGAGCGCAGCGTCCGGAGAACGGTCAAGCCGTCGACCTCGGGGAGCATGAGGTCAAGGACAATGGCGTCATAGGAGGTCGCGCGGGCGGAAAGAAGACCGTCGCGGCCGTTAGGCGCGGTATCGACGGCAAAGCCGGCGGCGGTCAGGCCGTCGGCCAGTGAGTCCCGAAGCCGGGCGGAATCTTCGACGACGAGGAGTCGCACGGCGTTGGTCCAGGATGGAGGAACGGGTTCGGGGGCGGGGTATCAGCGGTCGTCGTCGCCGTCTTCATCGTCGCCGTCGTCGTCTGCTTCAAGCGTCGGACCTTGGATCACCTTTCCGTCGGCGGCCACCACCATTTCGTACTCGTCGTTGCCGCGGCGGATGTCGGCCTCATAGACGGTGGCGCCGTCCTGCGTCATCGACTCCGCCTCTTCCAGCGTTCCGCCGCCCAGATTGGCGTCGAAGGCGGCCCGGACGGCCGCCGGGAGATCGGTGAGTGCGACTTCGGCCTCGTCGGCGTCGTCATCCACAGTGCCGCGGGTGGTGCCGCCGAAAACCACCCCGTCGCGGCTCGCGCAACTCGCAAGCAGGAGGAGAAAAATGGGAGAAACGAGCAGCAGATTTCGAGCGGTCATGGTATCACTCCGTAAGTGGGGAGAAACGTCGACTGAGCAGAAGGTATCGGCCGTCGGGAAGGTTTGGTGACGGGATGATGACGGCGGGGCGGAAAATCGTGCATGCGGCAAGGTGGCCTCACAGCGAGGCGAGGGGGCTCTGTAAATTGGATGGGCGGGAGCGGGTGCGGTGCTCGCCTTCTTTGCGGGAACCCTTGATGACGGAGTATACCGGCATGATTCGGATCCTGATGAGCGTTGCCCGAGTGGCGGGCGTCGACGACGAGGGGCCGTTCGCGGAACTCGAGATCAGCGGGCTGCGCCAGACGCGGCTCATCCGGCTGCCCATCGACGGCCGCATGCGCTAGGCTGCGCGCCCGCATCAAGGGCGAATTTTCTTGTCGAGGGAACCGAACTCTCCTGCGTCGGAACGGGAACATCCCGCCGTTCATGTACCACCGCGTGGTGTGGTTCGTGGTCGTTCTTGCTGGCTTGTCGCTGGTGGGGACCGTGGCGGTCCTTTCACTTCGGCGGCTGCCCATGGGCGTTCATCTGGCGATGATTTTTTGCCGGTGCTGGCGACGCTGCCGCTGACATACGGCTTTATCCGCTGGTCGAAGCGTATGGGGATGAGGGCGTTTGAAACGGGCGGACGGGTGTGCTGGGCGTGCGGTTATGCATCAAGCGGCCTGGCGGATTCGGGCGCTTGCCCCGAGTGCGGGAGGGCGTTCACCTTGGCCGACCTCAAAGCCAAATGGCGAACGAAGCGGCTGGGTCCTTTGGTTCGGGACGCGGAGGACATGCCGGTATTGACCGTCGGCACGCCCTCTGATACAGAGGCGGGGAAGGGAGTTAAACGGCCGAAGTCGGCGATGGCCCGGACGCCCCGGTTCATGCGACGCCGGATGATCGTCTTTTTCGTGGGGATGTGCATTATCCCAGCGGGTGTCATGGGGACGACACTGGGCGGCACCTTCGGAAAGACGGGGACATCGCTGCCCGTCGTCATCGGGGGACAATTGCTCCTGACCGGGGTTTTTGTCGGGTGGTTTGTCGCTTCCCATCGGGGTTTGATCAGGCGGTTGGGCCAGACCCACAACCGGCTCTGCTTGGAATGCGGGTATGACGTCTCGACGCTGCCCGAACACGGCGCGTGCCCGGAATGCGGCGAACCGTTCAAGCACGAGGAACTGCGGAACATGTGGCTCGATGTGAACTACGCCCGCTTCACTCGCAACCGTCGGTCAGATCGTGAATAGCACACGGGCGATCGCACCCGAATCGCGCCGGGCAGCACGAGGTCGATTTTCGGGGCGGGGGATCCGGGCAACAGGCGGAGCCGCCCGGCCCGATTTTGATTCCAAACCGCATTTGCGGCCGATAACTCATCTCGGCATGGGTAATGGGCCATGCGCACGGACCATTTAGATGCAAGGAGCCGCGTTTGGCAATCGGTTTCACGGAAATCAAGTTACCCCGCACTTCGAAAGCGTCCTTGGAAGGCCAAAGCGTGGCGACGGCTATTTCAGCTGGTGTAGCCTCCCGACCTCCGACCCTCGTCGAGGTGTTGGCGCCCAACTTGATGCGCACGAGCCGGATGATGCTGCGGCCGCTGCGGGCGTCGGACCGCGCCGAGTACCTTCGGGTGCTGAATCTCAGCCGCGAACATCTCGGGTCGTGGATGAATCTGCACCGTGACGGCGAGACGGACCACGACCTGTTTGAGCGGCAGCTGACGATGTGCCAGGTCGGCGATTCTCGCGGCGCTGCGTGGCGACGCGTCGGGATGATGGAAGACGGACGGCTGGCCGGGTTTTTCAACCTGAACTCCATCACGCGCGGGCTCACTTTTGAGGCCGATGCCAATTGGTGGGTGGCGGCGGATGTGAAGGGTGTCGGGCTGGGGTCGGAGGGGGCGCTGGCCATGGTCGATCACGCGTTGTTGGAATCCCCTTCGGGCTTGGGGCTGCACCGGGTGCAGGCGGCCATTGCATCGCTGAACGTCCCCAGCGTGCGTCTGGCGCAGAGGCTCGGGATGAAGCGGGTGGAGGCGGCCCAGGTGAACGTGAAGATCGGTGGCTCGTGGGAGCGGCACGATTTGTGGGAGCGCGGGGTCTGAATACTTTTCGGGGTGGCTGCCACCCTCACGAAAACAGGGCGTCTCGGGCCGCATCGTGGATGAACCCGTTGGTCGCGAGGCAGGTCCCGGAAGTGGCGCATGCCCTCCCCGTAAAGTCCGTGAGTCTGCCGCCCGCGGCCTCGATAATGGGCTGGGCCGCCGCGATGTCCCAGACCTTGACGGAGGGCTCGATCACGGCCTCGATGCGGCCTGTGGCCAAGAGCACAAAGCCGTAGCAGTCGCTCCAGCCGCGGACGACGCCGAAATGGCGGTGCAAAAGCGGGAAGATGTCTGAGTGACCGCCCGGCACGAAATACTCCGGCGAGGTGGTGGAGATGCAGGCCTCCTTGGGCGAGGCGATCCGCGAAACACGGGCGAGTGTGGGTTGATTCTCGGCCACTTGGTATTGGGCCGGTTGCCCCAAGCCCCCCCAAACGCGTTCGTCCAAGGCGGGACACTCGATGACCCCCGCGACCATCGTTCCGTCCCGCTCGATGCCGATCATGGTGCCGAAGAGCGGGACGCCGCGGATGAAACTCGCGGTGCCGTCGATGGGGTCGAGAATCCACCGGAAACCGGTGGTGCCGGGGCGCTCCCCCCACTCTTCACCGAGGACGCCGTCGCCGGGAAACACGGCTCCGATGTGGTCGCGGATCAGGGCTTCCGCGGCACGGTCGGCTTTGGTAACCGGGCTCCCGTCCGGTTTGGTTTCGAGTCCCAAGGCCACACGATCTCGCCACGAGACAAAGAGCGGGAGCGTTGATCGCCCGGCCTCGCGGGCAAACCCCAAGGCGGCGGTGAGTCGAGCGGTGATGTCATCGGACCCGCCGGTGCTCATGGTGCGCCCTGGATGGGGAACCGAGTTGAAGGGTCACTCGTAAGCGATGTCGCCTGTTCCTCTCGCACACGCCGGGCCCGTTCCAAGGCCGCGAGGGCATAGTCGGCATCGTCGTCGCCCGCCGCAGCGGCCGCGGCGGAGCGTTTCTTTTCTTCCGCCGCCAACCCTGCGGGTGTGAGCGCCATGAGTGCCTTTCGGTCGTCCTGCTCCACCTGAATGAACCGTTCGTCCTGGAGGATGACAGGGGGCGTCGGCCACACCAAAAACGCGATTGCGGTTGCGATGACGAAGACAGCCAGGCCGGCAATAACAACTTGGCCAGGTCCGGCGAGGAGCCGCTCCCGGCGCGCCTTGAGAGCGGCAACGATCTCGGGGAGTCCGCCGGCTCGTAGACGTTCGATGGTATCTCGCAGGTTCACGGTTTGCATGCTCGCATCACGCGGTGTCCCGCTAGGAAGGCAGGGAAGTTGGGGTGACCGGCACCGGGTCGGAGGGGTCAAACGACTTGGTCGGCACTTCACTGCTGACCTCGATCACGGACTCTGTGGTGGGCGGCTGGGGCGGCGGCGGGAAAGCGGTGCGCTCCATCTCGAGCACCCAATCCTCGACCGGCTCATAGCGCATGAGGTCGACCGGAATCTCTTTGCCACCCAACGTCGGATGGGTGGGCTTGATGTGCAGGTGAATAAAAAACTTGTGCCATTTGCGCTTGTCAAATTCCGCGACGTCATCGGGCACCACCGATTCGCCGCCCGGGAGCCCGAGCCGCTGACTCTCCGGAATCCATGTGTAGGTCTTGCGCTTCACCAGGCCCACCAGAGCGAACATCCAAAGGCCCAGCACCGTGCCCAAGGCCATGATCAACCACTGCGTAGGAATATCCCAGACACCCAGGGGCTTGGGCGCTTTCTTCTGGCCGGCACCGTCGGTTCGCGTCCACACTTTCGCCAGTTGATCTCCGCGATTCACCGCGTCCGGGATGGTTTCCCCCGTCGCCGGGTCGGGCCGCGGCAGTTTGGTGTGGGCCGCATCCAAACGCCCGATGTAAGAAAGCTGCTCGAGCCAATCAACTTTGCTCCCGGTGTCACCCGCCGCCTTCAGCCGGGAGAGTTCACTCACGGGGTCGTCGATGCTCCCGGACTGTCCGCCCGTGAGCGATCCGAGGTAGTTGTACTCGGCGAAGGAAGCCGCCGCCGCGCCCCGCTTGGGATAGGCGACCAGCGCATCGAACAATCCCCACATCCCGAACGCGAACAGACCGACCCCGATCAGAATCATGCGGATAAGCCACTTCCGGCTGATATGACTGCGGAGAGCCCGACTATCGGGATGGCTGGGTATGGATTCGGGCATGCGAGAGGATATTCCGCGAGGGGCCGGGTGAAGAGACGGGGAGCCGGAGAGCCGAAGAGATCGACCAAGTCAGCCCCGCACTCGGGAGAAAATCTTGGGCTCTGTGTTTCCAGCTCTTTATCCGTCCACGCGTTCGAGGGCCATGGTCCACCAGCGATCCGCCCGTTCGCGTGCCAGCGCAGACGCGGCGACGCGCGAAAACCCTCCTTGCTCGACCTCCCGCACCGGAATTTTTGGGGTCGGCTTGCCGGTGACGACGGCGTCCGTTAACCACGCGGAATGCAGACGGCGGGCCTTTTCACCGGCCTCTTCGCGGTCCTGTGCTGTCCAGAAAGCCAATCGCATTCAGACTCAACTTTACGCGGCCACCGAGGGTGTGGATCGTTGAATTCGGCCTTTCCATGCCCGCTGGCCCGACAGATGGATACCGAAACTGTGCCACTGGAGGGCGGTCACCGCGAGCAGCGCCAGAGGATGAAGGACGGCCGTCCACAAAGGTGTGCGCGACCAGCCCGCGAGGATCAGCCTCTGCACGATCATCAGGGCGACCGCTATCGCCGCCCATCCGACCGCGACGGTGTTGACGCCGGCGGGAACGGGATTAAACGCGGCAAACCCGGACCATGCCAACACCATCCAAGGCAGCACCTGTGCCGACAGGTGGGTGATGGAAAGAAATAGGAGCAAGAAGGGAGAGCCCAACCCCTCGTATGCGTTCTTGGCGAAGCCCCGCCACGTTGACGCCGAACCCGAATACATCCGGCAGGAAGTCACGCCCGTGATATCGGCGAGGTCAGACTGCAGCCCGGCCCTGCGGACCGCCCGCGGCATCCGGATGCCGTCGTGCATGGAATCTTTGAACCCGGCGTGGCCACCGCAGGCGTCGTAGCCGCGACGGCTCACAAAAAGGAACTGGCCGCACCCCGCGCTTGCGGCGGGGTCGTTCGAGAGGCGCATGCGAGGGAAAGGCAGGTAACTGAAGAGCACGAAGAAAATCATCGGGACAATGAGGGATTCGGCGAAGGTGCGGGTAATCTGGCGGGGGAACCCGCTGATCAGGTCGGCCTGCAATCGATCGGCCTCGGAGAGGGCCGTTCCGACGGCATCGGGCTCGAAGCGGACATCGGCGTCGGTGAACAGCAGCCAATCGCCCTTCGCGGCGGCGGCAAGCCGCCAACAGGCGTGCTGCTTGCCGTTCCAGCCTTCGGGAAGGGGGAGCGTGGGAGTGGTTCGCACGCGGGGGTCGATGTCGCACAGGCTACGGAGAATGGTGGACGTTGCGTCGGTACTCTGGTCGTCGTACACGAGGACTTCAACGTTGGGGTGGTTGCTGGCGAGTAGGCCTTTGACGCACGCCTCGATATTGGGGGCCTCATTGCGGGCGGGGATGCAAATGGAAACCAACCGGGGATCGCCGGTGACCGCAACGCCGGGGCGACCAAGAACCCAGAGGTTGATCAGCGTCATCGTCAGCAGGATGGCGCTGACCGATGCGGCGACGATCATCAGAACAATGAGCCACATCGGGTGAAAAGCTTCCGTGAGAAATGGGAACGAGGGACAGCCGGTTGCGACACCGGTCCATCTCAAGAGTATTCGGCGCGGGCGACTCTGCCGGATTCAGCGGGAACGATCAAAAATGAGCCTTCAGCCCGGGGTGCAGCAGCGAATCAGTTTGAACGGCGGCGGGTGTCGAGGGCGGTGGATTGGCCGCGGAGTCGGAGCCAAAAGTCGTAGATTGGGTTGATTGACGAGCGTCCGCCCAGGAGTGTCCGGAAGGGTGCGAGCGAGCGCGCGGTCACGAGGGCGGCAAGGGCGTCTTGGTTGTGCTGCATGGCGGCGGTGATGCCGCGTTGCCAGCCGCCGATGCCGGTGCGGAGGGCGGGAGAACCATCGGCGCGGAGGGGTTGGACGTCCTGAATGCGAAGCAGGAGGTCGGGGCGTTGCTCGAGGCCGAAGGTGTATTCGGCGGCGATGGAAACGACGCGGAGCCTTCCGGGCCACACGCGTTCGGCACGGGCCGCGATGGCGGCGGCCCCGGGGCGGACCTGGATGGCTCGCCGGGGGTCGGCGAACTCACCTTGGGGTGTGAGCCAAAAGGTGGCCTTCGGGTTGGAGGCGAAGTTGCGGTGGACGTAATCCAGCATGGGGGCCAGCGTGTTCGGGTCGTCGGGATCCACCCCGAAGAGGCCCAAACGGCGGAAGAAAGAGAACTTCTCGAGCTGGGTGCGCTCCATCGCGCCGCAGGCGGATCGCGAGGGGCACGCGGTCAGCGCCACCAGCGCACACAGCAGCGGGTCCCACCAGCTGGCGTGGTTGAGGACGATGATGGCGGGGCCGATGTGGGAGTCGAGGGATTCGAGCAGCGGCCAGCCCGCGGGCTCGACACGCACACTCGCAAACTTCCGCGCGAAAAGGCGGCGGGTGTAGCGGGCGAAGAAACGGGCGATTCGAGGGCTGAATCGACCGCTCAGTATGGGCGGGGTTGGAATCTTGCTGGTCGCCATCTTCAGAGGTCAGCCCGGCGCGCCGACCTCGATGCCCTGCCCGAACTGGATGGGCTCCAGGGGAACACCGGCGTCGGAACAGAGGGAGCGGGCCGCGGTGACGCCGCTCATGAGAACCATGGGGACGCCGGGGCCGGGGTTGGCGGAGCCGCCGGCGAGGTAGAGCCCTTTCAGCACGCGGCTGCGGTTGCGGGGCTTGAAGCCGCCGGCGAGCTTGCCGTGCGAAGCGAGGCCGTAGATGGCGCCCCCTTCGGCGTTATACAGGCGTTCGATTCCGTCGGGCGTGAGGAAGCGATCGACCACGATGTGCTTCTCGATGTCGCTCATGCCGAAACGTTTGAGTTTGTCGATCACGATGGGGCGATAGGTTTCGAGAATTCCCCCCGGGCCCTCCCACCTCTGACCGGGACGGAGGTAGGCCGTGTGAATCAGTGCGTAGAGGGCTTCGCCGCCGGGCGGGGCCTGATGAGGGTCGGTGCGGGAGGGCGCGGCGAGGTAGACCGAGCAGTCTCGGGCCGGGATTCCCTGCGCGTAGATATCGTCGAACTCTGCGTTGGAATCTTTGCTGAAGAGGAAGTTGTGGTGCGCCAAGTGCTCGTATTGCCGGTCAAGCCCCAGGTAGAGGACCAACCCGCTGCACGCGGGCGTGTACTGCGACGCGATACGCGCCTGTTCGGCCCGGCCGCCGCTGGTACCGATCAGGTCGCGATTGGTGCGCTGCACATCGCAATTGGAGACGACCCAGTTGGCGGGGAGGGAGCGGCCATCGCTGAGCGTGACGCCGGTGACGCGGCCGGCGTTTGAATCGATCTGTTTCACGCGGGTGCCCAGCACGGCCTCGACACCGAGTTCGGAGGCGAGGCGGGCCAGGCTTCGGGCCACCATGCGGGTGCCGCCCATGGGATACCAGCATCCGTGATCGACCTGGGCGCTCGCGATGAGGGAGAGGATGGCGGGGGCGAGGAAGGGACTGGACCCGACGTACTGGAGGAAATGCTCGCACATCTGGCGGACGTGCGGCTCGCGGACCATCTTGTGGATGGTTCCCGCCACCGTTGAGTGCATCCGCATCGCGAGGGCGTCGCGCATCACGCCGGGGTCTTTCGACGGATTCTTCACCATATCCCAGACCGAGCCGAGATCCTGGTAAAAGAAGACCTTGCCCGAGAGCCGCATCATGCGGCGGCTGTACTCGACGAACGCGCGGTACCCGGAACCCGCCTGCGTGTTGGGGAACTGGGCATCGAGCCGGCTGGCCATCACGTCCGGGTTCAGGCAAAGGTCGATGACGGTCTTGTCTTCGTAGAAACAGCGCCACTGCGGGTCGAGGTTGACGAGGTCGATGTAGTCTTCGACGCGGCGCCCGGTTCGGCGGATGATGCCCCGCAGCACCTGCGGCAGCGTGATGATCGTGGGTCCCATGTCGAAGTGAAAGCCGCTTTCACTCAGGACGTTCATCTTGCCGCCCAAGTGCGTGTTCTGATCGACGATGGTGACGCGCAGCCCTGCGGAGGCGCACTCGACCGCCGCCGCGAGGCCCGCGAGACCGCCGCCGATGACCACAACCGTGCCGTCCGATGCCGTCATGCTGAAGGACTCCCCGAGGGCTGCTCGCGCTCCGCCGCTTGAATCGTTGGCGCCCCTTCCCCCGATGGAAGGGCCGGTGGAAGATCGCTCTCGAGGCGTGCGAGGGGGATCGGTGCTGGCGCGGCGGTTGGGTCAGGTAATGGGTCGAACGTGTCGGAGAGCGGGAGGGGGGCCGTCGGGGCTTGTGCCAAAGCTGGGGTGCGGGACGGAGCGACCTCCTGGCCTGCGGTCGATACCGGCGAACGGTCACGCGCGCTGCCACCGTACCACCAACCAAGCAACCTGCCGGTCAATCGAACCAATCCGGGGTTCATACTCGTCGCCATCCGACGGATGAGCCCGTTGCTCTCGGTCACCCACACCGGGTGTGTCATCGCGAGCAAGCCTTCTTCGCCGCGCGAAACACCGACACCGCTGGCCCCGCGTCCGCCCAGACCCACCCCCGGATGCCCGGTCGGGACCATCACGTCGTTGATCATCACGATGCCCGAGCCTAAATCGGCGACGAAGTCTCGGGCTCGCGCTTTGTCCTTCGTGAAGACAGACGTCACCAAGTGCTGCGCGACCGATCGGTGGATCGCCAGCATCTCGCGCAGGTTCGCCACGGGGACCACGGCGAGCAACGGGCCAAAGTGGTCGCCCTGAACAACTTCGTGATCCGTCCGGCAGTCGAGCAGCGCGGTCGGCCGAACCAGCCGCCCCAGCGGCTCGGCGAGCGTGCCGGTGGCGTCACGGGCACCCATTCTGAGGCTGGCCTGCGCAAGTTCGTGACAGCGGTTGGCGGCGGCCTCGTTGACCACGTTCCGGGGTCGGGCCTTGGACGCCAACTTGGCGATCTCGGCGACAAACTGCGGGTACACCGTCTCGTGCACCAAGGCACGGCGGGGACCCATGCAGGTTTGTCCGGCGTTGATCGTGACGGCGGTCCAGATGCATTTGGCCGCCAGTTTGGGGTCGGCGTCGTCGAGCACGAGGGCGGAATCCCGACCGGAGAGTTCGAGGGTGGTGGGCGTCAAGGTGCCCACGAGCGACGCAGCGATGGTGCGGCCGACGGCGGTCGAACCGGTGAAGACCACGTGATCGAATCGGTAGTCGCGGAGGATCCGTTCACCGGCCTCGCGCGTGGCGGGCAGAACCGTCAGCGTGCCGCGCGGAAGGCCGGATTCGAGCGCGAGCGTGAGCAGAAGCGATTGTGTGCGGGGCGCGTTCTCGGAGGGCTTGACGGTGACGGTGTTGCCCGCAACCAAGGCCTGAGCGAGTTGGATGCCGAGCAGCTGGACGGGGTAGTTCCAGGTGGCGATGATGGCAACGGTTCCTGCTGGTTCGCGTCGCTTCGTTACCTTCACGCGACCTAACCACCACGGGCCACCGCCCTGGCGGCGGGGCTTGAGAAGACCGCTTGCGCGGCTTTCGAGCCAGCCGATCGCGGCGAGGAGGGGCGCGACGTCCGCGAAGAGGGCTTCCTGGTGGGTTTTGCCAGTTTCTTCCTGCATCAGGGTGCAGAGTTCTGACTGATGGTGGGCGACAAGCCGGCGGAACCGGCCCGCCCAAGCCGTTCGTTCCGTCAGCGGCGACTTGGCCCACGCTTCACAGATCGGGGCTGCGGGCTTCTCGGGCGGGTGTTGAATCGGCGGGACTGGGTTCATACGAAGTGTTCGTGGCGACGCGGCCTCCATCGAAGGACCCACTACTGTACGAACGCTGGGTGAGAGGTTCCGGCCCCTCGCGATCACGAATCTCACATGACGACACTTCCAACGCCAGAAACTCGAAACGTGAAATCGTTGCAGACTCCGAAGGCGGCCTCCGTGGCCGTCATCGGGGCCGGGCCGGGCGGCTTAGCCGCGGCCGTGATGCTGGCGGCTTCGGGCGTTTCCTGCACGGTGTACGAGTCGCAGCCGACCGTCGGCGGGCGTACGGCCCGCATCACGCTGCATGGAGACCTGGGCGAGTACCACTTTGACCGCGGGCCGACGTTCTTCATGATGCCGTATGTGCTGGAAGAGGTCTTCGCCGCGGCGGGCAAGCGGCTGGGCGATTATGTGACGCTTCACCGGCTCGACCCGATGTACCGGCTGTTGCTAGGCCGCCCGGGTGCGGAGCCGATCCGCCTGGACACGACCCAGGACATCGCGGCGATGGCGCGGCGGCTGGGGGAGATTGATGCCGCGGACGGCGCGAATTTCCCCAGGTTTATCGCGGACAACCGGGCGAAGTTGGGCCGGATGGAATCGACGTTGCGGAACCCGATGCGGGGGCCGTTGGATCTGCTGAACATTGATGCGCTGAAGTTCGCTCCAATGCTCGATCCGCACCTTTCGGTGCACGGTCTTTTGGGCCGATATTTCAAGCACCCGCTCGTGAAACTTTCGGTGAGTTTCCAGAGCAAGTACCTCGGGATGTCGCCGTTTGAGTGCCCGAGCCTTTTCACGATCCTCCCGTTTCTGGAGTACGAGTTCGGGGTGTGGCACCCGGTGGGTGGGTGTAATGCACTGATGCAGGCGCTGGCGACGTTGGCGCGGGAGTTGGGCGTGCGGATGGTGACCGGTGCGCCAGTGACGCGTGTGGAGTGCGACGGCACGCGCGCGACCGGGGTGACGATCGGGGGCACTGGCGAACTTGCGGGCCGAACGATCGAGCACGAGGAAGTGGTCATCAACGCCGATGCGACGTGGGCGATCAAAAATCTGATCCCGGAGGCTGCCCGGAGCCTTGCGGGCCGCGGGCTTGCCGGCGACTACTCGGCGAAGACGCTGGACGCGAAGCGGTATTCATGCAGCACATCGATGCTGTATCTGGGGCTGGACCGCAAAGTGGACTTGCCCCACCACACGATTTATGTGTCCGCCGACTATGAACGCAACCTCGCCGACATCTGCACCCGCGGCGTTCTGAGCGACGACCCATCGGTCTATGTCTGCAACCCCTCGGCGATCGATCCTTCACTGGCACCCAAGGGCCACAGTGCCCTGTATGTGCTGGTCCCAACACCCAGCCTGAAGCCCGGCACGGGTAGCCCGGTGGACTGGAACGCCGCCCGGGCGGGCTACCGCGAAAAGACCTTCCGGCAACTGGAAAAGATGTTTGGGCTGGGCGACCTGCGGCCGCACATCAAGCGTGAACTTGAACTCACACCGCTCGATTGGGAGGCCTCGAACATCAACTTCGGCGCCACCTTCAACTTGGCCCACAACCTCGGGCAGATGCTCTTCCTGCGCCCGCAGAACAAACTCAGGGGGTTTAGTAACATCTATCTCGTGGGGGGCGGCACCCACCCCGGCTCGGGCCTGCCCACTATTTTCCTTTCGTCGCAAATTTCCGCGCGGATGCTCTGCCGTGAACGAGGGATCGCGTTTGCGGGCGACTCGGAGCGGGTGGCCGCGGTCGTGAAGTCGCGGCAGATGGTGTAGAGGGCGAGTCGGGGCGTGGAGATGAGCGGTGACCGAGGGGTCGCGCGGCCCCGAGCGTGGGTTCAGGGCTCCTTTACAACGAAGCGTCACGCCCGAACGCCTGCTCGGCCACCTCGATGGCCCGCGCCAGCCCCGCAGCTTTGTTCACTGTTTCCTGAAACTCCGCATCCGGTTCGCTATCGGCCACAATGCCCCCCGAGGCCTGGAGGTGGTACACCCATCGGGCCGGCGGGCCCCCACTCGCGAGCGCCGTCGGCACCACCATCGTCCGCAGCGTCAGCGCGATGTCCATCTGGCCGTCGAGGCCGACGTACCCCATGCCGCCGCCATAGGGGCCGCGCCGCACCGGTTCCAACTCATCAATTACCTGCATGGCCCGCACCTTTGGGGCACCCGAGACCGTCCCCGCGGGCAGAGCCGCCCGCAGCGCATCCCAGCAGTCGATCCCGTCGCGAAGGCAGCCCGTCACCGTGCTGCTGATGTGCATCACATGGCTGTACCGCTCGATCTGCATCAGCGCGGGCGTGGCCACCGTGCCGGGCTGTGACACGCGGCCGACGTCGTTGCGGCCCAAGTCCACCAGCATGATGTGCTCGGCCCGTTCCTTCGGGTCCGCGAGTAGCTCGGTCGCCAGCGCTGCGTCCTCCGCCTGCGTCCCGCCCCGACGCCGCGTCCCCGCGAGCGGCCGGTTCGTGACTTCCAACCCCTCGCCCGTCCGCTTGACGCGGCACAAAATCTCCGGGCTGCTCGCGACCAGAATGCACCCCGCCCCCTGCATATACACCATGTACGGGCTCGGATTGACGGCCCGCAGCGCGCGGTATACGTCGAACGGGTCCGCCTGGCTCGCACGCTCAAACCGCTGCCCCACCACCACCTGAAAGACGTCGCCCGCCGCGATGTACGCCTTGGCCCGCGCCACCATCACGCCGTGAGCATCGCGCGTCAGGTTCGACGTTCCCGCCTTCGCCGCCCGAGCCCCCTTGGGGCCCCTCAACACTCCCGGCGAGAGCGGTTTGCTATGCGTCGACAGCGCCTCAATCCGCTCGCGAATTCGGGCCGCCGCCTTGCGATATACCGCCGCGGCGTCGTCCTCCGAATCCATGACCGCCAAGTGCACGACGTGCACCACCTTGCCGACGTGGTCAAACGCCACCACGCCGTCATACAACGCGAAATCCACATCCGGGAGGTCCCGATCATCCCGCGGCGCCCCAGCGAACGGCAACTTCTCCCCCTCCGCGTATCGCACCGAGTCGTAACCGGCATACCCCCCCCAGCCCCCC
>CAZJXA010000027.1:15875-22455 GCA_964549785.1 uncultured Phycisphaeraceae bacterium | reverse complement strand
CCGCGACTCCTCCCACCACACCGCCCGCCGCGCCACCTTCGACACAGCCCGCTCCCACCCCGGCCGCTCCAAAATGAGTTCGCCCCGCGCGGGCGATGCCGACCGCGCCCGCAGCACCGGCGCCAATACCCACAGCAATGCCGATGACGTCGCCCGCGCGAACGGGCTGCTCCTGCCGGGTGGCAAGGTGTCGGAAGACGCTCTCCGTGCCGCGGTCGAGCAAGGACAAACCTCCGGCGCCGAAGCCGAGGACGATGCAGAACTGCGCCGCGTGACCTTCGAGATCCGTCGTGATCTCAAGAAACGCCTCGACCGGTACCTCGTTGATCGCATCGGCTTCATGAGCCGGACGAAACTCCAGAAGTTGATCGACGAGGGCGGCGTGATCGTCAACGAAAAGGTCCCGAAGGCCTCGACAGTGCTCCGCGCCGGCGACGTGGTGGAAGTCGTGGTCCCGCCCCCGCCCCCCAAAAACATCCAGCCCGAAGATATCCCGCTCGCCGTTCTCTACGAAGATGAACTCATTATCGTCGTCAACAAGCAGCCCGACATAATTGTGCATCCGGCCCGCAGCCACCTCAGCGGAACCATGCTGAGTGCGCTCGCGTGGCACTTTCAAAACGCTCCCAACTCCGGCGGAGCGCTCTCGTCCGTGGGCGATGAATTCGCGCGCCCCGGCGTCGTCCACCGCCTCGACCGCCACACGTCCGGATGCATCGTGTTCGCCAAGCAGGACGAGGCCCACTGGAAATTAGGGCACCAGTTCGAGCACCGCAAAGTCGACAAGCGCTACATCGCCGTCGCCGAAGGACTCTTCTCGCCCGATATCGAGGTCATCGAGTTCCCCTTGGGGCCGCACCCGTCTCGCGAGAAGGGGTTCCGCGAAAAGTACGTCGTCCGCCATGACGAACTCGGCAAGCACGCCGTCACCATCGCCCGGGTGCGCGAACGATACCCCCTCCCGCCCGAACTCCGCAAAGACGCCAACGCTCCCAAGGGGTACTCGCTGATCGAGTTGGAACTCAAGACCGGCCGCACCCATCAGATCCGCATCCACCTCTCCCACCTGGGGTACCCCATCGTGGGCGACGACATGTACGGCGGCCACGAATTCATCGACCCCGCCGGCCGCACCGTGATCGCCCGCCAAGCGTTGCACGCCTGCACACTGGGCATTCGTCACCCGCGAACCGAACAATTCATGGAGTTCACCGCCCCGCTCCGGGGCGACATGGCCGATCTGGTCCGCACCCTCCGCGAACTGTCCGGCGGCGGCACCCGAGTCGAAACTCCCGGTGCCACCGTGGACCTCGAAAAAGCCGTTGCCTGACCATCCACGAGAAAGCCGCTGAAAGGACTTGAACCTTCGACCCGTGCTTTACAAAAGCACTGCTCTACCACTGAGCTACAGCGGCGACCGGACTAGTTTATCCCCGCTGTCGGCCGGATCATGCGCCTTGCAGTCGGGGCAGGACCCAAAACGCAAGACCGACCGGAACCCTCTTCAAAGGACGCCGGTCGGTCTTGCGGAGACGAACAGTAATCAACCCAAAAGACTTCTTACCGGCGACGCCGCCCGGCGAACATCAGGCCGGCGGTCAACAGGCCGAGCGCCGAAGGTGCGGGGATGACCGCGAGGCCGTACAGGGGATCGACGGAGGGAATCGCGCCAACCGCGGTCGCCGCGCCCGTGGCGAGGTTAATGGTGTAAAACGACGAACCCGTGGTGTTGCTGAAGATGGCGTAGGCGGTGTCCCCGTTGCGGGTGAAGATGTCGAAGCCGGTGAACTCGTTGACGTCGATGCCGAGGCTGCCGCGGGTCGTCAGCACGCCCGTGTTGTTGGCCAGGGTGACGAGCGCGTTGAGGTTGTAATCAATCGCGTATTGCAGCGTGGCGGCAGTACCGGCCACGTTGCGGTCATAGGCGTTCTCGATGATCGCCGGACTCGCGTTCTCGTTCTGATCGCCCACGGCGTACGCCAAGTCGGTGAAGCTCGCGGCCGTCCCGGAATTCGGGTTGAAGACGATGTTCTGAGAACTGTCGGTGATGAGGCGGAGACGGTCGATCTGCGGATTGAAGTCGAGCCCGACGTGGAACGTGTTGCTCGGAGCGGCCGCCGGCCCCACCGACGCGAGCGTCAGCGTCGCGGTCGTCAGATCAACCGTGTAGAACGAGTCGGTCGAGTCGAGATACCCGTACAGGCGACCGTCGAGCGGACGGAAATCGATTCCGTCAAGGAACGTCTGGGCACCGTTGAACGAGCCGACGGTCGTCACGACGCCGGGGGTGGCGACATCGAAACTCAGCAACGTGCCGCCGCCCGCTCCGATGGTGTACGCGGTCTGCGCCTGCGCCGTCGCGGCGGCCGCAGCCAAAAGCCCGGCGACGACAATCTGTGTGCGAATGGACATGAAAACTCCTCCAAAGAAAGTTGAGAGTCCCGAGAGACAGGCCGACGCCTTCGCCGCAACAGCGGAAGGCGTCGACCGTGCAGATGAGTGGGGCACCCCGAACGACCGGGATGACGAAAGCGACTTAACGAAGCGCGCCGTTCAGACCCGCGGGGAAGAACGTGCCCGGGACGCCGGTCTGGCTGCCGTAGACGATGTTGAGGACTTCCTGGGCGCTGCGGCTGAAGGCCAAGCCGTTGGCGTCGCCCGGGAAGAGGTTCGCGTTGCCCGCACCATCCAAGATTCCCTGATCCTTGTCGGCACCCGTTCCATCGAGGAAATCGCGAGCGTCCGAGATCGCCTGGGCAGGTGCCGACAGACCGCGGGAGAACATCACCGTGCGGATGATGGCGGCATGGTACGCCTCAGCCGCCAGGATTCCGGCGGCCGCTTCAAGGAAGTCCTTGTTGGCGATCAGGCGGGCTGCACCCTTGTACGCGGTAACGCCGACGTCTTCAAAGACGAACGAGCCAATCAGGAAGTTGTCTTCGTTCGCGAACGGGTCGAACGACGCGCCAAGCCCGGCGAGTTGGGCCAGCCCGTTGAAACTGTTCAGCAGATCGATCGCCGGACGCGCCACACGCTTGGTGCCCAGGGCGGCCCGGAGGAAGACGACGTGCGCGATCTCGTCCGCAGTGATCTCGGCGGCGTATTGCGCGATCGCGGGGGTCGCGAAATTAACCTCAGGGTTCGGCTTGATAGTGACGGTGCCCGGGGTTCCGAGGCCGTCCACGCCCACGCCCTGGGCTTCGATGCCCTGGCCGGTGGTTGCGTACGCGTAGTACTCAGCCTCGAGGTATTCAAGATTGAGCGCAAAGTTCAGAACGGCGGCATCAAGCCCGCCACGCTGAGCCGTTGCCTCACTCGGCAGCATCGACAGGCCTACGCCCGCCGCGGTCGCAGCGCCAGCGATCTGCAGAAAGTTACGACGCCCGTGCCCCGTCGGAGCCAGCACTGTCTTTCCATCGCTCATAAGAAAATCCTCCCGGGAGACCCCACATCGCCCGCCTCTCGTTCGTGCGGGTTCAGCCGGGAGATTTTGGGCGCGCAACAGTTGGCCGAAAGTAAAATCGAATTATTTTCCCTTCATATCGGAACCCGTCTTTCCGTTCAACGACGGGCAATAAGGCTGTCAACAGTGTCCTGAATATCCACCGAGTGCTATCTCGTCCCGCCTTGTAGTTCTCGCAAATCGATTTGTATCCTGTCACCCGCCACCACTCCGCACGCCTTCGCCGTGCCGCCGCGAACTTCAATCGCGAATGAGGCTTCGCCCCCGCTCGAATAGCCCCGAAGGCGACCCACGTAGGCATCTTCGCCGCCCTCGGTCCCCGCCCGCTCGGCCTCCGATCTGGGGGGCTCTGGCACCATCTCATGAACCGCGAGCACCGCCCCCGTCGCATCAAGAAAGACAACATCGATCGGGATGACACAGTCCCGCATCACGAACATCTGTTCACTCGGCTCGTCGAAAACAAAGATCATTCCGCCGTCTTCGGCCAGACCCGTCCGAAACCCGAGCCCGCGTTCAATTTCCCATTCGTCGTCGGCTATATCCAGGTGGAACACACGATCCGATATCACGATTCGGGCTGTCTGTTCCGCACGAGGGTCGGTCAACCGCGTATCTCGGCGATGGGCCACCCACGCAAAGAAAACCGCTAGGGATACCACCCCCAACGCCGCGAATGTCTGCCGCTGGTCCCGCATAATCGAATGATTGGCCCGTGGCGACCGTCATGTGTCAGCGCCCGAGCCAGAGCAGCGCGTGGTGATGGCGCCGCCCGCGCGACCCTCGCATGTAGCGCGCGCACCCGGCCGGAACCGCCGGATACGCTGCCGCAGCGCATCCCCATCCACTCCAATCCGGAGCCATTGCCCGTTGCCCGCCGCTTCGCCACCCGAACCCGCCCCGCCGCTCCTTTCACCTCCACACGACGCGTACGCCGCGATCCGGCACGCCAACTATCGCAACTTCGCCGCGGGCTTCCTCGTCTCCTCGATGGGCCTCCAAATGCTCGGCATGACCATCGGTTGGGAGATCAAACTCCGAACCGGTGATCCCCTCGCCGTCGGCCTTGTCGGCATCGCCCGTGCCCTCCCGGTCATCGCGCTGGCCCTCCCGGCAGGGCACCTGATCGATCGTTTCAACAAGCGCAACGTCCTTATTGCCACCCAATTCGCCATGGGTGTTGTCATCGCGGGGCTTGCTCTCGCGTCCTATACCGAGGCACCCCTGTGGGTCACGTATGTGCTGCTCTCGCTCACAGGCTGCGCCCGCGTCTTCAACGGTCCATCACGCGCCACGCTTCTTCCGCTCATCGTTCCCGGCACCGCCTTCGGCAACGCCGTCACATGGAACAGCGGCGTCTTCCAGTTTTCCGCGGCGGTCGGCCCCCTCGTGGCCGGTGTCATGCTCGCGGAATACCGCGTCGCATGGCCCGTCTACGTCATCACCGCTCTCGGATGCATCCTCTTCGGCCTCTTCGCGTTCGTCCTGGACCCCCGCCCGAGCCTTCGATCGACCGATGCCTTCTCGTGGCGCAGTATTTCCGCAGGCATGTCCCACGTATGGACCGAGAAATCAATCCTCGCGGCCATCACGCTCGACCTCTTCGCCGTTCTCCTGGGTGGCGCCACCGCGCTTATGCCGTTTTACGCCGACGACATCCTTCATGTCGGACCAATGGGCCTCGGGCTCCTGCGGGCCGCACCCTTCGTCGGCGCATTCCTCATGGCGATTTATCTGGCCCACCGCCCCGTCTTCGGCCACGCCGGAAGGGCACTCCTGTGGTCCGTCGCGGCCTTCGGCATCTTCACCATCGTCTTCGGGCTTTCTACCAACGTGATCCTGTCGCTGGTCTGTCTCTTTGCCTTGGGAGCGGTCGACAACATCTCCGTCGTGGTCCGTCATGTTCTCGTTCAGGAGCGCACGCCCGAACACCTCCGTGGACGTGTCTCAGCAGTCAACTCCGTCTTCATCGAGTCCTCCAACGAAATCGGGGCCTTCGAATCCGGCCTCGTCGCCCGCCTCTTCAACCCCGTCGTCTCGGTCGTCAGCGGCGGAATCGGAACGCTCCTCGTGGTCGCGGGCGTCGCCCTCAAAATACCGCAGGTCCGCACCCTCAACCTCGCGCACCCGACACCCGAAGTGCCCACTCCGCGCAGCGCTCCCGCTCTTCCCCCGGATACCGAATCCGTCCAATAGCCCGAAAACCACCTTACTTCTCTCCACAATCTCCGTTTGTGCTCGGGCGCGAGTCCTGATACCCTGTAAGTTCATAGGAGTGGTGGGGTAAGTGCCCCGCCCATCAAGAGAGAGGCCTTCCACCAAGGGCCATGCTGGGTTTCCGTTCTTCGCAGCTTTCCGCTGGCGGTCGGGCACGATGCCCGCTTTCCGCGAGCGCCCAAGCCGCGGTCCGGCGGTCGGGCCCTGCATGACGCCCGACGGTGCCAAGGGCCGCATGGAGAGATCACGATGTCACGCGTTTCCCTTTCGATCGTCGCCCTGCTCGTCACCGGCGGCACCGCCCTCGCCGGTCCCTTTACGACGGGCAACCTTGTCGTCGTCCGCCTCGGCACCGGGTCCGCGGCCATGAACAACCAGTCTCAGGCCACCTTCCTCGATGAATACACCTTGGCTGGCTCGCTCGTCCAGAGCATCCCGATGCCGACGACGAGCGTGGGCTCCGACCGCCGGCTCACGCTCAGCGGCACCGCCAATTCAGAGGGTGAACTCGCGGTGTCGTCCGACGGTCGCTACTTCACCTTGGGCGGCTACGACGCCGCCCCCGGGGTCGCCAGCATCTCCAGCAGTTCGCTCACGGTCGCCAGCCGCAGCATCGCCCGCATAGACCTTTCCGGCAACGTCGACACCACCACGGGAATCACCGACGCCTTGGGCGGTGCCAGCATCCGCGGCGTCGCCACCGACGACGGTTCCCGCTATTGGGCCACCGGCGGCAGCAACGGCGTGCGTTTCCTCTCTCACGGCGCTTCGACCACCACCCAGATCACCGCCTCGCCCACCAATGTCCGTTGTGTCAACATCTTCAACGGCCAGTTGTTCATCAGCAGCGGTTCGGGCGCATTCGTCGGTGTGAACACCGTCGGCTCGGGCCTCCCGACC